>NZ_JAKMUV010000001.1:0-389617 GCF_027570165.1 Corynebacterium macclintockiae
ATGATTTCTCGAATGCTGCTCGGGTGGGCATGCAAGTGTGCTCTTTGCGTTCTCTTTTCGACATCAAACCCCATTCTCCCTCTTCACGGTGGCGTTGTGCCCAAGAATAGACACTCATCTTTGAGCGCAGCTCGCATTCCACAGCGATGTCAGCTGGCCTCCAACCAGCGTTGAAGAGCTCAACAGCACGAAGCTTGACCTCAAACGGGTAGCGAGTCAATGTTTTTGACTGTTTGCGGGGTCGACCAGGTTTGGCGGGTTCACGCAACCATTTGTACAGCGTCCATCGCCCTGGATAACCAAGTTCACGGACGGTCTTGGTCACCGATTGAGTGCGCTTGTAAACCTGCAGAGCTCTGCGTCGCTGCTCCTTGGTGTATGAGCGGTTCATGATGGAATCCTCCAAGATTCCGTCCGCATCCCTTTCCTGCCTATAACCCCCCACACGTTCATGTACTGAGCCAGTGTCCGGCAGAGATTCCGGTAGAAGCGCGGACCGCCACCGGCGTGGGGATACACGATCACGTGCGCATCGCCGTCACCGTCGACAGCCGGGACATGCTGCAGCCATGGGGCAGGTGTGGATGTCTTCAAGGCTAGCCTCTCGTCGCCGGAAATTCGGTCAGCCTAACCTATATCAGGGATTTGAGAAGATGTCCTCGATGTGGGACGCAGGGTCGCGGGACAGCATGACAACCCAGCCAGACGCGAACCCCGGAGCTTGGGATGGTTGGTGGGGTCCGGATTCCTGTAGCCCCTGGAATGCGTGATAGTGACGGTGCAGGTATTGGGCAGGGGGCAGGGCGGGGTGGGAGGGGGTGGTGCCGCGCCGGATGTGGTCGAGGGCCGATCCGAGATCGGTGTAGCCCGCCTTCGTCCAGCACTCGGCCAGCGACCACCGTTCCTGGCGTTCGGCAGCCGTGCCGGGGCCGGTGATGTCGACGGGAATGGCGTGTGTGTTGGTCTCGATGTCGATGGCGACAGGGGCTGGGCCGACGATCGCCGCAACCAGATCGCCGGAGTGGCTCCAGCTGGGCCAGAGTTCGGTTTCACCGACGATTCTTGGGCGTCCGTGCGGTCCGCCGCACTCGGAGCATGTTTGCTGGAAGCAGCACGTGTCAGGATCGCGTCCGCGTAGGCGTCCCCACAGGATTGCGGTCAGGACGCGAGCAACCAAGAAGCCGTCCCGATCGCGTCGGTGTCGAAATCGCCTCCATCGTTTCAACGCGTGGGGTTCAAGCCAGAGTTCAGCATCGAGGGGGCCGAGGGTTGCACTGGAACATACGGCAGCGAGGGTACTTGGTGCATTGCGGGTCATGTCGTCTTGGAGGCTCCTTGGAGCGCATCCCAGAAGCCGGCGGGAGTGGGTTCGTCGAGCAGTGCCATGGGGTCCACCGTCGCTCCTGCCTGCGCCCAGCGATCGGTGAGGTGCATGAGTCGGATCGAGTCCAGGCCGGCCGTGAACAGGTCATCGTCAGCGGCGAGCGGCTCGTTCGGAGAGCCGAGCGTTTCTCGGATCTGGTCGATGAGCTGGTCCAGACTTGTTGGAATGTCATCCATTGCTGTTCTCCGATTCGGGAATGGCTCCGGCTGTCGCCAGTGCTTCGGCGCGCTGTATGACCGGTCGGGCCAGGAGTGTCGCGATCGCGATACCGGCGGCGCTGACGGCTGTGGCGCCGATGGCCACCACGGTGAAACCGAGCACCCCCGCCAGAGCGATTCCCAAGCCGCCGCCGATGACCATGACGATCTGAATGAGCGTCGAGAACGCGGTGAAGTCCGTGCCCGAACTCTCGGGCCGCGTCAGATCCATCGCGATCGTGTAGAGGAAAGCGCCGGTTGCGGCGAAGGAGGCATTGGAGATGGCGGTGACGAACGCCGCAACGGCAATCGAGGTCGGAGTCAGCGTCAGCCAGATCGTTACTGCGGTACCGATGACCTGCGCGATGCCCAGCAGGACCATCGAGCACTGACGGCCGACGCGGCTGATGAGCCAGCCGGCAGCCACGCCGGCGAGCACCCCGGCAGTGCCGCCGCCGATGACCACAATGGTTCCGATGCGGGCCTCGCTCCACCCGGCGTCGGTGAGCAAGGGCCGGATGACGTTGTAGGTGATCACGCCACCCACGACGTACAGCGGTAGTACGGCGAAGGTCCACCGAACGACGCCGGGCTGGCGGAAGAACGACAGGACCTGTCGGGTCGAGACATGGGGCGTCGGAAGGTGGTCGGTGGTCTCCGATTCACGCCACCGCGCAACAAGGATCAGCGGCAGGCCACTGAAGACGGCCAACGTCACCATGGCGGCGCTCCAACTCACGCTGCCCGAGATCAGCAGCAGCAGGCCGCCGCCGACAATCTGTGCGAAGGAGGCCCCTGCCGATTGGATTCCGTTGCCGATGCCGCGATCCTGTGGGTCTAGCAGCCGGGTTGTGGCGGCATCCGTGGCGACATCCTGTGTGCCGGCGAACAGGAAGATCAACGCGAAGACAATCATGATCGACGCGAAGTGTCGGCCCGGGTCGAGGGCTGCGAGTGCCAGGGCGCCGATCGTCAGGGCCGTTTGACACGCGATGATCCACCCGCGGTAGTGCCCCAGGCTGCGTGACCCGACTCGGTCGACCAACGGCGCCCAGACGAATTTCAGCACAAGGATCATCGCGACGCCGGTGGCGGCGCCGATGAGTTCGAGGGAGACACCCGCGTTCTGCGCTGCGATCAGGAAGGTGTAGTTGAACGCTGCGAGTGACAGGTTCTGCGTGCTGTAGAGACTCGCGATCAGTGCGAGTCGTGAGCCGCGAGCCATGGTTTGTGATCTCGTGCGGGAGGATCCCGCGGGATCCTGCAGGGCAGTGTTGTCGGCCATCGACTGGTCTCCTGTCGGGCAAGCGCTACGCCGGATCGGGCAGTTGCGACAACCCTAGGCGATGTAGTTAAGTAAGGCAAACCTAAAGTTATGTCCGTCCAGCCCGGAGAACGAAGCGGAGTCCCATGCCTGATCACGTGCAAGCAAGCGGGCAGCAGCGCATCGCCCACACGATTGGCCGACGCAAGGGTGCCCTGATCGCCAGTGCGATCCTGGCCATCGTCGGAGCATTGCTGGGGCTGGCGCCGTATCTGATCGTCCACCTCGTGGCGACCGAACTCTTCCTGAGCGACGAACCGGATCGTTTCGCGTTGATCACGCTCGCGGTCTGGGCAGCGCTGGCGGTCATCGCCAAGGTGGTGTTCAAGGCACTGGCCAATGCTGTGTCACACAACGCTGCCTACCGGATCCTCGCTGATCTCCGCGTCGCGCTGGCCGAGCGGTTGGCCCGCATGCCGCTGGGCCGCGTTCGCGCTCGAAGCGCTGGTCACCTCAAGAAGGTTCTGCAGGACGATGTGGAACAACTGGAGCTCGGCCTGTCGCATGCCATCCCCGACATCGCCGCGGCGATCGCGGTGCCGGTGGCAAGCATCATCGTCATGTTCATCATGGGCTGGCAGGTCGGTGTGGCGGCTGTTCTCGTGGTCGTGCTGGCTGTTGCGCTGATCGTTTGGGGAGTCAACCGTTCTGCTGGGTTCGCCGAGCAGGAATCGACGATCAAAGCCGACCTCAACACCAGCGTCATTTCGTATTTGCGCGGAATGCGCGTCCTGCGCGGCTTCCTGGCGGGGCGGGCCGGCCACGGTGCCACCGATGCCGCTATAGCGGCGACCGCAGATATCGAGAACCGGAAGGAGGCCCGGGGCAAGTGGCAGGCTGTGGCCAGCACGGCGCTGTCGTCGAGTCCGGTTCTACTCATCCTGCCCGTCGGATTGTGGTGTACCGCGCAGGGCATCATCAGCCCGGCGACGCTGGTGTTCTTCCTGCTGGTGGGTACTGGCTTCGCGCAACCACTTATGGGTCTGCTGATCAGCCTCGCGGTCCTGCAGTATCAGGTCGAGGCCGGGTTGAAGAACATCGCCGAGATCCTTGACGAACCCGATCTGCCGGTGCCGAACGAAGCCCATGAGCCGGAGGGGTTCGCTCTGGAGTTGCGCAATGTGTGGTTCCGGTACGACAACGATGAGCCCGATGTGCTCTCCGATGTGAACCTGGACATCCCGGAGAACACCTCGTTGGCAATCGTCGGCCCCTCTGGGGGCGGCAAGTCGACGCTGCTCGGCCTGCTGGCTCGGTTCCACGATGTCTCCGAGGGCTCCGTGCGCCTTGGTGGTGTCGACGTGCGTGATCTCGACCCGGTCGAGCTGATGCGGCGCGTCGCCTACGTCCAGCAGGACGACTACCTGTTCGCCGACACCATCATGGAGAACATCCGCATGGCTCGCCCCGGGGCCAGTGACGATGAGGTGATCGCCGCGGCCGACCGGGCGCGCGTAAGCCAGTTCGTCGCCGAACTGCCCGAGGGCTGGCACACCGTCCTGCCCGCCGGTGGTGGTCAGCTCTCGGGCGGACAGCGTCAGCGGCTCTCGGTGGCCCGGGCCCTGCTCAAGGGTGCCAAGATCGTGCTGCTCGACGAAGCGACTGCTTTTCTGGATGCGGAGAGCGAATCGGCTGTGAACGAAGCCCTTGCCGAGCTCCGCGCCAGCGCCACGATGATCACGGTCGCCCACCGGCTGGGCACCATAGTCAGCCATGACCGTATCGCCTACCTCGCCGAGGGGTGCATCGTGCATTGCGCCCCCCACGACGAGATGATGCAGGACTGCCCAGACTATGCCGAACTCTGGTCGGACTACCTGGATGCCCAGGGCTGGCAGTTGACCGGTGGCGCGGGCGAAACCGGCATCCACGCTGACCGTTCCGAGCGCTCGAGCGATGCGTCCGACATCGACAGGTCGGCGAACCGTGACCGAGAACTCGGTGAGACGCCTCGTGTCCATGGTCTGGGCTCCATGAATCCGGTACGGCAGTGGCTGGCGATGCTCGGCCACCAACGCCGCGACCTGTGGCGTGGTGGGCTCTGGCTCATCATCGCCGACGGCATGCTCACCAGCGCACCCATCGTGGTCGTGGTGCTGGCCCTGCTCGATGTGCTCGGTGGTGAGCCCTCCGCGGGGGCCTGGTGGCGTCATGGCCTGATGTTGCTGGGGATCTTTCTGCTGCGATGGTTCATCGGCGTTGGGCTGGCCAGCACCTGGTGGCCGAAGGCCAATCGGGCCTGGATGCAGTTGCGTCGCTCGGTGCTGGGACATCTGCGTCGCATTCCGTTGGGTGAATACGACCGCCTCGACGTCGGGCGGACAGCGACGCTCGTCGTGTCTGACCTGCCGCTGGTCGACTTCATCAATCTGCCGGCGAAGATCATCGTGGGCCTGCTGCAGCCGCTGCTTGCAGCCGTGGTCCTGTTCATCTTCGATTGGCGTCTTGCCGTGGCTGCACTCGTGGGCGTGCCAGTGTTCGGGGTCCTGCTCTGGGTCTCCGATCGAGTCGAAAAGAATGTGCTCGCACGTGTGATGCAAGTGCGTTCGCGCGCCAGTGGCGACCTCCTCGAGTTCGTGCAGGGCACCGCTGTGATCCGAGCCAATCCCGACGCGCCCCAAGCGGGTCGTTATCGCGCCACCGTCGAGGAGCTGCGTCGCCGAAGCGTCGCCATGGCCGTGCGTACCAGCCCGCTCACATCGCTGGCGTCGGCCGTGCTGGAGTTGGGATTCGCTGCGCTGATCTGGGTGGTGTGCCTGCGGCATCTCGATGGGGGATTGCCCCAGCAAATCGCGCTGCTGATGCTCGTGGTCTCGTTGAGTCTCTACCGGCCCTACCAGGAAATGTTGGAGCTCTCGAGCTACCGACACCTGCAGGGGCGCATCGCCGAGCACATCGGCGAGCTGTGGGACATCGAGCCGCTACCTGAGGGCCACCTCGAAGCTCCCGTGCACGCCGAGAACGGCGTGCCGGTGGAATTGCGTGATGTCGGCTTCTCCTATCGCGACGGTCACCGGGTGCTCGACGGCGCCAGCATGATTGCTCGACCCGACACCGTCACTGCGCTCGTGGGCCCGTCGGGTTCCGGCAAGTCCACCGTCGCCAACCTCGTCGTCCGTTTCTGGGACGTCGACGATGGATCGGTACGGTTCGGTGACACCGATGTGCGGGACTTGACCTCGGCAGGGCTGGCTGCCCAAGTGACAACCGTGTACCAGGACGTCTACCTGTTTCCCGCGACCGTGCGCGACAACCTCACAATGGGGACAGCCATCAGCGATGACAACCTGTGGCATGCTCTCGAACTTGCCCAAGCACATGATTTCGTTGCCGCCATGCCCGGCGGACTCGACGCGATGATCGACGAGGCCGGTGGAAACCTCTCCGGTGGCCAGCGTCAGCGGCTCTCCATCGCTCGTGCCCTTGTCAAGGACGCCCCGGTCCTACTGCTCGATGAGGCCGTCGCGTCGGTTGATCCCCGGACAGAGGTGCGCATCCAGCGAGCCCTCTCCTCGCTAGTCGCCGGCCGCACGGTGATGATCATTGCCCACCGGCTGAACACCATTCGCTCCAGCGAATGCATTGTCGTGCTCAGCGAACATGGCGTGGAAACAACGGGCACCCACGAACAACTCCTGAGCAGCAGCCCCACCTACCAACGGCTGTGGCGTGCCCACGAGTTTGCCACGGCCTCGGCCGGTGTGGTTTCAACGCCTGCTTTTCCAGTCGGAGATCCAGGGAAAGACCCGCGTTGACGTGGTCCACGGAATGGCCAGCTGGCCTGGATGCCAAAGACTCGCGTACATGCACCGCTGAATGTGCTGGCCTGCGTCGTCGGTGCGGTTCGTTGATGACCCGTCCATCCCGCTACCCAATGGAGGCAATGTGAGCGCCACTGCGAATGCTGCGCGGCTCCCGGGCGTTGGTTCCAAGCCGAGCGGACTCAAAACTCGGCGACCAGCTCTGGGCGCCGTCGGAGCTCTGGTCACCTTGGTTATTCTGGAGCTCGCCTCGATCACTGGAGTGCTTCCGGCCAGCGCGCTTCCGCTAGCGTCAAAGGTGATCGTGGACGTGTTCGGGCTCCTTGTAGATCTGGCGTTCCTCCAAGATGTCGGAGCGACGTTGGTGGCCTGGTTCATCGGGCTCTCCATCGCGTCCGTCTTTGGTATCGCACTCGGGCTCGTGCTGGGGTCTTTTCGTCTCTTGTTCGAGGCAATGGGAGCGGTCATTGAGTTCTTGCGGCCCATTCCATCGGTCGCGCTGCTCGGGTTAGCGGCAGAAATGTGTGTATGGCTGTCGGCGTGTCATGTGTGCCAGCGGCCTGCCCAGCCCTTCTGGATGCCGTTGCCGTCTTCCCATGAGAATGCGGTGCCGGGTTGTGGCCCGTCGGGTTCGTCGATGACGCGCCGTGTGGTCTTGGTTGGTGTCCATTGGTGAGGCTGGGCCAGTGACCATGGGTCGTGGGGGAACTGGCACCAGGTGTTGAGGAGCCATTCGATGCCGCGTCGGGCATGGTCTTCGGGCAGGCCCCGGTGGACGCGCAGAAGGTCCTTGATGGCCTTGTTCGGCCCACCCTCGAGCGGTGAGGTGGTCCTCGGCAGTGGGACATTGCCGAGGGTCAGCCAGGTGAACAGTTCGTTGCGGTGGAGAAGGCCGCGGAACAAGGCACGGCATTTGCGGAGTTCGCGGTGGGTGTACCACCAGTGTTGATGAGCGCCGAGCCAAGCAGGGCGTTCCTTGTGGGTTCCGGGGTAGCTGCGGTGTTTGAGGAACTGATCCCACTGGGCTTCCCAGGCCAGGTACTCCACGATCCAAGCTCTGGCCTGGTCAAGGTCTTCGACCTTCATCAACGCTTTCGTCAGCACGCGTAGTTGCTTGCCAGCATCGAGTCGCGGGTTCATTGTCAGGTGCCGGGTGATGGTTTGGAAGATGTGGAAGTAGCAGCGTTGCACCTGGGTGGTGGGCCAGCATTCCGACAGCGCGGCCGCTACCCCGAGGCCACCATCGACGACCACCATCTCCGGGGCCGGGAGGCGCTCCAGCAGTGCGGTCCAGGCCGGCTTGGACTCCCGATCGCACCACTGCCAGCCCAGCACGTGCTGGCCGGAGAACGCGATCAGCAAGCACCAGCCCTGCAGGTAGGTGCCGTCGAGCATGACCGTCGGCAAGACCTCGCCGGTGACCGTCGGCTGGGGTACCTCGACGTTCCAGCACCACGCGGTCGATGCACGAAACGAGCGTCCCGTCCCCCCGAGGCTGCACTGGGGCGAAGGGTTCAGCAACCACCCGACGAAACGGTCGAGCTGGGCACGCCGGGTAACGTCTACGCGGCTGCGTACCGTCGACGCGCCGCATGCTTTGCATCGCCATCTCGTGCGCCCCGCGCTGGTGGTGCCGTTCTTGACCAGCTTGGTGCCACATACACCGCACCGGGGGTGATTCCTCGCAACTTGCACCGAACATGCTCCCAGAGCATGTTCAACCCCGCATCACGCCTAGCCGTCGCACATGAAATCAGTCATTCCATACACACATTCCTGCCTATAACCCCCCATTGTTTTCTAGGAGCTGTCGCGCATGCGTGAACTCTTCATTGACATCGAGACCTTCTCGCCGGTGAACCTGGCGAAATCCGGTGTGTACCCCTACGCCGACCACGACGATTTCGAGCTCCTGCTGCTCGGCTACTCGATCGACGGCGGCCCGGTCGAGGTCGTCGATCTCGCCAACGGACACCAGCTCCCCGAAAAGGTGCTGGCCGCACTCGTCGACCCGCACGTAGTGAAGTGGGCGTTCAACGCCGCATTCGAGCGCATCTGCCTCTCGGCCTGGCTCCACCGCCACCACCCAGAATTCATGACGGGCCGCAGGTTTCTGGATCCTGCCCAGTGGCACTGCACCATGGTCTGGAGCGCGTACCTGGGCTTGCCGATGAGCCTGGAGCAGGTCGCCACCGCCCTTGACCTGCCGGAGCGCAAAGACAGTGCAGGTAAGAAACTCATCCGCCAGTTCTGTACCCCGGCCACACCCAGCGTCTTCAACCTGGGCGGGATGCGTAACCCGCCTGCATCCGACCCGGACGGGTGGGAGCAGTTCATCTCCTACAACCGCCGCGACGTCGAGGTGGAGCTCGCGATCCACGATAGGCTGGCTGACTTCCCGCTTCCAGCGTCCGAGTGGGACACCTACGCCCTGGACCAGAACGTCAACGACACCGGCATCCGGCTCGACCGGGTGCTCGTGGATCACGCGGTGGCGTGCGACCGGCAGCATCGCGCCACCACGCTGGCCCGTGCACAGGAACTCACTGGACTGGAGAACCCGAACTCGCCGATCCAGCTGAAAGAGTGGCTCGCCGCTCACGGCACGCCCCTGCAGTCACTGACGAAAAACGAGGTGGCCGCTGCGCTCGACACCGCTACCGGCGAGGTGCGTGAGGTCCTCCTGCTGCGCGGTGAGCTCGCGAAGTCGTCGGTGAAGAAGTACGAGGCCATGCAGCACGTGGCAGGTCGTGATGGGCGCGGACGCGGGTTCCTCCAGTTCTACGGGGCAGGGCGCACCGGGCGTTTCGCTGGCCGCCTCGTCCAAGTCCAGAACCTGCCCCGCAACTACCTACCAGACCTGGCCAAGGCCAGAGCTCTCGTGCGGACCGGATGCTTTGATGCGGTCGAGCTGCTCTACGACTCTGTGCCCTAAACGCTCTCGCAGCTGATCCACACCGCTTTCATTCCCGCCGACGGGCACCGGTTCGTGGTGGCCGACTTCTCCGCGATCGAGGCGCCGGTCATCGCCTGGCTTGCAGGCGAGACCACCACGCTGCAGGCCTTCCGAGACGGGAAGGATTTGTACTGCGAGACCGTGAGCCGCATATTCGGAGTCCCCGTCGACATGGACGGAGCAAACGCCGAGCTGCGCCAGAAAGGAAAGATCGCTGTGCTCGCCTGCGGCTATCAAGGAGCCGTCGGTGTCCTCAAAGCCATGGAGGCACTGCGGATGGGGCTCGCTGAATCCGAGCTCCAGCCGCTGGTCGATGCGTGGCGGGCAGCCAACCCCAGCGTGGTGCAGCTGTGAGCCGACATCAACGCCGCCGTCATCGAGGCCATCTCTCCCCGCCAGCCGACCAGTGTTGGTGCGCTGACCTTCACCGTGGAGTCCAGAATCATGTTCATCCGCCTACCCTCCGGACGTCGCCTGGACTACGTCAAACCCAAGCTGGGCGAAAACAGGTTCTGTGGCACCAGCATCACCCACGAGAGCATCACGACGGGTCGCAAATGGGGACAATTGGAAACCTAAGGTGGGAAACTCACCGAGAACATCGTCCAAGCCGTCGCCCGAGATCTGCTCACGTTCGGCATGCACCAGGTCGATCGCGCTGGGCACAGGATCGTCATGCACGTCCATGACGAGATCGTGGTGGAGACCGCCACTGCCAGCGTGGACGAGATCTGCAAGCTGTTGGCCACCGTGCCCGACTGGGCTGCGGGACTGCCACTAGCGGCAGACGGGTATGAGTGCGAGTTTTATCGTAAGGATTAGCAGTTAGAAGCTGTGATTCCAGTTTTCTGGTAAGCCTAAACTGGTGGGGTTGACGAGAGGGTTTGTTAAGAACTCGTTGTCAATGAGGCTGCTGATTTTGTTTGGCCAGGTTGTTCCTGGTGATGTGACGCGGACCAGCCCCGCCATGACGGTAAGGGCACCGAATATTTGTCCGCTTTGCCCGAGGGGCAGCGACGCGAATTGCGGGAGTGTTCGAAATGCTGCCGTTGGTGCCGGGGCGAAGGATTTGTTCCACAGCCTGGCGTGGTGTGCACAGAAATTACGGACGATAGTCAGTTGTTCCATCCATCGCACGAGCGGTGATTGGAGTTTGGTTTTGCGTTGCTGGTTTTTCGACAGTGCTGTCAAGTCAATGACGAGTCCCATGTCCTCGGCGATTTTTTGCTGGTCAGATGCCGGTAATCCTTCGTAAAGGCGTGAAATGTCAGTGAAATCGAGCACCTCAGCTAGTACCCAAAACGGGTATTGGCTGTCGTAGGAGTCTCGGTAATGCTTGATTGCTTCATTGTTTCTGCCTGCACGGTTGATGCGCTTGTCGAGTGTCGTCATCCATTTTTTGTGGTTAAACGTCGGGCGAAACCGTTGCGGATCAGCGTAAGCGAGTGGATCGGTTGCGGTCAGTGCTTCCCCTACGCGGGTGCGCATCGCAATTTCGACGCGTTCCATTCCGTCATGTACCAGTGCACGTAGTTTGCGATCTGCTTCGTAAAGCGCAACAGCATCACTAAAACGAGTGCCCGGTTTGAACGTATCTTGGAGAACGCCGTGGGCCGAGACGTGTCGGGCAGGATACCAATACGCTGATAGTCGGTAATAGCTGACGAAACTAAGCCATTGGTATGCAAGGACGGTATCGACTTGCATACCGCGAGAACGCAGCAGATCGACGTGTTGAGCGATTGCTGCTGCTCGTTTTACCGGCTTGCTCAATATGTTGGCTCCGACCCTGTACAGAGATCCAGCCCACTCCCGACCGAGGTCGAGGCGGGCTGAACGATTGAGTTAAGTATAGCTTGATCGATGCTCCGGGAGTCAACTGGAAGATGATTCCGCAGGCGCTGGTTGCGGCTGCGGCTCCAACACCCCGGAGACCTTGGCTGAGCACAAGGAAGACTAGCCCTGGACTCCCACCTCGGCGGGTAGCGGAACCGGTCATGTTGCCATCCAGGTTATGTCACAGATCTGAGCCGTGCCAACCTAGTTTTCGGTGTGTGGTTATACATCCGGCCTGCTCGAAGCCCTCCTGGTAGGAAGCCATACCTTTCTCGCATGTTCATCGTCGGCTTCCTAGGAAGGAGCCAGCCATGGCTACTACTACCCTCCAGGCATTCACAAATGATGCCTTCGGAACGATCCACACGATCGAATAGGAAGGCACGGTCTATTTCTGTGGCCGGGACGTCGCCACCACCCTCGGATATGTCAATACGAAAGACGCTCTGGCACGTCACTGTAAGGGGGGCGTGAAACGCTACCCCCTTGACACCCCGGGCGGTATCCAGCAGATCAGGTTCGTTACCGAGGGGAACTTGTACCGGCTTGTCTTCTCTTCCAAGCTCCCCACAGCCCAGGACTTCGAAGCCTGGGTTGTCGACGAGGTCCTGCCCACCATCCGACGCCACGGCGTCTACGCCATCGACGAGCTCTTGGATGATGACGAGTTCCTCGAGCGTGCCATCGTCCAGCTTCGCTCCGAGCGGGCCAAGCGGCTGGCAGCCGGGCAAGCCCTGCTTGAGGCCGCCCCGAAGGTCTCCTACTACGACGTGGTACTCCAGTCAGGCTCGCTGCTGACCATCACGGAGATCGCCAAGGACTACGGGCTGTCGGCGAAGAGGCTGAACTTGATGCTGCACGACGCCGGGATCCAGTTCAGGCAGTCCGGCCGCTGATTCCTCTACGCCCGCTTCGCCGAACAGGGCTACACGCAGTCCAAGACCCACGAGTACGACGAGGGCAAGACCCGCACGCACATGTATTGGATCCAGAAGGGTCGCTTCTTCGTCTACGGCTCGCTGAAGAACCAGTTCGGCCTGCAGCCGGTCATCGAGCAGGACGGCGGTGCGGCATGACGACGACTGCTCTCAACATCGGCCTGGGCTTTTCGCCCCACATCACGAAGGGCTACCCGGACCCCACCGCGTTCAAAGCGCTGAAGAATCTTCAGCGCGCCGAGTACGGCTACCGGCCCTTGGTCTACATCTGCTCCCCGTACTCCGGGGACGTCGAGAACAATGTGGAGTTGGCTCGAGCCTTGTGTGCTCACGCGGTGTCATGGCACAAGATCCCGCTCGCACCACACTTGCTGTTTCCGCAGTTCATGGACGATACCGAAGCGAGCAACTGTGAGCTGGCGTTGTTCTTCAATCGAATTCTTTTGAGCAAGTGCGAGGCGATCTGGGTCTACACGGCCCGTGTCTCGGCAGGGGTGCGCGCCGAGATCGAATAGGCCAACCACCTCGAGCTGCCGATCACCTATTTCGACGCTGACTTTCAGGAGGTCACCCCATGAAGGTGATGACAATATTCACCGCGCAGGTGGCAGGCCAGCAGAACAACGCCCACTACCCACACCCGTACACCGTGACCACGGCGGCCGACCTGGAGGCGGTCGCGAGGCTTGATCATGTGGTTGCTGAGTACGTGGGTGGCAGGCGCTCGGCAGGCAGTTTCATGGCCTCGAACTGACTGGTCATGGACGTGGACACCCGTTACCTTGTGAGTGTCCCTGATAATGGGGATAGTCGCTGGTCCCGGTATGGCTTACTTGCCCTGTAGTTTCCATAATCCGGGGGTGTTGCCGCCGGGTGCCAGGACTTTCGATGACAGCTGATAGGGACACGGCCAGTTTCAAACTAGGTCTCTTTGTAACGTGGGTGCTTGCAACGAAGGTCATGACGCCAGCGACTGGAACAACGCCATACCCATCTCGTTTTCTAGGAGCTCATCATGTCTCCGGAGCATTCCATCTACATTTTCCTTGGTCTAGACGTCGGCAAATCTGAACACCACGCCTGCGCCTTAGACCGTGATGGCAACAAGGTCTTCGACAAACCGTTGCCCCAACTCGAATCCGAACTAGCAGGCGTTTTTCACCAGCTTCAGGAGCTTGGCACCGTGCTCGTGATCGTCGACCAACCCAACACCATCGGCGCACTACCAATTGCTGTAGCCCGGGACTGCGGTTGCGAAGTCGGATACCTGCCAGGTCTTGCGATGCGCAAAGCTGCAGATCGCTATCCGGGACGTGCAAAAACAGACAAACGCGACGCATTCATCATCGCCGACACTGAAGCGTCCTGGGTTTAGTTCCGCTTCTTTTACGACCCTGTGTTGATGGGCTCGGTGAGATAGTACTCGGTTTCCACTTCCTGTGGGGTGGCGTAATCCAATGCTTCGTGAAGTCGCTTGGTGTTCCACCAATGAACCCACCGCAAGGTGGCCAGTTCAACTTCTCCGACCGATGTCCACGGTCCTTGGGTATGAATCAATTCTGCTTTGTAGAGACCATTAACCGTTTCGGCGAGAGCGTTGTCATAAGAATCACCGACCGTTCCCACACTGGGCCGAATTCCGGCTTGCGCCAAGGCCGTGGAATACTTCAACGACACGTACTGACTACCCCGGTCACTGTGGTGAATCAGCTGGCTTCCATGAACCCGGCCGGCCGCCGTGAGAGCATGCTCCGACGCCTCCATCGGCAGCGCATCGGTACGCATCGTCGAGCGAGTGGCAACACCAGCGATTTTCCGGTTGTAGACATCCACGACAAACACGGTGTAGGCGAAGCCAGACAAAGTACGAACGTAGGTAATGTCGGACACCCACAGCCGCCCAGGGGCCTGGGCACGAAAGTTGCGTTGAACCACATCGGGGCGACGATCCGATACTTTCGCACTCATCGTTGTTACTGGATTACGCCCACGGCGCCGACCGCTGACACCGGCTAGGTTCATCAGGCGTGCGGTCTTATCGCGGCCGATAGGAAAGCCCTCGCGGTTCATCGCGTGCCACATTTTACGTATGCCATAACTGAGAAGTTTTCCGCATGCACACGCTGGATCTCTGGAATAAGCAGGCTATCACTTAAAGCCCTCGCACTGGGCGCACGTGTAGTGGCTTTACGGTAGCCGCGTGAGGTGATGAATCCACGATCTGCCTGTTTCAAAACACGGCAGATGGCCTCGACCCCAAATTGCTCCTTGTATTCATCGATGTAGGAGATCATTTGGTCGTAGGTCGGTCGAGTTCCGCTGCGAAAAAAGCCGAGGCAGTCTTGAGGATTCCATTTGCTCGTTTCAGCTCGCGGTTTTCGCGGCGTAGCCGTTTGAGCTCTTCTTCCATGGTTTCACCATCAGAAGGTGATGTCTGCTCTTCGGCTGCGATGCTGTCGCGGTACCAGGCGCGCAACGTGTGGTGGGACACGCCAAGGAGTTCGCCGACTTCCTCGTAAGCGCGTTGCCGTGAACAAGACTCCAGACGCACGATCTCATGGATTTGACGAACCGCCTTTTCCTTGAATTCGGCGGAATACTTTCTGGGCATAGTGCCAATCCTTCCTCAGCAGAGGTAGGAACTAAACCCAGGACACTTACCATAGCCAATCTCACCGCGCCACATACCCTGAACAATTTGCGTGATAAGACCGTTCATTTATGGAATCGATCAAACTAATCTTGAACTAGATCGCTTACAGCGCCATGTGCCATATAAGTTGTAGGCATCAGCTCCACCGAATCGCGGATGTCTCCGTAGAGAATATATAGACCCCATGCTTCTCGCTGTGCGGAAAGGTTATATACTCTATAGAGAGCATAATTTCCGGCGTTTTCGCCAGAGAATTGAACTTCATTCTTGCTCAGAAAGAAGCTTTCTCGAATAGATCCTGTTGTCGCCTTCACTTCGATAAACAGCTTCTCGCCCTCCTCAGTAAATGAGAGGATATCGTATCCAGCGCCGTCGCCGTGTTCAGTCGACTCATGTACAATCTTTTGCGCCAAGTCATTTCGGTTCGCCAACCTTAACTTCCGCCGCTCATAGTCTATAACGGCCTCTTCAGCTAGTAATCCAATCTTCTTTTGGCGACGTTGCTTAGCTTCATAGTCGACTTTACGAGCTATTCGCTCCTCGCCTTCGCGAATTGATCGAAGAGCATCCGGAACTTGCTGCAAACTCAACTTCGCAGCTGCTCCAGATAGCAATCTATCGTTTAGACTAGCGTCTTCAGTATCGTTCCTCTCTTCTAGCTTTATTGCCTCAGAATTTTGTTCCGAATTGCTAGTTCCTGACACTTCAGTTTCGAGATTGTGGCCAACGATGCTGTTCGCGATAATTTCAGCATTTTTTTGGTCGAATCCCTGAGTACCAATCTTCCCTTTTAATTCCCGAAATACCCCGATAAGATTACGAAGGTCACTGACCATTTTGAAATCTTCAGGAAGATCGTCGGCGGGATAGTATTTTCCACATATGTGCCCCAACTCGTAACCACGAGGTCGCTGTTTACCTTCTGCCTTTAGGTCGATCGATTTGGTTTCAAAATCGCTTAGAGATGATGCTAGTTCTCCCCTCCAATACCCAGCAATTCTCTTTATATAGTCGCTCCCTAGCTTAACGCCATATTTGTTCTCAAAGTGAGCCCACCCCTGATTTAATGATAGATACACGCCGCTCATATCAGCATTGAATAGATAGATAATGTCGTAGCCATGCGTCGGTGTTGAAGTAATTGACTTATCTAACACAGACAACCATGGAATTTGCGCCCACGCACCCTGACCCGCCGAGCCAGATACCTTGTATATGTCTGTTTCAATACCTACATCAGTTATTAAAGTCTGGACAGCTTCTTTACGTATATAGCTAGCTAATGGATGGCCAGCAAGCTTTTGCGTTTTCGCTTGCCCATAGTCAGATAGAATTTTCGAGAATATATTCTTCATATCTTAGGTTCCTGTTCATTAGTGTCTCTCAGTCCTCCAAGGCATCGATCTGGAATTTTACCTTCGTCTAGATGCCAACTATCGTTTGATATCTTACACGCATGCACTCTTCTATGATCGGTTTTTCACATCACCCTAGCCTTACAACTTTCATGTTCCGATAAGGTCTGTAAAGCAAGTACCCCTGCAACCTTGAATCGTCCTGGGTTTAGTTCCTACCTCTGCTAAGGAAGGATTGGCACTATGCCCTAAAAGTATTCCGCCGAGTTCAAGAAATGGCGGTCCACCAAGTCCATGAGATGGTGCGTCTTGTGTCTTGTTGACGTCAACACGCTTACGAGGAAATCGGAGAACCCCTTGGTGTGTCCCACCACACGTTGCGCGCCTGGTACCGCGGCAGCATCGCAGCCGAAGATCAAGCAGCACCAACAATCGGCGAAACCAAGGAAGAAGAGCTCAAACGACTACGCCGAGAAAACCGCGAACTGAAAAGAGCAAACGGGATCCTTAAGACTGCTTCGGCTTTTTTCGCAGCGGAACTCGACCGACCCACGAGCAAATGATCTCCTACATCGATGAACACAAGGAGCAATTTGGGGTCGAGGCCATCTGCCGAGTCCTTAAACAAGCAGGTCGTGGATTCATCACCTCACGCGGCTACCGCAAAGCCACCACACGTGTTCCCAGCGCAAGGGCCTTAAGCGATAGCCTTCTCATCCCAGAGATACTGCGTGTGCATGCGGAGAATTTCTCGGTCTACGGTATCCGCAAAATCTGGCACGCGATGAACCGTGAAGGATTTCATATCGGCCGTGACAAAACCGCCCGGTTAATGGAATTAGCAGGTGTTTCTGGCCGCAGACATGGACGCACCCCGATTACCACGGTCAGCCCTATGGTGCCGGATCATCGTCCGGATCTTGTGCGCCGAAACTTCCGTGCACAAGCACCAGGCGGGCTTTGGGTGGCCGATATTACCTACGTTCACACCCCATCAGGATTCGACTACACCGCGCTAGCGGAATCCGGAGTTCGGCCAAGTGTGGGAACAGTCGGCGATTCTTATGACAATGCTCTAGCCGAAACAGCCAACGGTCTCTACAAGGCGGAACTGATTCATACCCAAGGCCCGTGGACGTCGGTCGGAGAAGTCGAACTGGCCACCTTGCGGTGGGTGCATTGGTGGAACACCAAGCGGCTTCACGAAGCGTTGGACTTCGACACCCCAGGAAGTGGAAACCGAGTACTAGCCCACCTAGCCCATCAACACAGGGTCGTAAAAGAAACGGAACCAATTCCAGGACGCTGCCAGCCGTCTGGGTAAAATCCCAGGCGGCTAGCAGCCCTGCCCGAAAGCAACACGGCCAAACAACCACTGCTGAGCCACACGCGAGGTTGACAAACTATTTAGGAACACTCCCTACCGGCACATGATCAGAGTGGAATAGTAGGCTCCATTACCGAACTTGGTCGACAGCCCAATGTCCTTATATTCGGAGACCAGCATTGTCTGATTGTGCCCGGGCGAATTCTTCCATGCATTCATTAAGTCTTCAGCACTAGGCGCGGAGTAATGCATCATGAGGTTTTCCTGGCATACCCTGCCAGAGATCTTCGGGCCATGATTGTAATCTTGAGTCCTAGCCATCGTGGAAGACCAACCATCAGCATAGCTGTTTAGAGCATCGTCGTAATGGATGGGTTTCACCGGATTGATTTTATTCCCCGGAAAATCATTTGCAGTCCTGTGAGCTCGCAACTGACTAATAAAATCTGAACGCAGATTTGCCAGGTATGCACGTTCATCAGTTGGTGGGTTCGTGGCCGTACCACCAGAGTTTCCGGAGCTATTATTTCCTCCCGACTTATTCATCACTGCAGAAACGATTGTGACGATCAACGCGATAACTCCGAAGCTCACCGCGCTAAGGATTCGAGGATCCAACTCCAGACTTAGCGCCGGAGGCGCGGGCACACCTTGAGCTGAAGTGGATACGGTCTCAGCACGCACTTCAGGCTCGTCAACAGCGTGCACTCCGGCGAAAACAAGACCGACCGAAAGCCCGATCGACAGAGCTTTCTTCGTAGTTTTGCGCATTCTCTAAATCCTCCAACACTGTTCAACGACCAACCGAGCAAACAGGAAGTTGATCGAAAAATCGTTCCCCGAGTGCTGCGAGAACCGGATCTGCGCCGCCACTTCAAAGAGGAACCCTGCAATAGCTGATCTTACATTCCCCATAGTTTAATCATGGCTACTTTTTATCATAGGTAAAGTTAGCTTGAACACATCCAGCGTTCCCTCTCGCGTGGCCACATACTTTGGGAGAATCATCAACATGGAAGCTGAAAACCCCAATGGATCGTTCACTGAACTAGGCATACCCACCCACCAGCAACTCGTCGTTCCGATTGTGAAAGCGGTGAACCGCTTAGGTGGATCGGCGAAGGTCAGCGAGATGGCTGAGGAGGTCTTGGATCTGGTTCCAAACTCCGAGGAACTTGTACTTGCGACATATCCGAACAGGCCAAACGATTCGGTTCTCATCGAGCGCATCGGCTGGGGTCGAGCCACGGCTAAACGGATCGGAGTTCTCGAGCAACCAGACCGGGGCATGTATCTACTCACAGATGCCGGTGAACAGCTTCTTAAACTGTCTGATGATCTTGCATATGAGAGAGTCCGAGAGCTTGATCGGGAAGCTTATCGGGCAAAGCGAAAACTAAGAAAGCAAGAGGAAGATGCCGTTCCCCAGGAGGAAGAAGACGATGTTCCCGACCAGGAGATTCTGACAGAGTCCAACGAGGAGGCCAAAGATCGCGATTGGAAGAGCCAGCTGCTGAATCGGCTACACCAGCTCACTCCAGAGGGCTTTGAAAAGTTTGTCATCTATCTACTGCGCCGATACGGGTTGCAGCTTCAGCACACTGGTGCCTCTGGGGATGAAGGCGTCGATGCGATAGGCACTGCACCACTGAGCCCGGTTCTTTCCTCGCGCGTAGCTGTACAGATCAAACGCTATGCACCCGAGGGTAAGCCAATTGGTCGCGAGACCGTAGCGCTTTTCCAACGTGACGCGCAGACGAAGGGCGCGGAGCGGGCGATCATTGTGACGCTTAGTCGCTTTACAGACCCTGCCCGGAAAGCAGCAACCTCCACGGTTCCGACGGTTGACTTGATTAGCGGCGACCGCCTCGCAGAACTCATCCGCGCGGATGGAGAATCTGGGGTGAAGCTACGCCCGACGGTGGATCCGCGATGGTTCGATAAATTCGACTGATTGCGAACGGCCGATTGATTGCATCAACTATTCGAAGCGGCAGTGCCCGTCGAACTCGCATCACGAGCGGCGGATCCTCATGTAGTCCTTAGGGCTCGCGTGAACTTTAGAGAGGTTCAGCTCTGCCTTATCGCGGGCGTCTGTAAAGTGAGTGTTCGCTCCACGTCAGCCCTAGTAACGTCTGTTGTCTTCGTGCGGCTCAACAGGTGGAAACCTTTCCAAGCTGAAAAGGAGTAGTCGGCACCCGTGCGCCAGTTTTCCTACCGCGTGAGCGTCCCCGACTATTCTAAGAAGTGACAACGCGCACGGTGGTTATTAGAGAAGGAAACACAGTTGAGCAAACAACAGCGTCTTGAACTTACCTGGACAAACAAGGACAAGGCACTCATTCCCACCGAGCATGGACGCTACGGCTACACCTGGGTAGATCCGCGCGACCCGAGATACTGTGAAACCAGAGTCTTGACGGTCGACGAAACGGTCACCGGGACGAGGGCAGACAAAGAGGAAGACACCACCTACTCCGAGCGTGCTGACCTGGAGCCGCAGTCTGACAACTTGCTAATTCTGGGCGAGTCTGGCGACGTACTCGAAGCGCTGACGCGCATTCCGGAGTGGTCAAGAAAGTACGTCGGAAAAGTCAAGTGCATCTACATTGACCCACCGTTTAACACGGCTCAGACCTTCGCCAATTATGAGGACAACCTGGAGCATTCAGTCTGGCTCACCATGATGCGAGACCGTCTGCTGCACATGCGCGACCTGCTGAGCGAGGACGGATCGATCTGGGTTCACCTGGACGACGTGGAAAGCCACCGGATGCGGTCGCTTATGGACGAGGTGTTTGGAAGCGGGAACTTCGTGAGCGAGATGGTTTGGCAGAAGACATACTCACCGCGAAACGACTCGAATACAATTCCCTCGGTTACAGACGCAATTATCGTGTACCGCAAGTCTTCGAGGTTTCTTCCTAATCGGCTACCTCGGACCGCCGGAATGGACTTACTCTACTCCAATCCAGACGAGGATCCGAACGGCCCTTGGACAATGAGTGACCCCGCTGCACCTACCCGCGGTGATAGGCAGCATCCCTCTGTATTCGGTATACAGCACCCAATTACTGGCGAAATGTTGTACCCGAGCTCGCGTCGCTGCTGGGCTTTCTCGCAGGAGAAGCTTTTCGAAATCATGCAGGGCTGGGGCAGGTATGAGTTGGGCGAGAACGACGAGCGGG
Source organism: Corynebacterium macclintockiae (assembly GCF_027570165.1). NCBI lineage: Bacteria > Bacillati > Actinomycetota > Actinomycetes > Mycobacteriales > Corynebacteriaceae > Corynebacterium > Corynebacterium macclintockiae. The sequence continues at coordinate 20,920 of NZ_JAKMUV010000001.1, forward strand.
AAATGCAGTCCCGCCGTTATACCGTCGGTCCAGGGGTAGTGCTACGCGACGATATTAAGCCTCTCGTGATTCCCGATTGGGACGAGAATGACAAAAAACACGCAGTAGAGGTTTATGAACGAGGAAAATGGCCCACATTCGTCTTAACCCGCGGCGGTCTTGGCGGTTTCAGGCGCAAGCGCTACCTAAGCGAAGTAGCCGGTCGAGTTCCCCAGAACCTACTTCCCCACGATGAAGTCGGCCACAACGACGCCGCAATCAAAGAAATCAGGTCACTGTTCCCTGATACCACAGCCTTTTCAACTCCCAAGCCAGAGCGTCTTCTAGAGCGCGTACTCCACATCGCCACGAACCCCGGCGACATCGTCCTCGACGTGTTCGCCGGGTCGGGAACCACTGCTGCTGTTTCCCAGAAAATGGGCCGTCGCTGGGTCACCTGCGAACTCGTGGAGGACACGTTCAACCGCTTTACTCGCCCGCGCCTGGAGAAGGTTGTCAACAACGAGGACCGGGGCGGAATCACGCTCCAGAAAGAGGGGCGAGCTGACGCTACTGAGGGCGGTTTGCCCGAGGGGCTTACCCCGGAGGAGGCACAGAAGTTCACGTCTTTGCTGAATAAGACCATCAAGCACGACGACGAGCTCAAAAAGAATCCTGCGGTTAAGCAACTCAAAGCCATGACCAAGACCAAGCCGGTCAAGGGCGTGGTCAACTGGCGAGGCGGCGGAGGCTTCCAGGTCGCACGCCTTGAGCCGGCCTGCTTCGACTACGACCCGGAGGTGGCTCTGACCACTCTGAGCGAGCACGCCACTGGCGACCTGCTCGTGCGTTCTGTGGCGGCACAGCTTCGCTTTGCACTCGCCCCCGAAGACCTGTACTTCGACGGCAAGCGTGGCCGCGAGCGCCTCGTCGTTGTTGAAGGTGTGCTTGACGAAGAGAAGGTGGGCGAGGTTATGGCCCACCTCCCAGAAGGACACTCTGTCCTGTTCGCGGCAACTGTGGTCGATGACTTCGCCCGCGAGCATGTCCGCGGGTTCAAGAACGGCTCGCGGGTCGTTCACGTCCCGCTTGAGATTTTCCCGTACTCCGGCGCTGCCGAGGAGGAGAAGTAACCATGGCACAGAAATTGAACCTCTCCTACGACGAGAACCTGGTAGCGGAACTAACCTCAAAATTCGACCTCCGCGCACCGAATACTGAAGCGCTCACCGAATTGGTGAAACGAATCGAATCAGGTGACTACGACGCTTTAGAACCGTTGGTGCTCAACCTCGCAACGGGTGCTGGCAAGACCTATGTCATGGCAGCATTTATTGAGTACTTGCGCCGCCAAGGCCACCCCAACGTCATGGTGGTCACTCCGACAAAGGTTGTGCAGGACAAGACGGTCCTCGACTTCTCGGAGAGCTCGCACCGCTACATTGGCGGCTTCGATATTCCGCCCCGGCTGGTCACCCCGGGTGACGTGTCAAACTTGCGAGTAAACGACGTCGCGGCTGACCTGTTTGTAGGTGAAGGTGCCTCGACGCTCTACGTATTCAATGTCCACCAACTCATTCCGCCAAAGGAGGGTGGAAAGAACGTCGCCACTGGCGAAGAAGCAGCACGCCGGAAGACTTGGAAGTTCCAAGAGGACTCCGGAGCCCTGGCACAGCGACTTATCGACACCGAAGACCTGGTCATCATTGCCGACGAGTCTCACCTGTTCGGCACCACTGCAAAGAGGTTCCGCGAGTCGTTGACCTCTCTCAAGCCGGCTGTGACCGTGGGGCTTACTGCTTCCCCGGACGAGGGTGATGACATCGTCTACCGCTACCCGCTGTGGCGTGCTATTCAAGAAGGCTACGTCAAACAGCCGGTGCTGGTCTACCGCGACTCGGGCTACGACTCGGAAAGCCGCCAGCTCCAAGATGCTCTGTCGCTGTTGGCTATCAAGGAGGAGGCGTACGCGAACTATAGGGAAGCGCACTCGAACGGCAAGCAGACCAAGCCGCTGCTGTTCGTGGTCTGTTCCAGTGTGCCTCACGCCACCGAGGTCGCCGAGCGCCTGCGCGGCCCAGGTTTCGTGGGTGACCCGCTTGCGGTGCTCCAGGTAGACAACGAGCACAACGACAACACCACCCAGTCTTTCTTGCGCTACCTCGACACAGACAACTCCCCGGTTCGGGTTATCGTCTCGGTCAATAAGCTCCGCGAAGGCTGGGACACGAAGCGCATTGCTGTGATGTGTACCCTTCGCACAATGGGCTCTGAGGTGCTCACCCAGCAGGTCATGGGCCGAGGCCTTCGCTTGCCGTTCGGGGCGCTTACGAGGGTGTCGGCCATTGACGAGTTGGATATCTTGTCGCACGAGTCATTCGTGAAACTACTGGAAAGCGAAAACGTGCTCAAGCAGTTCGGTATCGACGACGCAGTTGAGGACGCAGAAGGTGTGGAGATTATCACCCCGCCTGGCACTTCTAACCCGCCGCAGGTTGGCACTGGAACCGGTAACGGCACCGCGGGTGTCACCACTACTACCGGCGAGGCTGGCACCACCACGGTGCAGCCTGGCGAAGACTTACTTACCCCAGACGACATTCCTCCTGCTTCAGGCGGCAGTACGGTCGGCACACGAGCACTCACCGACGAAGACGATATTGCAAAAGGTGTCGAAGTGTTCACACCGGTCGTCGTCCACATCAACCAAGCGTTCGCCGGCACCACCTTCGACTTCCCGTCTTCGACCATGACGAAGACGAAGAAACAGTTCGAGCTGGTCGACATTCCGAACTCCGTCATTGCTGAGCGGGCAGACAAGGTCACCGACACTGACGAGTACTTAGCTCGCACGAAGATCGGCGTGGCAGAAGAGGGAAACGCCATCGAACTCGACAATGACGAGCGTTCCGCGGTACCGAGTTTTCGACAGTCTTCCTCCCAGGTTGCCGCGGAACTTATCCGTCGCGTTATGGGGTCCGGAGCTGTAGCCTCAACGCCAGAAAACACTAGCCAACTCAAGCGTCGCATTGTGCCGACCTTTATGGAGGCGGCCAAGATTGAGCAGTGGACGGAGAAGGCCAAGGAGTCCGCGGCTCGGCACCTGAAAGACCTCGTGGTTGAAGAGTCTAAGAAGGCTAACGCTCAGACAGGAACGAAGGTGACTATTCACCCGGTGACACTACCCATTGACGACTCATTCTCGCTGGAACTCGACAAAAAGGTTCTCGACCTCCTTGACCGACAGGCAAAGAGCGCAGGAAAGGCAGGCTTTAGCGACTCCGAGTACTACGGCACCTGGAAGAAGGGGCTTTTCGAGGCCGCACGCTTCGACTCGTTTACCGGTGAGTACCGCCTGGCAGCGCTTCTCGACCTCGACCCGAACGTTGTATGGTGGAAGCGTATTTACAACCACGAAGGGGCACGGGTGGCCTACACCCCGCACCATTCATACGTGCCTGACTTTGTTGTCTGCGACAAGGAAGGCACCTACTGGATTGTCGAGGCGAAGGAAAACCGCGGCCGCGACGACGAGCGCGTTCAAGCCAAGCGGGCAGCCGCGGAGCGCGTGGTACGCCAACTCGTGGGCATGCCAGAGTACGAGAACCAAACCTGGGGTTACCTTATCGCGTACGAAGATGACATCGCATCTTCCGACTCGTGGGCCGACTTGGTTGCCGGTTCGGTGACAGAGCGCATGCCAAAGTTGTAATAAGGCGACCAAACGCCCGTTGGCAGTCTCAGGAACTTGTGGCGAAGTCCTGCCGGCAACTGCTACCAGCCGCCCCACACCCCACCGCTCCCCCAGACTCCGGCGCGTACCCTGGTGAGCATGAGCGATTTCTTCCCAACCGAAACGTTTAGCAAGCGCCTAGCCACCGTCCGCGACATCGCCGCACAGGCGGGTCTGGACGGCGTGATCGTCACTCCCGGTCCGGACATGGAGTACCTGATCTCGTCGAAGATCACCACCCACGAGCGGTTCACGGCTCTGGTCCTTACTAAGGACGCCACCCGCATCATCGTGCCCGGCGTGGATGTCGCTGACCTGAAGAAATCCGTCGCCGGCCAACTCGGCGTGGAAATCATCGGGTGGAACGACGGCGAAGACCCCTACGGGTACATCACCGAAGGCTCCTACGCCGTCAGCGCTGCCATGACCGCCGACCACCTGCTGGAGCTGCAGTCCCGCGGCATCTCCACGGTCAACGCCACCCAGGTGCTCGCCCAGGCGTTCATCCGCAAGGACGACGAGGAGCTTGCCGAGCTGCGCCGCGCAAGTGCCGCCATCGACGAAGTCCACCGCCAGGTCCCGAACCTGCTGCGCGCGGGCGTGACCGAGAACGACGTGGCCAAGGAACTGGAACGCCTGATCCTCGAAGAGCACGAGGTCGTGGACTTCATCATCGTCGGCTCCGGCCCGCACGGCGCGGACCCGCACCACGACCACTCTGATCGCGTCATCGAATCCGGCGACGTGGTGGTCGTCGACATCGGCGGCACCCTGGCCAGCGGCTACCACTCCGACTGCACCCGCACCTACGTTGTTGGCGAGCCCACGGACGAGCAGCAGAAGATTTACGACGTGCTGCAGCGCGCCCAGGAGGCCGGCCTGGAGTTCGCCAAGCCCGGCGTGACGGCAGGCGAAGTGGACAAGGTCGTCCGCGACATCATCGAGGAAGCCGGCTACGGGGAATACTTCATCCACCGCACGGGCCACGGCATCGGGCTTTCCTGCCACGAAGAGCCATTCATCATCGCCGGCAACGACTTTGTGATTGAAGAGGGCATGGCATTCTCCATTGAACCCGGCATCTACATCCCCGGTCAGTGGGGCGCACGCATCGAAGACATTGTGATTGTGGCGTCCAAAAATGTAGAGCCCATAAACAAGACACCCCACGAGCTTGTGCGCGTGGGGTGAGAACCGGCGGGCTGGATGCCCTCGCTGGAATTAGTGGATATCCACGAACAGCTTAAGGATCCACTTGCGGGCCAAGAACATGACCGCGCCCAGGCCGACCATCACCGCGAACATCGCGATGAAGTAAGTCCGCTCCGCGGAGGCATCCTCCGGATTGTAGAAGGCAGCCAGGCTACCCGACAGGGACGTGCCCAAACTGATCGACAGCAACCACAGGCCGAACATGCGGGTAGGGAATGCCTTCGGGGCCAAGCGGGTGGCCATGGAGTTACCCACGGGGCTCAGCATCAGCTCGCCCATAGTGAACAGGAACAGGATCAGCACCATGGCCCACATCGGGGTGGAGTTCGCTCCGCCACCGGCAAACGGCAGGAACAGCAACAGCGCACCGCCAATCACAACCAGCGCCATAGAGAACTTCGCGGCGTAGGAAGGCTGCTTGTCCCCCAGCTTCGTCCACAGCGCGCCGAACACGGCAGCGAACAGGATGATGAACAGCGGGTTGATGGACTGCACCACGCCCGGGGGAATCTCCAGACCAAAGAGGTTGCGGTTCAGGCGCTCATCGGAGTACACGGCAATCACGGTGAACTGCTGCTGGAACAGCGACCAGAACGCCACGGAAGCCACGAACATGGGGATAAAGCCGACAAGGCGGGAACGCTCGACATCCGTGACCAGCTTGGAACGGTACATCTGCACCCACAGAACCACGGCAATGATGACGGCCAGGAGCGCCGTGATGTTGGACAGCTGCCCAACCTTCAGCACACCGGTGACGAACAGCAGTACGAAAACAACGATCGCTGCAGCAGCGCCGATGAATACCGGCAGGTACTTCCTACGCGGCAGCGGGTTAACAACGTCGTGGCCCGCGTCCTGAATGGTCTGCTTACGCAAGAGGGTGTACTGCACCAGGCCGATAGCCATCATCAGGGCGGCGGCGCCAAAGCCCCAGTGGAAGCCCTTCCAGCCCCACAGCGCGTTGGTGATCAGCGGGCCGAGCAGGCCACCGATGTTCACGCCCATGTAGTAGATAGAAAAGCCACCGTCGCGGCGAGGGTCATCGCGGTCGTAGAGGTCGCCCAGAACCACCTGCGAGGTCGTCTTGAGGGCACCGGAGCCAACGGCGATGAACACCAGACCCAGGATCACGCCGATGTAGCCCGGCATAAGTGCCAGGCTGATGTGGCCGAGCATGACCAGCACCGCTGAGTAGTACAGGGTGCGTTCTGCAGAGAGGATGCGGTCGGCAACCCACGCGCCAGCCACACCGGTGAGGTACACCAGGCCACCGTAGGCACCGACGATGGAGGTGGCGGTGCTCTTGTCCATGCCGAGGCCGCCGTCAGTCACGGAGTAGTAGAGGTAGAAGGCAAGCAAGGCCTGGAGGCCGTAGAAGCTGAAGCGCTCCCACATCTCCACGCCGGAGAGGTTAGCTAGGCCGAAGGGGTGGCCGAAGAATGTCCGCTCTTCTTGGTGTGCGCTAGATGATTGCGCGGTTGCTGTGGAGGACCCGTCTGGTGCGGGGGAACCCTCCGATTGAGATTGAGATGTCATTCGTTAATTCCATCACAACCGTTGCTAATAGTTGAAACTATTCAACTATTTTTTTGGAAATAGTTGTGAACAAGGGGCATCCCGAAATCCCCATCCCCCAATTTTGTACCCCGTACGGGATTTGAACCCGTGTTACCGGCGTGAGAGGCCGGCGTCCTAGGCCGCTAGACGAACGGGGCGCGTGCGCCACATGATCGGCGCGCGTGCTTTTGCAAGCAGCAAGAAAGAACTCTACACAGTAGTTCCTTTACCTACCTAATCCGCAGGTGGCGCAGCGTTTTTACAGCCACGCCACACAGCGCCTACAGCGCACGCAGTTCCGCGACCTTCTCCTCCAGCACCGCGACCAGAGGGTTACCGGGAATGCGTTTGGCAGCGACCTCGCTGACCGCGCCGTACCACCACTGCTGCCTATCCTTTCCGGAGTTGAAGCGTCCCCACAGCTCATCCCCGATCTCGGCGTGATCGGCCAGGATCGAAAGCAGGTTGTGCAGCTTGTCCGCCACGGAAACGATCACGGAGCCCTCATCGGCGCCGGAAAGGTGCGCCAGATAAGCATCGGAGCGTTCCTGCCAGTCAGTGATGCTGTCGTCCTTCGTCACCCCCAGCACCAGCTCCACTACGCGGTCGCCGAAGTCCTCCCGCATCTGCGCCTCGGAGTACTCCTCCGGCACGTCCTCCAAAATGTCGTGAAACAGCGCGGCGATCAGCACGTCTTCGTCATCCGTAACCGTGCTGGCCAGGTGCATCACGCTGAAAATGTGCGAGACATAAGGAATGTTCGTTCCTTTGCGAGTGTGGTTGCGGTGCGCGTACGCCGCCACGTTGATGGCCTTCAACAGGCGCGGCGAGGTCGCCACTTCCAGCAACCCCGCGCCCACCTTTGCACGAGTAGTGACATCGGTCATCGTCAATCTCCTGTTCGGTCTGCCCGGCATTTTCCGGGAACACTCTTGACTATAAGAATCCCCCGGACACCCCCTCCCCTTCGCGTGTCCTTGTTCGATTTCTTTTCTCGACGCCCCCCAGTCCGCACCGCTACAAACTCCCACCTACCAGGTATCTTCAGTAGCTAATGAGTGTTGAAAAACCCCAGAACGAACGCCCCTCAGATGAGCGCATCGTTCCCACCCTCGGAGGGCAGGTCACACCGGCACTGCCCTCTGAGGCGTACCACGAGGAAGTCGTGCGGGAGCACCGCTGGCTGGAACCCTCAACTTGGAAGGTCATCGCCAAGCGTCTCTATTTCGAGGTTTTCTTCAACGCTTTGCTAGACAAAGGCGCCACGCTGAGCTTCTTCACACTGCTCACCGGACTGCCGACTTTGCTGGCCTTTTATGCGATCATCACGCTGTTCCTTGACCAAAACCGCAACCAGGTCACGGAGCTCACCGACGAATTCATCGATAAAAACATCCCCACCAACTTCCAAGACAATGCGCAGAGCATTGTCTCCACGGTCATCGGCTCTACGGAGCAATCCATCGTCATGCTGGTGATCAGCGTGCTGCTTGCCTTGTTTTCCTCGTCGGCTTACCTCCGCGCGTTTTCCCGTATGTCCAACGAAATGTACGGGCGGCGCGAAGGACGTGGCCTGATCAGGACGTGGGCAACCATGTGGGGAGTCACCCTTGTTTTGGTGATCGGACTGGTTTTCATCGCGGGCGCATACTTTCTTCGGGAGGATATCGCCCGGCCACTGCTGGACAAGGTCGCCGAGCCGCTTAGGCTACAGGGCTTCACCACCTTCGTCCTGGAGCACTTCCTGCCGGTCTGGCAGTACCTTCGCTGGCCAGTGATCTTCTTCGTGTCGGCGATCCTCATCGCCATCCTCTACCATGTCGCCCCCAACGTGCGCTTCGGGCGCGTGCGGTGGCTAACGGTGGGCTCCACATTCGCGCTGATCAGCATAACTATCGTCGGCCTGCTGCTACGCGCCTATCTGAACAACTTCGGTTACATCGGTATCTACGGCGCGCTGGGAGGCATCATCGTCGGCCTCCTCGGCTTGGTCTTAAGCAACTCCCTGCTGCTCCTCGGCGTGAAGCTGGATGCCGAGATCGCCCGCACGCGCGAGCTACAGGCCGGCATGGAATCCGAGCGAATCATCCAGGTTCCGCCGCGCTCCTCCGCAGCGGTGGATGGGTTCAATAGGGTGAGTGATTCGCTCACGGAGGACGCACGGAGAATCCAGAAGAGATAGCGGAAATGCTGCACTGGATGTGCAGCTAAATTACCCTAAAACTGAAAACCCTCCCGCTAGAGAAGGAACTCACTTGACCACTCGCTTGACTTCCTCGGACACAACACACCAAGACTCAAACCGATCAGTCGAATACTTTCACTATGGCGCTAAGTTCCTTCTACCCAATTGGTATGAGGTTCAAGAATCTAACCTGCCTGAGTGGCGCCTTGCCCATTTTGCGCTGATAATTCCAATGCCTACAGGACTAGTAGACACACCCCCGCAAGAGGCTTGGATCCCAGGCAGATTCCGGGGAATCAAAACAATCGAGGTTCCTGCGCGAAAGAAGGAAACTGATCTCTTCCTCAAACCAACCGCGCTTTTAGACGAGGAGCGGGACAAGCCTGCTTACTTTTACGCTCCGCGGGCTTTTCACGTAGACGCACATACCCACTTCCGCGCCCCACTTCGCGACTCGATCGGTGCCGATGCTGTGGACGGTGGATTGATCAGAAGCGACTGGCAGAAGGTTCCCCGGACCGCAGATAATGACGTGACGTTCGAAGCATCTCGGTGTATGTTTCAGCCGGATATTACGCAGGATGCGAATTCTTCCGGCCAGCAAGTGCCGCCTCCGCAAGACCCTCGCCAGAGCGAAAAGGAAGGCCATTTTCTATACCTCGAGGATGGTGACAACAACGCGGCGAAGGTGACTTTGGCATGCGCAGAGATATTGAACTACTGCGGCCCAAAGCTCCGTGATCTTTCGACTGACCTCAATCGACAAGGCCAGCTGCCCAAATTCGAAAATCAGTTTTTGGTACTCCACGTTGTGGCCGAGAATTGTTCGAGCGTGATGCTCGAGCAAATCTCGAAGTCACTACATAAGCCACGAAATAAGGTCACTTACCGTGTCCCCGAAAGTGAATATGGGGACGTACTCCAGTCGCTGTTACCCAATGCAACGCAAGAGTCCTCCGTCACCGCGGAGGAATCTACAACACGAACGGGTAAAACTAGCCTAATCCAGCTGTTTCTTCAGCGAGTAGAGATGGAGCTGCTCGGCGCACGGTATAACCCCAAGAATCCGAAGTTAAAAATGGCAGCCGGTGGTTTCCTTCACAGGTCAGATAAATCGCCCATTTCTGCCAGCAACCGTGTCTTCGCTGTTACTACGGCTATTCCGGGAAGGGATACGTTCCAGCTGGCCAGCCGATTCCGGCAGACAACTGCGGAAGAGCGCCAGAACTGGACTGCGCACGATACCTGGGGTTGGTTCCTAGCAAACCGCGCTGACCAATTTAAGCCTGAACTCACTGCCTTGGACGACGAATCCTTGGATGAATCGCGGGTACAGCTGTACCACGATTGGGCGCTCCACTCGTCCGAAAATGGCCTGGCGGTTATACGCAGACGGCCTGCGGATAATCGAAACAACTCTTTTTGGATGTATGCGGGCACGCGCTTTGTGGATCTGGCAATTCTGGTTCGCCGTGCAGACGGCTACCTTACGCGGATGGCAAAGCAGCTTCGGGCAATGACCTTCAAGTCGGAAGAGCTCAACGCGTTGCTGAACCAGTGTGATGATGAAGGTCCGGATGAGCCACTCACTCGGGCTCAAGAGATTCTGCAGACCAGCCTGCAGAACTTTGAGATCCTGCAAACGGAATTCGTGACCTTCCGCGATCACCTTTGGTACGAGTCCGTCAGTGGTCGTGATGTCGATACAAAGGTACTTCGGTCTATTCTCGTATCCACCGGTGCTCACAACGACTTCACCGAAGTGTCCTCTGAACTGCAGTTGCGCGAAAGTATCTATCGGACTCAGGGCGACTCCATCCGCTTCGCTCTAAAGGAGCAGCAACAAAAACAGATTGAGAAGCAACGCGTGCTTGAACGCCAGCGGGAAAAGGAAGTGGCAGACAAAGAAAAACAGCGCGAACGCAGGATCACCTTGGTTGGCCTGGCATTTGCCTTCGTGCTGGGTGTTCCCGACTGGATGGATTTCCTCTATTCCGGGTTAGGCGACGTTGTGACCATCATGTCCCTGATCTCTCTTCTGGTCGTACTTGGCTTGCTTTTCTGGCTCGTCCGCTCCGACGGAAAAGAGAAGAAAGAGGGCCACTAGCCCCCTGCCCCGCACCCGACCAGCGAGTTCACCGCAGGCACCATAGAATCGGGAACTATGAGCCACGAACTGAACTCCACCACCGTAGGCGGCCACGTCCGCGCCGCCGCCGGCACCAGCCCCGAACACGCTTCCACCCGTAAGTTCTGGACAGGACTGTCCCGCAACATCCAAGAACGCATCGCCGACGATTGGGAACGCACCCGCCAGACCTACAACGCCACCCGCCAGCAGCACTACTTCTCCGCGGAGTTCCTCATGGGCCGCGCGCTGCTAAATAACCTCACCAACCTCGGTCTCGTCGAGGAAGCACAGGCCGCCACCCATGAGCTCGGCCACGAGCTCGCGGACGTCCTAGAAATTGAAAACGATGCCGCCCTGGGCAACGGTGGCCTGGGTCGCCTGGCCGCCTGCTTCTTGGATTCCGCCGTCACCCAGGATTACCCCGTCACCGGCTACGGCATCCTTTACCGCTACGGCCTGTTCCGCCAGTCCTTCGACAATGGCTTCCAGGTGGAGCGCCCGGACCCGTGGCGCGAAGAGGAATACCCCTTCACTATCCGCCGCGCCTCCGACCAGCTAGTCGTTCACTTCGACGACATGAAGGTCCGCGCGATCCCCTATGACATGCCCATCACCGGCTACGGCACCCGCAACGTGGGCACCCTGCGCCTGTGGAAGGCCGAGCCGTGGGAGGAGTTCGACTACGACGCTTTCAACTCCCAGCGCTTCACCGATGCCATCATCGAGCGCGAGCGCGTCAGCGATATCTGCCGCGTGCTCTACCCGAACGACACCACCTACGAGGGCAAGAAGCTGCGCGTGCGCCAGCAGTACTTCTTCACCTCCGCCTCCCTGCAGGCAATGATCCGCAGCCACCTGGCCCACCACGGGGATCTGAAGAACTTCGCGGACTTCCACTCCGTGCAGCTGAACGATACCCACCCGGTGCTGGCCATTCCGGAGCTCATGCGCCTGCTGCTGGACGAGCACGGCATGGGCTGGGAGGAAGCCTGGGAGATCGTTTCCAACACCTTCGCATACACCAACCACACCGTCCTCACCGAGGCTCTGGAGCAGTGGGACCAGCAGATCTTCCAGCAGCTGTTCTGGCGTGTGTGGGAGATCATCGCCGAGATCGACCGTCGCTTCCGCATCGAACGTTCAGCGGAGGGGATTGATGGCGTCACCATCCAAAGAATGGCCCCGATCCAACACGGCGTGGTGCACATGGCGTGGATCGCCTGCTACGCCGCGTACTCCATCAACGGCGTGGCCGCGCTACACACGGAGATCATCAAGCGCGAAACCCTGGGCGATTGGCACGCGCTGTGGCCGGAGAAGTTCAACAACAAGACCAACGGTGTTACGCCGCGCCGCTGGCTGCGGATGATTAACCCTCGCCTGTCTGCGCTGCTTACTCGCCTTTCTGGTGATGACGCCTGGGTCACCAACCTCGACAACCTCAAGGAACTGCGCAGCTACGCCTCCGACCCGGCGGTCATGCAGGAGCTCCGCGAGATCAAGGCCTCCAACAAGCACGACTTCGCCGAGTGGATCGCCGAGCGCCAGGGCGTGGTCATCGACCCGAACTCCATCTTCGACGTGCAAATCAAGCGCCTGCACGAGTACAAGCGCCAGCTGCTGAACGCCCTGTACGTGCTGGACCTGTACTTCCGCATCAAGGAGGATCACCAGCGCGACCTGCCGCCGCGCACCGTCATCTTCGGTGCGAAGGCCGCACCGGGATACACGCGGGCAAAGGCCATCATCAAGCTGATCAACGCAATCGCGGACCTGGTGAACAACGATCCGGTGGTTTCCCCGCTGCTGAAGGTCGTGTTCGTGGAGAACTACAACGTCTCCCCCGCCGAGCACATCCTGCCGGCCTCCGATGTCTCGGAGCAGATCTCTACCGCGGGCAAGGAGGCCTCCGGCACCTCCAACATGAAGTTCATGATGAACGGCGCGCTGACGCTGGGCACCATGGATGGCGCGAACGTGGAGATCGTGGATTCCGTTGGTGAGGATAACGCCTACATCTTCGGCGCCCGCGTGGAGGAACTGCCCGAGCTGCGCGCGGACTACAAGCCCTACGAACTGTACGAATCCGTGCCCGGCCTGAAGCGCGCCCTGGATGCGCTAGATAACGGCACCCTGCACGACGACTTCACCGGCTGGTTCTACGACCTGAAGCAGTCACTGATCCACGGCTACGGCGAGGGCGCCTCCGACACTTACTACGTGCTGGGCGACTTCGCGGACTACCGCGACGTACGCGACCGTATGGCCGCCGACTACGCGGCCGACCCGCAGGGCTGGGCACAGAAGGCGTGGGTGAACATCTGCGAATCCGGGCGCTTCTCCTCCGACCGCACGATCCGTGACTACGCAACGGAAGTTTGGAAGTTGGAGCCCGCGCCGATTAACGAATAGTTCCCGCCCTGCACCGGCGCAGGTCGGGGCGTCAAAAAAGGGTGTAAAAAAGGGGCGTTAAGAAACCGTAAAGAGTCATTAGCACGGGGCACCACCGGTGTTGTTATATCTACATGCTTTATGACTTTTTAATGGTTGCAATAACCTGCGCGCTGTTCGGCGCAATGGGTGCCGCCTTGAAGGCGGTGGACAAGCTATGAGCTGGGAACTGATCGTCGGTGGGATCCTGGGGATCCTGGCCATCATCTACCTGTTGGTTGCCCTGTTGAACCCGGAGAAGTTCTCATGAGCGGGGCCATCACAGGGTGGATCCCTGTCATCATGGTCATCATTGCCCTCGCGGCCTTCTACGTGCCGCTGGGCAACTACATGGCCGCCACGTTCACATCCAAGAAGCACAATGCCTTCGAACGTGGCTTCTATCGCCTGATCGGCGTAAACCCCGACGGCCAGCAAAAGTGGACTCGCTACTGCGCAAGCCTGCTGGCGTTTTCCGCCATCAGTGTCGTGTTCGTTTACCTGCTGCAGCGCGTGCAGCAGGCGCTGCCCCTGAACCACGGCAAGGAGCCCGTGCACTGGGACCAGGCGTGGAACACCGCCGTATCCTTCACGACTAACACCAACTGGCAGTCCTACTCCGGTGAGACGGCCATGACCATCCTCACCCAGATGGCGGGCCTGGCAGTGCAGAACTTCGTGTCCGCCGCGGTGGGCATCACCGTGGCCATCGCGCTGATCCGTGGCCTGGCTAACCGTATGGGCAACGGCCAAATCGGCAACTTCTGGGTCGACCTGACCCGCGCGGTCTTCCGCATCCTGCTGCCGATGGCAATCATCGGTGCGATCCTGCTGATTTCCCAGGGTGCGATCCAGAACTTCCACGCTCCGACCACTGTGGAGACAATCACGGGTGGCCAGCAAACCATTCCGGGCGGTGCAGTGGCCTCGCAGGAAGTCATCAAGGAGCTGGGCACCAACGGCGGTGGCTACTTCAACGCCAACTCCGCCCACCCGTTTGAGAACCCGAACGCATGGACCAACATGCTGGAGATCTTCCTCATCCTGGTGATCCCGGTTAGCCTGACCCGTACCTTCGGCAAGATGGTGAACGACACCCGTCAGGGTTGGGCAGTTCTGGCCGCCATGGCCGTGCTGTACTTCGCTTCCCTGGCAGTCGTGATGTCCAGCGAAACCTCCCTGGCTACCTTCCAGGGCGGTGGCATGGAAGGTAAGGAGTACCGCCTGGGCGTGCTGCCTTCCTCCTTCTTCGCCGTCACCACGACAATGACGTCGACGGGCGCGGTGGACTCCTTCCACTCCAGTTACCACCCGCTGGCTGGCGGCATGCTGATCCTGGACATGATGCTGGGCGAGATCTCCCCTGGTGGCGTGGGCACTGGCCTGTACGGCATGCTCATGATCGCCCTGCTCAGCGTGTTCGTCGCGGGCCTGATGGTCGGCCGTACCCCGGAGTACCTCGGCAAGCGCATCGGCGTTTCCGAAATCACGAAGGTCAGCCTGTACATCCTGGTCATGCCGACGCTGGTGCTGGCCGGTGTGGGTATTTCCGCCATGCTGCCCGATACCCGCGACTCGGTATCCGCAGCCGGTCCGCACGGCTTCAGCGACATTGTCTACGCCTACACCTCGGCCTCCAACAACAATGGTTCCGCGTTCGCCGGCTTCGGTGCAGATACCCCGTGGTTCAACATCACCCTGGGTCTGTGCATGTTGCTGGGCCGCTTCCTGCCGATCGTCTTCGCGCTGGCACTGGCCGGAGACTTCGCTAAGCAAAAGCCGGCTGCCGAAAACGCCGGTACTCTACCCACCCACCGCCCGCAGTTCGTGGGAGTGATGGTCGGTATCGCCATTATCGTTGGCGCGCTGACCTTCCTGCCCACCCTGGTCCTCGGCCCGTTGACGGAGGCTCTGTCATGACAACCCTAAATGCTCCTTCGCGCACTGAAGCGAAGCGTGCGACGGCTCCGGCCACGCACGACAAGAAGAAAAGCGAGGGCGCTTTTTCCGCAGCCCAGTTGAAGCAGGCTCTGCCGCTGGCGCTAAAGAAGATGGATCCGCGCCTGCTGTACAAAACGCCAGTGATGTTCCTGGTGGAGGTCGGCGCGCTATTCACCTTTGTTTTGGCGATCGCGCATCCTTCCCTGTTCACCTGGTCCATCACGGTATGGCTGTGGCTGACCGTTCTGTTCGCCACCCTGGCCGAATCTGTGGCCGAGGGTCGCGGTAAGGCGCAGGCGGACGCCCTGCGTGCCACCCGCACCCAGTCGAACGCCCTGAAGTTCACCGGTTCCGACGTGAACGATCCCCACCTGGCACCGGCGCTGGAAAACTCCGGCGCGGGCATGCAGGAGGTCACCGAGGAAGTCTCCAGCGAGTCCCTGCTGCCGGGCGATATCGTGCTGGTCAGCGCCGGTAACGTGATCCCCGCCGACGGTGACGTCATCATGGGCGCCGCCAGCGTGGACGAGTCCGCCGTCACCGGCGAATCCGCACCCGTCATCCGCGAATCTGGCGGTGACCGCTCCGCCGTCACGGGTGGTACCCGCGTGCTCTCTGATGCGATTGCTATCCGCGTGACCAGCAAGCCGGGCGAGTCCTTTATGGACCGCATGATCGGCCTGGTCGAGGGCGCGGAGCGCAAAAAGACCCCGAACGAGTTGGCCCTGGGCACCCTGCTGATCGTGCTGACGATCATCTTCATGATCGTGGTGTTGGCTCTTGCCCCGATGGCTGCGTTCAACGGTGCCGAGCAGTCCCCCGTGGTGCTGGTCGCTCTGCTTGTCTGTTTGATCCCCACCACCATCGGCGCGCTTCTGTCCGCCATCGGCATCGCGGGCATGGACCGCCTGGTGCAGCACAACGTCCTGGCCATGTCCGGCCGCGCCGTCGAGGCCGCGGGTGACGTAGCCACCCTGCTGCTGGACAAGACGGGCACCATCACCATCGGTGACCGCCAGGCCAGCGAGTTCGTAGCCATGGAGGGCATCAACCAGGAAGAACTCATCTACGCCTGCCAGCTATCTTCCCTGGCCGACGAGACCCCGGAGGGCCGCTCCATTGTGCAGCTCGCCGAGAAGCAGTCCGGCCTGGCCATCCCGGAAGAGACCTTCCGCGACGCAGAGTTCATCCCCTTCACCGCGCAGACCCGTATGAGTGGCATCCAGCTGCCCGCCGGCGCCGGAGAGCACACGGAGTGGTCCACAGGCCACCAGGCCGCGCACCGCAAGATCGTCAAGGGCGCAGCCTCCGAAGTTGCGAAGCTCGTGACGAACCTCGGCGGAGACGTCCCGCCGTCCATCACCGACGTCGTCAACGACATCTCCAACAGCGGTGGCACCGCACTGGTCGTGGCAGAAATCGCCCTGGACTCCCAGGGTGAAGACGTCACCGGCCGAGTGTTGGGCGTCATCCACCTCAAAGACGTAGTCAAACCGGGCATGACAGAGCGCTTCGAGCAGCTACGCAAGATGGGCATCCGCACCGTCATGGTCACCGGCGATAACGCCCTGACCGCGAAGGCCATCGCTGCCGAGGCGGGCGTGGACGACGTCCTCGCGGAGGCAACCCCGGAGCAGAAACTGGAGCTGATCCGCAAGGAA
The DNA here is from genome assembly GCF_027570165.1 of Corynebacterium macclintockiae. Classification (NCBI taxonomy): domain Bacteria; kingdom Bacillati; phylum Actinomycetota; class Actinomycetes; order Mycobacteriales; family Corynebacteriaceae; genus Corynebacterium; species Corynebacterium macclintockiae. The sequence goes on from NZ_JAKMUV010000001.1 coordinate 37,752, forward strand.
CAGGCCAAGGGCCGTCTCGTGGCCATGACTGGCGACGGTACCAACGATGCTCCCGCCCTGGCCCAGGCCGACGTGGGCGTGGCGATGAACACCGGCACCACCGCGGCCAAGGAGGCCGGCAACATGGTGGATCTGGATTCCGACCCGACCAAGCTCATCGACGTTGTGGCCATCGGTAAGCAGCTGCTGATCACCCGCGGTGCGCTGACTACCTTCAGCATCGCCAACGATATTGCGAAATACTTCGCCATCATCCCCGCGATGTTCGTGGTCGCCTTCCCGGGCCTGTCCGCGCTGAACATCATGCGCCTGCACTCCCCCGAGTCCGCGATTCTGTCCGCCGTGATCTTCAACGCGCTGGTCATTATCGCGCTGATCCCGCTGGCTCTGAAGGGTGTGAAGTACCGCGCGGGTTCGGCGGCCTCGCTGCTGTCGCGCAACCTGACCATCTTCGGTTTGGGCGGCGTGATCGTACCGTTCATCGGCATCAAGATCATCGACCTGATTATCTCCGGAGTCTTCGGGCTCTAAACCTCTTGGGCTGGCAACCGCCGGCCCGCTTTGAAAGGAAACACAGAGAACAATGGCACGCGCAACATCTAACAACGGCTTGCGTCTGGCCTCCACCACGGTGCGCATCTTCTTCCTGCTGACGTTGATCCTGGGCATCATCTACCCTGCGTTCATGGTCGGCGTGGGACGAATCATGCCCGCCAAGGCGGACGGATCTATGATCACCAACGCTGAGGGCCAGCCCGCCGGTTCCTCCCTGATCGCCCAGGAAGTCACGAAGCCGGGCTTCTTCTACCCTCGCCCTTCTGCTGCTGGGGATGCAGGTTACGACGCCATGTCGTCCTCCGCCACCAACCTGTCCCCCTACAGCAAGGAGTATCAGGAGGCCATCGCCTCCAAGCGCGATGAGGTTGCCAAGCGCGAGGGGGTCTCCCCCGACGAGGTTCCGGTGGACGCCGTGACGTCCTCCGGTTCCGGCCTGGATCCGCACATCTCCACCGCGTATGCGAAGCTGCAGGCTCCGCGTGTGGCGAAGGAGCGCAACCTGGACCAGCAGAAAGTGGAGCAGCTGGTATCGGAGGCCACCGAGAGTAACTACACCGGTAGTGCCGACGGTGCGCCGGTGAACGTGGTGAAGCTGAACAAGGCGCTGAGTGAGCTGTAACGGGCGAGCTGTAGCGAGGCTGTAGCGGGCGCGGACACGTGCCCGCAAAACCCAGGCGCGGTCGGCCTCAAGGTGTAAAACAGGCACTAGCGCCCGGACGCGTGGCGTCCAAAAATTTCAGCGCAAGATAAACAACAGGAGTAACAACAACAATGACTAAGCGTGGCACGCTGAAGGTGTACCTCGGCTTCGCCCCTGGCGTGGGCAAGACGTGTGCCATGCTTAGCGAAGCGCACGACCTGTACGACCGCGGGCGGGACGTGCTGATCGGCATCGTGGAGGATCACGGCCGCGAGCGCACCCGGAAGCTCACCGAGGGGCTGCCGATCCTCCCGCGCAAGTCGGTTCCCCACCGCGGCGGCCACTACGAGGAGCTGGACCTGGAGGCGGCGCTCGAGGCGCACCCGGAGATCATCCTGGTCGACGAGTTGGCGCACACCGTGGTGGGCGAGCACAACGCGGATAGCAGCCGCCCGGCCGAGGCCGCCAAGCGCTGGCACGACGTGTACGCGCTGCTTGATGCCGGTATCGACGTCATCTCCACGATGAACATCCAACACCTGGAATCCCTCAACGACGTGGTCTCGGCCGTCACCGGTACGCGCCAGCTAGAGACGGTGCCGGACCAGGTTCTTCGGGACGCCGACGAGATCGAGCTGGTGGACCTTTCCCCCGACGCGCTGCGCATCCGCCTGGCCCGCGGAGAGGTCTACCGCCAGCAGCAGGCCGAAACCGCGCTGAATAACTACTTCCGGGTTGGCAACCTCACGGCTTTGCGCGAGTTGAGTCTGTTGTGGCTGGCCGACAAGGTCGACGAGGGTCTGGCGAAATACCGCGAAGACAAGAAGATTGAGGAGAACTGGCCGACCCGCGAGCGCGTGGTGGTGGCCGTACGCGGCGATGAGGTATCCGAGGCGCTGATCCGCCGCGGGGCTCGCATCACCCAGCGCGTGGCCGGGCGTGAGATGCTCGTGGTGTATGTCTCCGGCGCCGACGAAGCGCTGGGGGTTGATCTCCCCCAGCGGCTACGGCGCCTGCAGGAACTCACCGAATCCCTAGACGGCCAGTGGCGCGTGATCGAAGGCGACGACATCGCCAATACCCTGCTGGAGTTCGCGCGGACCGTCAACGCCTCGCAGTTAGTGATCGGCCTGGGCACGCGCATGAGCCGACTGTTCAGCTCCACTGCCCACAAGATCATCGACGGTTCCGGACGAATCGACGTGCACATCGTCTCTACGTCCAGTGCATCTTCGGACAACGGTTCCACGGGGATGTCCCAGAGGGTGCTGCGGAAGGCATCCCAGTTCATGGGGCTCACGCGGGATCGCAGGTCGGGGCTGGATACCTCGAAGCAACTCAGCCCCGCGCGCCGCTGGATCGGCTGGTTGCTGGCAGTGCCAGGGCCGATCCTCTTGACGCTCCTCGTGCTGCCGTTTTTCAGCGAAGACGGTGCCCTGGGTTCCATTCTTCTGGGGTATTTGACGATCGCGGTTTTCGCCGCCCTGGCCGGTGGCTTCGGCCCGGCTATTGTGGCGGTGATCATCGGCTCGGTTTTGGCCAACTGGTTCTTTACGCACCCCTATCACACCCTCACGGTGACCGAGCCGGCGAACCTGGTGCAGATTGCCCTGTTCTTTGTTATTTCTGCCGCGGTGGCGGTGGTTGTGGATATTGCAGAAAGGCGCCGTGCCATCGCAAACCGGCGCCTCGGTCAGGCCGTTGTGCTGTCTGACCTCGCGCGCGGTGCGCTGGACGAGGGCGACGACATCCGCAGTCTGCTGGAGCGCCTGCGGGAAACCTTCAGCCTGGAGCGGGTGGACCTGCAGCAGTATTCGAAGGAACGCAAAAAGTGGGTCACGATGGAAACCACCGATCCAGGTGGCATCGGAGTGCCCTGGCCCAGCAAGAAGGCGCCGTCGCATGTCGGCGCTGGTGATGGCATGCGTTTCGTCCTCGACGGGCGGGATCTGTCCCCTTCCGAGGATGCGATGATCGAAGCTCACGGAGCTCGCATCACCGCGATTTACGACCGCGAGGAGATCGATGCGATGCGCCGGGCGACGGCCGCCCTGGAGGCCGGCAACCGCGTGGGCACCGCGCTGCTCACCGCCGTATCCCACGACCTGCGCACTCCCCTGGCTGGTATCAAGGCCGCGGTTAGTGCTCTGAACATGGACGACATGGAGTTGGATGAGGAATCCCGCTCGCTGCTGATGGAAACCATCGAGTCCAGCACCGATCGGCTGGAGACCGTCATCGGCAACCTGCTGGACATGAGCCGCGTGAATTCCAACACCGTCGCCGTACACCGCGCCAAGGTGCACTACAGCACCGTGGTCGAAGCTGTTTTGGCGGAGCTGCCCGAGGCTACACATCACGTCGATTCTTTTATTGACGCCACCGTTCCGCCCGTGTTAGGCGATGCCGGTCTAGTGCAACGCATCATCGCGAACATTGTGATTAATGCCCGCACGTACGCGCCGAATTCCCGGATCGAGCTGCACGCTCAGCAGGTTGCAGCGGGCGCCGACGATCTGGCGGGTGCCGACGATCAGGCTGGCACAGAAGCAGGCGCCGTGGAGCTTGCAATTGTCGACCACGGTCCGGGCTTCCCCTCGGAGCACCTAGCGGACGTGTTCACCCCCTTCCAGCGCCTCGGCGATCAGTCGGCCAACCAGAACGGGCTGGGGTTGGGTTTGGCTGTCGCCCACGGCTTTGCCGAAGCCATGAACGGAACCCTCGAAGCCCGCAACACCCCAGGTGGAGGCGCCACCCTGGTTCTTTCCCTGCCAACGGCAACGGGGGAACTGGAAGACGGTGAAGAGCGTGGCGTCCAGAAGAAAGTACAAGGAGAAGCGCCATGAGTGGCGAAAAGATTTTGATGGTCGAAGACGACGTGGCGCTGGCTAACGCGGTGCTGGTGACTCTGCGGGCACGCGGCTACGACGTGCAGGTGGCGACGACGGCGACGAAGGCGATTCAGGTGGCCTCGAAGTGGCACCCGCAGGCGGTGCTGCTGGATCTGGGGCTGCCCGATCTGAGTGGCCTGGAAGTGCTGCGCGCGCTGCGGAATTGGACGGATATTCCAGTGCTGGTGGTTTCCGCACGTCACGACGAGTCGGGCAAGATCAACGCACTGGATGAGGGCGCGGACGACTACGTGACCAAGCCATTTTCTGTCGGCGAGCTGCTGGCCCGGCTGCGCGCGGCGCTGCGAAGGGCGCCCGGCGCGCCGATTCCGGAGGAGCCCGTGGTGGAGACCTCTGACGGGCGCGTGGTGTTTGATCTGCCGAACCAGCGGGTGACCGTCGACGGGCAGGACGTGCACCTGACCCCGCGCGAATGGGGCATTGCCGAACACATGATCCGCCACCGGGGAACGCTGGTGACGAAGGTCGAGTTGCTGCAGGCGGTGTGGGGGCAGGCCTACAAGAAGGAGACGAACTACCTGCGGGTCTATATCTCTCAGTTGAGGTCGAAGCTGGAGGTCGATCCGAGTAACCCGCAGTACTTCACGACCGAGACGGGCATTGGCTATCGCCTGGTGCTGTGACGGGGTACCGCCGGCGCCGGCGAAGGGTCAACCAATACCGCGAATGAGTTCACCTGGTGGCCATGTTGCCTTAAACCTGGCGCAAAAAAGAGGTGGAAATATGTGTCTGGTTTTATTCATAATTCGCACATAGAGAGGCGCGGCTCTTCATGCAGCTCAACAACTTCAAAAACTCGGTCTCCCGGCGCTCCCAGCGCTCTCAGCGCGCGCAGCTTGTTCGGCGCTCCCAGCGCAATGTTGCAGGTATTTCCCTTGCCCTGGCGGTGATTCCCTTCGCCGCGGTACCCGCAGCGAACGCGACCGTTGGCTCCGAGACCGCGGTCGGATCCACCCTGGGATCCTCCAGCTTCGGTTCTTCGGCTGGGTCTTCGCTGGCTGGGTCGTCGCTGACCGGTTCCTTGGGCTCTTCCCTGGCAAGCTCTTCGCTGGCAGGCTCCTCGAAGCCAGGCACCCCAGAGACCCCGGGCGCGCAGTCCACATTTGAGCGCACCGCGACCTACCCGGTGTATGAAAACCGCCCGGAGGGCGCGGACAAGTCCGCGGAGACGGTGGCAGAAATCTCCACCGTTTCTAAGGATGGCAAGACGCTGATCCACACCGACGCCCTGGCGCAGCGCATTGGCTTTATCGACATCAGCGACCCGAACGCTCCGAAGGGTCTGGGCACCCTGGATCTAAAGGCGCAGGGGCACGCCAAGGACGAGCCGACCTCCGTGGCCGTGTACGGCGACTACCTGCTGGTGGTTATCGACGAAACAGGCGGGGACTTCGCCAACCCGAAGGGCCGCGTGGACATCGTGCGGATCTCCGACCACACCCGCGTTTCTTCCATTGATCTAAAGGGCCAGCCGGACTCCATCGCCATCTCCCCCGCTGGCGCGCCGGGCAAGCCAAAGGCTGCCATCGCCATGGAGAACCAGCGCAACGAGGAGCACAACGACGGCAACCTGCCGCAGCTACCCACCGGTTTTGTTCAGACCATCGACCTGTCAGGTGAGCCGAAGGACTGGAAGGCCACCCCGATCCGCTTTGAGGGCGACAACGGCAAGCTGCTGGACGTGGTTCAGAAGGCCGGACTGGACACCCCGGAGGATCTGGAGCCGGAGTACGTCAGCATCAACGGCAAGAACCAGCTGGCCGTCACTCTGCAGGAAAACAACGGCGTGGCCATCATCGACCTGCAGACCAACCGCATCACCAACGTCTTTAGCGCAGGCAGCGCTGAGGTCAAGGGGGTGGACACCCAGTCCGACAAGCTCATCAACCCCACCGACACCCTGCCTGCTACCCCGCGCGAGCCGGACGCCATCGCGTGGATCGACGACAACCACCTAGCCACCGCCAACGAGGGCGACTGGAAGGGCGGCACCCGCGGCTGGACCGTCTTCGACACGAGCGGCAAGGTCACCTGGGATGCCGGCAACTCCGTGGAGAACCTGGCCATCCGCCACGGCCTGCACAACAACAAGCGCGCCAAGAAGAAGGGCGTGGAGATCGAGGGCATTGCTACCGCCACGATGAACGGCACCAACTACGCGTTCGTCGGCTCCGAGCGCTCCAACTTCGTGGCCGTGTACAACGTCAACGATCCGGCGAACCCGCAGTTCGTGCAGATGCTCTTCACCACCAACGGCCCGGAGGGCATCCTGCCGATCCCGGAGCGGAACATGCTCGCCGTATCCAGCGAGGTCGACGAGCCAGACAGCGCCGTGCGCAGCGCGGTGACGCTATACCGCCTGGGTGGCAAGGACTCTCAGCCCTCCATTGTTTCCGCCGACGAGGGCGAGGCACCGATCGGCTGGGGCGCGCTGGGTTCCCTTACTGCCGATCCGAAGGACGCCAACCGCCTGTACGCGGCCTCTGACTCCGCGTACGCGAACGGCTGGGTGTACACCATCGACGCCTCCAAGCAGCCTGCCGTGATTACCGAACGCCGCGCCGTGAAGCGCGACGGTGCCCCGGCCGAGGGCCTGGATATCGAGGGCATTTCCGTAGCCGCCGACGGTGGCTTCTGGATTGCTTCCGAGGGCAAGAAGGGCAAGGATAACCGCCTGTTCCACACCGATAAGGACCTCAACATCACCTCTACGGTCGAACTACCTGCCGACGTTGCTGAGCACATCGGCAAGTGGGGGCTAGAGGGCGTCACTTCCACAAAGGACGCCCACGGCGTGGAACAGCTATACGTCGCCGTGCAACGACCGCTGTGGAAGGACCCGGAGGCAAAGAAGCTCGAGGCGCAGGAAGGTGAGAACACCACGCGCATCGGCAAGTACAACACGAAGACCAAGCAGTGGCAGTGGTTCGGCTACGAGCTGGAGAAGCCCACTGGCAAGGGCGACTGGATGGGCCTGTCGGAGATCACGGCGCTGGACGATAAGCACCTGTTGGTGATCGAGCGCGACAAGCTGAACGGCCCGGATGCGAAGGTCAAGCGCGTGATGAAGGTGACCCTGCCGGAGGGCGGCGAGGGTCTTGGTCAGGGTGCTGGCCAGGGCGCGGGTGCGGGCGAGGCTCAGGGCGCGAATGGTGGCACGCTGCCGATGGTGAAGAAGGAGCTGGCCGTGGACGTGCTGCCGAAGCTGCGCGCCACCAATGGCTGGACACAGGAGAAGCTGGAGGGCTTCACCATCGCGGCGGATGGCCAGATGTACGCGGTGACGGATAACGACGCGCTGGAGGATGCCACTGGCGAGACCGTCTTCCTACGCCTGGGCAAGGTGAAGTAGCAGGCGGGCAGCGGTGCCAACTGGGCAGGCCGGGGCTCTCAGTGCAGCCCTAGTGCAGCCCTATCGCTGCGAAGCGTGAGGATCTAGGCTGAAATCCATGGACCTACTTCTCGCTTCATACCTGCACCCAAACATCAGCGACTACCTGTCTGGCCGAGTTCTTTACATCGACGATGCGGCTTCCACAATGAGGCAGGCTCCGTTCGCACAGGAAGAGCTCAATGCCATCAAGGACGTCGCCGACGCGGTGGTTCCCATCACGGTAGCTGAGACAAGCCCTGCTGCTTTCCGCAATGAACTGGACGCTGCGGACTGCATCTACGTGGCCGGAGGCGAATCTTTCCGCCTGCTCTACGGATTGAAGTCCACTGGGGCTGACGAATTGCTGGTTGACGCTGTTCGGAGCGGAAAGCCCTATGCGGGGAGTTCGGCAGGCGCAATTATTGCTGGCCCCTCCGTCGAACCGGCGTCTGTGATGGACGACCCGACTGTGGCTCCGCAGCTCACGGATTGCTCGGGCCTCAATCTCACGGAGTTTGTCATTGTCCCCCACGCCCAGGGCACGACTGGCCCGTACCCCATCGAGGTCATCAGCCAAACAGTGGAAAAGTACGGCAAGGATTGGAAACTGGTACTGCTCCGCGATGGGCAAGCGCTGCATGTCAGTAGCCGCGGTTCAATGCTGATTTAGCGCCACAGCTTCCAAGCGGATCCCGCCTGTTGTCCGGGCGAATCCCGCCTGCTATTCCAGGCGAATGTCCCAAATCTTCGAGTTATTGAAAGTAGCGGGTGTGCAGCTAATTTTGGCAACGCGCTGACCTGCAGAAACAGAATAGTTATATTCTAAGACGTGGAATTTGGGACATTCCCCCTTCCCCGGGCAGAGCTCTGGCAGGCCCCAGGCGGAACCCGGCTCTTCAGCGATTGGGTTGACGGTGTCGTTCGCGCCGATGACCAGCACCACGTCGATGTTCCCGAAGCCGTCTTCGACCTCGTCGAGTTCAAGGACAATGCCATAAGGCACCTTGGCCTCGGCTCTGTGGAGACGGCGCCAATTAAAGCCATTCAGAGTTACCGAAATAAAGCCATGCGAGGCTTTAAAAACTTGCGTAGTCTCACTGCCATGTTCGGACTATTTGGCAAGAAGAACAAGAACAACACCACCCCACCACAAGAATCAGCCGCTCAGCAGCCAGCAGCGCAGGAAGCTACTGGTCAGCAGCCAACAGCGCAGCAGCCAGGAGCTCAGCACGGCCACTTGAAATTTCAGCACGACAGCGACGGTAACGCGACCTTAACCGCCCCGAATGGCGAGCTGGTGTACGGCATCATCTCCCCTGCCCCGCAAGACGCCAGCAACTACTCATACGCAAAGGAGATTCTGCCGGGCGTCTACCGCTTCCTCGCCACCGTAGATTCCGGTTTCAAGCCACTCTCCGACGCTGATCTGCCGGAGGGCTTCAGCCTTGATCAGCCAGTTCTTGGCGACGCGAACTTCCCCGGCACAGACCAGCCCGCCACCAACTACACCTTTTGGGCAGTCGCTTTCGGAGCCACAGAGCATAAGTCCCTCGAAACGTTGAAGATTGCAAGCGCTGGCGATGTCTTCTTCCAGGTTAAGTCCGACTTCCCTTTCGGGGCGACGCTCGCCATCACGTTCGATCTCTTCCTGCAGATCACCAAGATTCCTGACCATGGCCACGGACACGTGGTCTCCATGCCCGGTGGCAGCACGGTTCTGGTTCACCCTGTGGTGCCGAACCAGCCGGCGGACAACATTATGCAGCAGATGACCCAGACCCGCCACGAGCTGCGCCAGCACCCGGTGAACGTCTCTCCGCTGACGTTCTGGGTGCACGATAACCACTGGGATGTGCTCACCGCCAAGGATGGCGTATCCCTCTTCCCGCCGGAGAACTTCCCTGTTCAGCGCAATGCTGACGGCGCGCCGGTGACATCCCGCGGCGATTCCGGTACGCGAGCTTAAAGCAGGATTAAAGGATCGGTGACCATGCTGCGAATCACGACTGAGCCCGACGGATCATCCACCCTCACCAACGCCAACGGCGCGGAGATCTACGCCTTCATCACGCCACTGCCGCAGGATGCGTCGAAGGTCACCTACGCTAAGCCCTCCCCGATTCCGAATGTCCATCGCATGCTGGCAACGCTGGAGGGCGGACACTTCAACCCGATCGAGGATAAGGATCTCCCCGACAGCTTCGACATGGATGCCAAGCCAACATCGGAGTTGTTCTTCCCCGGGGTTGACGCAACTAATGGGTCCATGCCGCTGTTCTTCATGGCGCTATCCAACACGATCCACAAGTCGCTGAACGAGTTGCACCGTGTTACGTCGGCAACGCAGTATGACATACAGCTGCTGGAGTTCGATTTCCCCTTCGCAGCCGCATGGATCTGCGCATTCCCCACGATGGTGCAGATGCTGGAGTTACCTGACCACGGGTACGGCCACGTAGCGTCTGTCGTCGGCGGGCGCACGATCTTCATCCATGCGATCCGCCCGGACAACACCGCGGATGACATCATGGCGCTCGCCGCGGTTACGGAGCAGTACTACCCCATGCAGGTCGGCAAGGTTTCTCCGCAGGTCTTCTGGATTCAGGGGACGAAGTGGCGCTCGCTGGCGCTGAAGGAAGGGCGCGGCCTCTTCTTGCCGGAGGATTTCCCCGTGAAGCGTAATGCCGACGGCGCGCCACTTATGTCCGACGGCAGGGCGGGCATTCGCGTTTAGCTCTCTCGCATCTTCTTCTTGCGCATATCCAGTGCGAAAGCGATACCGATAACTGCAGCATGCACGTTCTCGTCAAGTCCCGGTTCAATGATGATGCGGTACGCAGTCTTGCCCATCAGTGCCCTGCCTAAACCAGGAGATTGCGCGTTCACCTGCGCGATATTGCGCCCCTGGCTCGACAACGTGTGGTCGGGCTGGAAAGACTCGCCGTAGACCTCAATCTGCGGATAACCGGCAATATCTACGTCATATTTGGCGTTGAACCACGCAAACCGCTTCGTGATGTGCGCGAGCTCTGAGTGTTCGCCGGACTCAGGGTCGATTCGGTGCACGGCGTACCTGTCGAAGAAGAAATTCACCGGGTCCTCGATCGTAAGCACAGGCGTGCCTGTGGCATCGAAGACTTCTACCCCGCGCGAAGCTTTGAACAGATCGCCCAGCTTCCGCGTCTGGCGCGCAGTACCGAGCTGTACGCCCTGCGGATCGGTGATGGTGAACTCGTCCCGACCGATCGCCTGGTATTGGGAGATAATCAACTCATTCGACGTGAACACGCCACCAACGATAAAGAAAACCTCCAGCCCGCTTCTGAAGTGAAGCCGACCGGAGGTCGTCGTATTCAATATTTGTACCCCGTACGGGATTTGAACCCGTGTTACCGGCGTGAGAGGCCGGCGTCCTAGGCCGCTAGACGAACGGGGCGCTGGCCTACCAGGACTCGAACCTAGAATGACGGTACCAGAAACCGTAGTGTTGCCAATTACACCATAGGCCATCGTTCGTCGAACAAAACCCGCAAGCGTTACTCCCCGGATATCCAGGTCGTTGAACACTGCGAACCTCGTTCGCAACGGTGAATACTATAACCAGAACAGCGAATTACAAGCAAATCAGCTGGTCAATCCACATTTTCTGGTCATCGTACGCTCACTGCGCCGCCGCTCCCGCAGGGCGGCACGCGCTACTGTTCCTACCGTTGCGCCTACCGCAGTTCCTACCGTTGCGCCTACCGCAGTTCCTACCGTTGCGCCTACCGCAGTGCCTACCGCTGCGCCTACTGCTGCGCGGGCTACTGCGCGGGTGCGAACGGCGTCTGCTCGCGGGCGGACTTCAGGCGCGCCAGCGTGGACTCCTTGCCCAGCAGCTCCATGGACTCGAACAGCGGCGGGGACACAGCCGCACCGCTGATGGCTACGCGCAGGGCACCGTAGGCCTTGCGCGGCTTCAGCTCCATCTCCTCGATCAGCTTCGACTGCAGCGCATTCTCGATGACGTCAGTCTTGAACTCCCCGTCCGCGATGGCCTCCAGCTGCGCGATGGCAACCTCGAGAACCTCCACCGCGTCCTCCTTCAGGTTCTTCTTCGCGGCCTTCTCGTCCAGGGACAAGTCGGCGTCAGAAGTAATGAGGAAGCGCAGCAGACCGTCAGCGTCCGAGAGCGTCTTGATGCGCGTCTGCACCAGCTCCGCGGCGAAGGCGAACTTGTCCGCGGGATAGTCCGCCGGGAAGTCCTTGTACTCCTCCAGGTAGGCGCGCAGACGCTCGGTGAAGTCGCCCAGCTCGAGCAGGCGGATGTGGTCGGCGTTGATGGCCTCCAGCTTCTTCTGGTCGAAGCGCGCCGGGTTCGGCTTCACGTCCGCCACATCGAAGTTGTCGATGAGCTGCTGCATCGTGAAGATATCCTCATCGGCGGACAGCGACCAGCCCAGCAGCGACAGGTAGTTCAGCATGCCCCCGGGGATGATGCCGTTGTCGCGGTGGTTAAACAGGTTGGATTCCGGGTCGCGCTTGGAGAGCTTCTTGTTGCCCTCGCCCATCACGAACGGTAGGTGGCCGAATGTAGGTACTTGTTTAGCGACGCCCACCCGTACCAGCGCCTCGTAGAGTGCGATCTGTCGCGGTGTGGACGGCAGCAGATCTTCGCCTCGCAGGACGTGCGTGATCTCCATCAGAGCATCGTCCACCGGGTTAACGAGGGTGTACAGCGGCTGGCCGTTGGAGCGCGCGACCACGAAGTCCGGGACGGTCTTGCCGTCCACGCTCATGTCGCCACGGACCAGGTCATGCCACTCGTAGATGCGATCGTCGGGCATGCGCAGGCGCCAGACCGGCTCGCGGCCTTCCGCCTTGAACTGCGCGATCTGCTCTTCAGTGAGGTCGCGGTCGTAGTTGTCGTAGCCCAGCTGGGGGTCCCGGCCAGCAGCCCTGTGGCGGGCCTGGACTTCCTCGTTGGTGGAGTAGGCCGGGTACACGTCGCCGGATTCCTTCAGCTTCTCCAGGACGTCCGCGTAGATGTCCATGCGCTGGGACTGGCGGTAGGGCTCGTGCGGGCCGCCGACCTCGATCCCCTCGTCCCAGCCGAGGTTCAGCCACTTCAGGGAATCGATGATGGCCTGGTAGGACTCTTCGGAGTCTCGCTTCGCATCAGTATCCTCGATGCGGAAGATGAGCTTGCCGCCGGTGTGGCGAGCATAAGCCCAGTTGAACAGTGCCGTGCGGACCATGCCGACGTGCGGGGTGCCGGTTGGCGACGGGCAGAATCGAACGCGAACTTCGCTAACTTCACTCATGGTCTCTAACTGTACCTTTTCGCGTTCAGCGCTTCGCGGTCGCTAGGGGTGGTGCGACTAGGCGTGGCGCTGGCGAGACAGGAAGTGCCATGCAGCCGTCGGAGCATCCGGAGCGTAGGCATTCCAGTTGTGGCCTCCCATGTGTGCGCGCCACAACACGGTCGAAGCTCGGCAGCCACTGTAGGTGTAGCCGCTAGTAGCAGGGTGGGCACGAGTTCCGTGCAGAGTCCCCATGTTGCAGGAGTTACGGCGTGCTGCATTGTCGAAAGCAGCGCGAGCACCGTAGTAGTGCATGCCGTGACGGACACCGCCGCCGTAGCGAACTACGTTGTCGTGAGCGCCATGGATCAGCATCGTCGGTACGTTGCGGCCTTTGCAGTTGCCCATGGTAGCGTCATAATAAGCACCAGAAACAGACACAACACCAGCAACCAAATCCGGAGCCTGGCAGGCCAGATTCATCGCCATGCCGCCACCGTTGGACATGCCAGCCGCGTAGATACGCTTAGTGTCGACGTTGTAACGCTTAGCGAGGGTCTTGACCATGGTGCGGACAAAGGCAACATCCTCGCCGCGGCGAGTCTTGGAATACGGCGCGCCTTCCCATGCGTGGCCGATGCCCTCCGGGTGAACGACGATAGCGGTGCGGCCAGCGATCGCGTTGAAGCGAGACATGTCCTTTGCGCTTGCAGCCGATTGGCCAAGACCGCCAAACATGAAGAGAATCGGCTTCTTGCGGTTCCCCGAGTTGGCTGGGACGTCGACAAGGGCAGTGCGGGTCTTACCATTGACATTGAAGGTCTGGTAGTTGTTCGCCGGGCGCGGGGACATGCCACTAGCCAAGCCGCTGAGGCTGCCAGAGAGCTTGCCAATCAGGCTGTTCGGAGTTTGAGCGCTGGCCTGCGGAGTGGCAGATTCGGTGCCGGCGACAGTGTCCAGCGCCGGGCCGGCTAGAGTGCCGGTGGCGAGGCCGAGAGCTACCGCGAGGGAAAGAGTGAGCTTGCGGAAGCGACCGGCGTGGGTACGACCAGTGGAGTGGGTGGCGGCGTGGGAGTGAGCCACGCTGTGGGCCGCGGAGCCGTTAAGACTTAGACGCATGAAGGATTTTTGCACCGCTTAAACATACACCTAGCGGCGGGAATTACCCACTTTCCCTTTAAAAACCATTCAGGCGGGTGTAGCCCTGGCAAGCCCCTGTGACCCATGAGGCACAATCTTCCCCATCAGTCACATCTCTTTCCAGGAAGCCCTCGTATTTCACTCGCCATAACACCCCTTCCTCAGGGCACCTGACTACTCCCCTCGCCTACAACCTCCGACAGCATCGCCCCGCCACATTCACCCCTACCGTCTCACCCCACCCGCACAGAACCTTCACGGCACCCGCACCTCACTAGTCGTCGCCTTTTGCGCCGATGGGCACTTGCATTTGCGCCGATGAGCGCCTAAATGTCGTCAGAACGGGAATCCGTTAACGACTCCAGTTTTTATTTACCTAAAAGCGCAGCAGCTGGTCAGCCATATGCCCCAGCACAGCTAACTAACTAGCAGCCCCCGGCAGTGCCTTGTTCTGGCGCGCCAGGAAGTTCCACGCCTCATTGGCAACATCCGGAGCAAAATGCCAGTTGTGCCCCTGGTCATTGATCCGCCAGAACACGGCCTCGTCGCGACATCCCGGGTAACCAAACTGGGTGACATTGTTAGGCTTCTGCTCCACCACCGGCTGTGGGGCACATCCATTCCGCAGCGCACGCGAATGGATCAGGTGCGGTGCGGGCAAGTACGGCGCATCGTGCAGCGTGCCTCCGTCGTAGTGGGTCAGCTCGTCGCGCTGACCGTGGATCACGAAAGTCGGCACCGATTCTGGCGCGCAGCCTTCATTAACTGGGTTGTAGAAGGCTCCGGAAACGCTCACCACGCCAGCCACCAGGTCGGGAGCCTGGCACGCCAGGTTCATCACAAACCCGCCACCGTTCGACATTCCCGCAGCGTAGATGCGGTTTCGGTCAACGTTGAAGCGCTTGCCCAGCTCGTTGACGATTTGTCGTACAAAGTCCACATCCTGGCCGCGTCGGCTGGTCGCGTAGGGCGCGCCTTCCCATGCGTTGTCGATGCCACGCGGGTAAACCACGATCGCCTCGTTGGCCGCGCCAGTGTTAGAGAAGCGCGAGTAGTTGCGGTAGTTCTCCGGGGTATCGTCACGCCCACCGAACCCAAGCAGCACCGGTGTGGGCCTGTGCGGGTCGTAGTTAGAGGTCACGCTCACGATTGCACTGCGGGTGCTGCCGTCTGGACGCCGGAACTCAGTGTTTTCTGGCTGCCCCGGTTTCGCCCTATCTATTGTGGACGCCAACTTCTCCGCCGGTGCCGGCTTCAGTGCTGGCACTGGCGCTGGTTTAGGCGCTGGTGCAGGAGCCGGAGCGGGGGCTGGTTTAGCCGCAGGCGCTGGAGCCGGAGCGGGCGCAGGTTTCGGTGCAGGTTTAGGCGCAGGAGCCGGTGCCGGCTTGGGCGCCGGAGCCGCCTGGGCGGGGGCAACGCCCGCGCCGCCGACCAGCATCGAAGCCAGCATCGCCAGCGTCATCGCTACGGAAACAGCCACGAGCAGAACGAGGCGCGCAGCGCGCCCAGTTTCAACACCTTTAACAGAAGTCACATGAGTCACAAACGTAACACTAGAGGCAACCGCTACTTCACGGGTGCTACAACACGCCGACCCCTGTGAACTTTCTTCAGCTTTCTTTCAGCTACGCCCGTTAGACGTGTTCAAGGACGACCTCGCCCTCGTACCCCGCCTCCCGCAGCTGGTTAACCCACTCCTCCAGCGGAGCATCTCCAGTCCCCGGCGCACCGCGGCCTGGGAAGTCCGCGATCTGAATATGTTCCGGCCACAGCTCGTACTCCGCTCCCCGGCTGGCGAGCCAAGTCCAATCTTCACCGTTGGCGGCGAGGTGGTAGGCGTCAATAAGAAGGCGACCGCCTGCGGCAACCAGGGGCGCTGCCTCCTTAATGCTGGTCACAGGGTAATCCTCAATGCCGCTAAGAGGCTCAATGAGGGCGATGCCCCCGAAGCGGGCCAGGCGCTTCGCCACCGCGGCGAAAGCGCGCACCTGACGGCGCTGCAGTACGCGACCGCCGCGGCCAACCAACACGTTGAAGCGGCGGACGCCCGTGAGGCGATGCAGGTACTCGATGACGTTCAGGTGCTCGATGAGCTCCTCGGTGATGGCAGGGTCGCCGGATTCAGCGTCGGGGTCGGTGCCCGCGCCAGCACCGTCGGCACCTTCCTCCGGGCCGACCAGGTGCAACACTCCCCGATCGCCAGCAGCCAGATCCCCAGCCCACAGATTCAGCGCAACCAGTTGGCGGGGATTCTCTGGGCGCCCCTTGGCCAGCGCATCCACAAGCTGGCGCATCTGCTGCTCGGACGGGTGGGGCGTATCCCACGGCCACCACAGCTCCACCTTGTCGAAGGGGGAATTCGCGACAGCCTCTAGAGCCTCCGCGCCAGTCTTCGCCCCGAGGGAGTAATTCATCGCGGTGGCGTAACCGGCCGGCCGCACACTTGATTCTGTATTCATAAGCATCATCTTTTCATGCAGGACGTTGTAATTCAGAATCCGGATCGGGCCGCTGTGTCGTGCACGCGCCACGTGCACGCCGCGCACTATCCGCCCCAGCCGCCGCGCGCACGCCACCCAACCCCAGCCCAAGGAGCGACAGAGTAGCCCCGGGCAGTAAACTGGCACGCATGACCCACGAGCAGAGACCGGCCACCGCCCCGGATTTCCTGCTTTCCCGCCCAGATCGCAGCATCCGCACGCAGGGCCGCAAGGCGACGTTCCCGGACCCTTTCGAGGCCTCCACGGCACTTCGAAACAAGGATGCAGACTTGATCGTCGGCGCATTTCCTTTCGATACCTCACTCCGCGCCGCCCTCATGGAGCCACAGAACGTCATCCGCGCCGAAGGCCCGCTGGAACCCCCAGCGTTCTTCCGCGGCCAGGATGCCGCCCGTTCCCTCGTCGTCGAATCCGTCGAGGCACAGACCACCATGGAGGAACACGCCGCCATGGTCGCCGCCGCCGTCGCCACGATCCAGCAAACCCAGTTGGAGAAGGTCGTGCTGGCCCGCGCCGTGGACATCACCTTCGCCGAGGCGGTCGACCCACTGTTGATCGCCGCCCGACTGATCGACCTGTCCGCGTATCGGGATGGCTTCGCCGTGGACCTTTCGGCCACCGGCCGCGACGAGTACCGGAACGCCATGTTCGTCGGCAGTTCCCCGGAGATGCTGATTCGCCGCGAGGGGCGCCGCGTCTCGGCCTTCCCCATGGCCGGTTCGGCGCCGCGCACCGGAGTTTTTTCTATTGATGACGCCACAGCCCGCGACCTCGCCAGTTCCACCAAGGACCTACGCGAGCACCGCTTCGTGGTGGATCACTACCGCCGTGTGCTGGAGCCATTGTGCGAGAAGCTGGATATCCCCGATACTCCGGAGATCCACGAGACGAACGAGATGATCCACCTGGGCACTCAGATCGCTGGCACGTTGAAGGACGACGAGTATTCCGCGCTGGATTTGGCGCTGATGCTGCACCCCACCCCGGCGATTGGCGGCACGCCGACAGATGATGCGTTGGGAGTGATTTCCCAGGAGAAGTCCCCGCGCGAGTTCTACTCCGGCGCGGTGGGCTGGTGCGATTCAGAGGGCGACGGGGAGTTCATGGTCTCTATCCGCTGCGCCATCGTGGAGGAAAACACCGCCCGCGCGTGGGCGGGCGGCGGAGTTGTGGTCGATTCGAACCCGACCAAGGAGGCAGAGGAAACCTCCGCGAAGCTGCAAACAGCGCTGCGGGCACTCAACGTGCCTGCAGCGCTGCGGGAGGTTTAGGCCGGGGCTCGGCGCGAGGGGCGCGGCCCCGCCGGCTACTTGCCGTAGGCCTGCACTGGGTTGGCCAACTTGCCCAGCCCGGGGATTTCAACCTCAATGCGGTCGCCCGGAACCATCTCTGCGGTTCCGGCGGGCGAGCCGGTGCAGATCACGTCGCCCGGCAGCAGCGTGAACGCGGAGGAAACCCATTCGATGATCTCCGGGATGTCCTTGATCATCTGGTTGGAGTTGGAATCCTGCTTCGTTTCCGTCTTCCCATCGTGCGTGAGGTGCGCCTTGATCGGCTGGTTGTCGATCTCGATGCTATCGACAGCCGTTTCGATCCACGGACCCAGCGGGCAGAAGGAATCCAGGCCCTTTGCGCGCGCCCATTGTCCGTCCTGGAACTGCAGGTCGCGGGAGGAAACGTCATTGACGATGGTGAACCCCAGCACCACGTCCTTCCAGTTGGCACGCTTGACGTCCTTGCAGGGGCGGCCGATGACGATCGCCAGTTCGCCCTCGAATTCCACTCGCGTCGCCCACTCGGGGATGCGGATGGGAACCTCGGGCCCGATGACGGCTGTCGGGGGCTTCAGGAAGATCGTCGGCGGCAGGTGCTCGGCGCTCTTGGCGAAGACTTCCTCGACGTGATCAGCGTAGTTGCGTCCGACGGCAATGATCTTCGACGGCAGGATCGGGGCCAGTAGCCGCACGTCCTCGATGGGCCATGATTTTCCGGTGAATTCTGGCTGGCCGAAGGGGTGGCCGGCGATCTCGCGGCAGGTGGCGCCGGTGCCGTCCGGCTGGCCCCCCTCGACGATCGCGAAAGCCATGCCCTCTGGGTGTGCAATTCGAGCAATACGCATGTTTTCATACCCTACCCCACCGGTCTTGGGTCCCTCTTGTTGTGTCACTTTTTCTTGCCTGTCGCTTGGTCCCCACAACTATCGACGCCACCTCCTCCCCCGCCCGGCCATTCACCGCGAATTTGTTTTCCTGTCACTCGCGGTTAATTCCCCTGCCACGGCTGCGACAGATTTCACACGTAGCTTGGCCGCTATGACGAATCGCAGCGTTAACCCTCACACTTCCAACAATCCCAACAACTCCAGCAGCTCCGACAGTCCCAGCATCGCCACTGGCGCCCGCTCCCGCGCGCGCGACACCTCCCGGCGCACGTTCCTAGCCGGCGCGAGTGCCACCGGCGCCGCACTACTCGGCACGGGCGTGGCGAACGCTCTCGGCTCGCAGGCCGGCAGCGTAGCGGGCTCGGCGGGCTCGACAGGCTCTGCTGGCGTGGCGGGCTCCAGCGGGGCAATCGGCTCGCTTGGGCTGCAGCGCGCCCGCCCGGTGATCACTCATGGCGTCGCTACCGGCGATGTCCGACCCGACGGCGGCCTTGTATGGGCGCGCGTCGATCGACCGGCGCGCATGGTCGTCGAAGCTTCGACGGACCCGACCTTTCCGCGCCACAAGACCAAAACCTTCCGCGGCGCCATGCTCACCCCAGACAGCGACGGCACCGGTCGCCTGCGTCTCGTCGGCATGCAGCCGGGCCAAAAGATCCACTACCGCGTGATCATGGAGGATCAACACACCGCCGTGCGTTCCCAACCGGTGACCGGCAGTTTCACCACCGCGCCATCGACGAACCAGGCGCCCAAGAGCATCCGCCTGCACTGGTCCGGCGACGTGGCGGGCCAGGGCTACGGCATCAACCCAGACATCGGTGGCATGTTCTGCTGGAAGACGATGGCGGATCGCAACCCGGACCTGTTTATCCACTCCGGCGATACGGTTTACGCCGACGGGCCGATCGAGGCGAACCACAAGATGGACGATGGCCGGATCTTCAAGAACCTCACCAGCCCGTTCAAGAACAAGGTGGCCGAAACCCTAGAGGAATTCCGCGGCCAGCACGCTTACAACCTGATGGACGAAAACTACAAGAGGTTCAACTCCCAGGTCGCCCAGCTTGTGCAGTGGGATGACCACGAGACGACCAACAACTGGTACCCAGGTGAAATCCTGGAGGACGACAAGTACCAGGTCAAGGACGTGAACCTACTGGCTCAGCGCGGTTTCCAGGCTTTCCACGAGTGGCAACCTCTGGACCGGAAGATGGCGGTGGATGGGCGCGTGTACCGCAAGATCTCCTACGGCTCGCTGCTGGATATCTTCGTGCTGGACATGCGCAGCTACAAGGACCGCAACCCGGACAGCGGAGCTTCCGCCACCAAGCCGGGCCACATCCTGGGAGCCAAGCAGGAAAAATGGCTGATCGACGGGGTGAAGAAATCCACCGCTACGTGGAAGATCATCGCCAACGACCTGCCACTGGGGATCGTGGTTCCGGACGGGGACGATCAGGAAGGTGTATCCAACGGCACGGGCGGAAAGGCCGTCGGCCGCGAGGCGGAGATCGGGCGCGTGCTCAGTGGCATCAAGGACGTGCGGAATGTGGTGTGGCTGACCGCCGATGTGCACTACACCGCCGCCCACCACTACTCGCCGGATCGTGCGGACTTCCAGGACTTCGCGCCGTTCTGGGAGTTCGTCTCTGGCCCGCTGAACGCCGGCGGCTTTGGCCCGAACAAGATGGACGGCACCTTCGGCCCGGAGGTTGTGTACGTTCACGCGCCGCCGAAGGATAAGCAAAACTCCTCGCCGTTGGATGATTTCCAACACTTCGGAGAGGTGGACATCGACGGCGGGTCGAAGGACCTGACCGTCCGGCTGTTCACCACCCGCGGCAAGGAGCTGTGGTCGAAGACGCTGCGCGCCCAGTAGCCACTAAAGGCTACTGTCGCCGGAGCGCGCAGCAGCCGGGGGCACGGCTAGTGCTGCGCAGCGGGCAGCGCGCCGTTGCGCGCTAGTTGAGGTTCGCGACCACGCGGTCGCCAACCTCCGCGGTCTTCACGGGGCCGCCATCGCGCGAGCCCGCCTCCGCCAGCACGGCGGCCTCGATCCGCTCGGCATTCGCGTCGTCGCCCAGGTGGCGCAACATCAGCGCCACCGACAGGATCGCCGCGCACGGGTCGGCGATCCCCTGGCCCGCAATATCCGGCGCGGAGCCGTGCACCGGCTCGAACATAGAGGGGTTCTTCCGCGAAGGATCAATATTGCCCGAGGCAGCCAGGCCGATGCCGCCGGTCACGGCGCCCGCCAGGTCGGTCAGGATGTCGCCGAACAGGTTGTCCGTGACGATCACGTCGTATTCGTGTGGCTTAGTGACCATGTAGATCGTCGCCGCGTCGATGTGGTTGTAATCGACCTGCACCTCGGGGTACTCCTGCCCCACCGTTTCGATGGCGCGCTGCCACAAACCACCGGCGTTGACCAGCACGTTCGTCTTGTGTACCCAGGTCAGCTTCTTACGCCTGCTCTGCGCGCGCTCGAACGCGTCTCGCACCACGCGCTCCACGCCGTAGTAGGTGTTCTGGGAAACTTCGGACGCCACCTCGTGGTCAGTTCCTTCGCGCAGTGTGCCGCCGTTGCCGCAGTAGAGGCCCTCGGTCCCCTCTCGCACGACGACGAAGTCAATGTCGCCCGGGTTGGCCAGCGGGCTGGAAGATCCGGGGTACAGCTTCGACGGACGCAGGTTCACAGCGTGGTCCAACTTGAAGCGCAGCGGCAGCAGCAAACCTCGCTCCAGCACTCCAGCGGGTACGGTGCGGGGATCCCCGATGGCCCCCAGCAGGATCGCGTCGTGTTCGCGCAGGGATTCCAGGTCTGCGTCGGTCAGGAGTTCACCATTGCGCAGGTAGCGGCGAGCACCGAGGTCGTAGTCGGTGGTCTCTACATCGTCGCGCAGGGCGTGCAGAACTTTCAGTGCTTCTGCCGTTACTTCAGTACCGATTCCATCACCGGCAATCACTGCGAGTTTCATTATATGAACTCCTTTGTCTCACTAGTTGGTCAATTATGACCATAGCACGACACCCGGACAGCACTTGCCTAACAACCTAAAAATGGATTACTTCCAAGGCGCTCACACCTCCGCGGCGACAGAAACACTTCTTTGACACCTCTAAACAGACGCCGCTGTTAGTGTGAAGAACATGACTTACGAGCCATATCCCTCACATACAACTACAAATCCGGAGGTCAGCGACGCAGCGCTGGTCATCCGCAATCTATATAAGAACTTCCCTGGCAAGGTGGCGGTAAATAATCTCAGCCTCACCGTGCCAAAGGGCAGCTTTTACGGAATTGTCGGCCCTAACGGCGCCGGTAAAACCACCGCCATCCTCGCAGCTACGGGCATAATTCGCCCCGATGGCGGTAACTCCTGGATCGCCGGCCACCCATTGTGGAGCGACCTTGAGAACACCCAACCCGAAGAAGAAGTACTGGCAGCAAAGCGTAGTTACGGTCTGCTGGTGGACGGCCTTCCCGTGTTCGAGCGCCTCAGCGGCAAGGAATACCTTGAGTATCTGGGCTACCTCCGCGACATCCCCGGCGACGAACTGCAGCAGCGCATTGCAGACCTGCTGCAGGCACTCGATCTAGAGGATGCCGGCAAGAAGTACATCGCCGACTACTCCGCGGGTATGAAGAAGAAAATCCTGCTGGCCGGTGCCCTTTTGCACAGCCCGGAGGTGCTCATCCTCGACGAGCCTTTTGAGGCCGTGGATCCCGTTTCCGGCGAAGTCATCCGCACTATCCTGCGACGCTATGTCGGCGCGGGCGGCACGGTCATCATGAGCTCGCACGTCATGGAACTGGTCGAGGGACTCTGCGACCATGTGGCAATCATCAACCAGGGCACCGTCGTTGCTGCCGGTACCACCGAGCAGGTGCGCGCGGGCAAGTCCCTCTCCGAACGCTTCGTTGAGGCCGTGGGCGGCAAGCAGCTGGATACGCAATCCTTCGGCTGGCTGCGCGGTGGACAAGCCGAACACAGCGGACGTGACCTGCCCACCCACCACCACGAAGGGTAGGACCAGTGTCGAAAACCAAGACCCTTCTCAAACTCCACTGCACACTCTGGGCACACGCCTTTACAGGCAATATCCAGATGATCATTTCGTCCGTAGCCATCACCATCTTCGCAGTGATGGGCTGCGTTGGCCTGGCCTTTACCAGCTACGGAGCCCTCCTGTCCGACGGCAACCCGGCCATGTTCGTGCTGACGATGGGGCTCGGCAGCGTGCTCTACCTCGCGCTATCAGCCATCTTTCCCAGCGAGGAACGCATGCTAGATCCACGCATGTTTAGCTCGTTGCCACTATCCGACCGTGACCTCCTGCCAGGCATGGTCACGGCAATGTTCCTCAACTCCCGCGCCGCGATCTCGCTGGTCAACACGATCATCATGTCTGTGCTCGGTTACCTTGCCTTTGCGAAGATGGCTTCCCCCGGCGCCGGTGCGCTGTGGATCCTCGGGTGCGTACTCCAACTAGTATTCACCCTCCTGGCGGGAGAAGCTCTCGCGGCTGCGCTCAGCAGCATTGCCACCAAGTTCAGCGAACTCTGGGGCAATGTCGCCGGTTTCGTCGTCACTTTCGGCTTTTTGGCGCTGTATCTCTCTCCACAGTTGCTTTCCGATGGCTCGGATCCCACCGCCGCCGTGGAGACCAGCTCCACGATCATGTCCTGGACTCCCTTCGCCGCCGCCGCTGGCGCTGCCGCTGACTTGACCGACATCGGAAATGGTGGCGTCAATACGGGCATCGCCAAGGGTGTGATCTGCCTCGTTTCAATCCTTGCAGTCACTGTTGTGCTGCGCGTGGCCGTCAAGCACGACCTGAACAATCCCCTCCCTCCTCAGCATGCCACCCGGGCAGCGAAGGGAGACAGCCTACTACTGCCGCGAGTCCCCGCATCCCCCGTTGGCGCACTGTACTCCCGCGAGATTCGCTATTGGCGCCGCGATAACCGCTTCGTGATGAGCCTGACGTTCGTGGTCGTCTTCTGCGCTTTTTACATGCTGATGGGAATGACCAATAGCGACAGTGGCTGGATGCTGTGGTTCGCGATGTTCTTTGTATCCCTTGGCCCCCAACAGGTGGCGGGCAACTCCCTGGGCATGGACGGGCCGTCCAACTGGGTGCACATGGTCGCCGGTGTGCGCGGCAAGCAGATCGTCACCAGCCGCACCCTTTCCACCGTGACGGTATTGCTCCCAATATGGCTGATTATTTGCATCGCCGCGGGAGCTTTCAAGAGCTTCAGCGCCGCCTGGCTTCTAGCCAGCGCCTTGACGCTGGGGACCGTCTTTATCGCCTCCGCCATGGCGAACTTCAGCGCCGCCTACTTCCCCTCCCAGACCACTGCACCGGGAACCAACGCCTTTAAGCAGCGTAACGGTGGTTCCAGCGCTATCATCTCCGCATTCGTGATCATGCTGACCTTGAGCCTATCCATCCTGCCGGGTGCGCTTCTAACGCTCATCCCACTGGAGACCTCCGCTGGCAACAGCGACAGCATTGCCGACATCCCACTTCTGAGCTGGGCAGGCGTACTGCTCCACGGGGTCATCATCATCGGCGTCGCCTGGATCTTAAACCGCCGCGCCTCCCGTCAGCTCGATCTACACTGGCCGGACATCGCGCAGAAGGTACAGCACTACCTGTAGCTGCGCGGCGTGGGGCGTCAATAGAAAAGGCCGGGCAGATCCTGCCCGGCCTGACACGATAACAACTATCGCTTAAACCATTAAAAATTCAGCACGAACGCGTTGGAGGCGCTCAGCTCTGCCTTGACCTCGTCGACCAGCTCTTGATCCAGATCCTGGGCGACACGCAGAACCAGCGTAGCCTGCGACTCATCGTTGGTCGGGGACAGTGCGGCGGCGTCGATGTTGATGCCCTTGCCGCCTAGCAGCGTACCGACCTTGCCCAGCGCTCCCGGCTGGTCCGGGTAAACCAGGAACAGGTTGGTGCCTGTGGCGCGCAGATCCAGGCCGCGGTCGTTGATGCGAACGATCTTCTCCACGTGCTGCAGGCCGGTCAGCGCACCTGCGACGGAGGCGGTAGCGCCATCGGTGCCGACAACCTTAACCTCCAGGACGGAGCGGTGGCTGACGGACTCGTCGTGGGTCTGTACATCCAGCTCCACGCCGCGCTCTTCGGCGATCTGCGGAGCGTTAACAAAGGTGACCTGCTCGTCGATCACGCCGGAGAACACGCCACGCAGGCCAGCCAGGCCCAGTGCGTCAACGGACTCGGTGGACAGCTCACCACGGGCAGTGACAGTCACGGTGCTCGGAGCGCCGTTCAGCAGCTCGCCGGCCACGCGACCCAGGTTGGTGGCCAGGTTCAGCCACAGGGCAACCTCTTCAGAGACCTTGCCACCGGAAACGTTCACAGCGTCAGGCACGAAGTCGCCGGACAGAGCCTTCAAGACGGATGCGGCAACGTCGGTACCAGCGCGGTCCTGAGCCTCTACAGTGGAAGCGCCCAGGTGCGGCGTAACAACGACCTCTTCCAGCTCGAACAGCGGAGAGTCCGTGCACGGCTCGGAGGCGTACACGTCGAAGCCGGCGCCGCGGATGTGGCCGGACTTGATGGCCTCCGCCAGGGCGGCCTCGTCCACCAGACCACCGCGAGCGGCGTTGATGATGATCTGCCCCTTCTTGGCCTTTGCCAGCAGGTCCGCGTTGAACATGCCCGCGGTTTCCTTGGTCTTCGGCAGGTGGATGGTCACAAAGTCGGAGCGCCCCATCAGTTCTTCCAGTTCCACCAGCTCCACGCCCAGCTGTGCGGCGCGGGCGGGGTTGGCGTACGGGTCGTAGGCGATGATGTCGGTCTCGAAGGCGGCCAGGCGCTGGGCGAACAGCTGGCCAATGTGGCCGAAGCCGACGATGCCGATGGTCTTGCCCAGGATCTCCACACCCTTGAAGGAGGAACGCTTCCACTCGCCGTCGCGCAGCGTCTTGTCGGCGGCGGGGATCTGGCGGGCGGTGGACAGCAGCAGGCTGATGGCGTGCTCGCAGGCGGAGTGGATGTTGGAGGTCGGGGCGTTGGCGACCATCACGCCGCGGGAGGTGGCGGTGTCGATGTCAACGTTGTCCAGACCCACGCCAGCGCGGCCAACGATCTGCAGCTTCGGTGCTGCCTCGAGCACCTCGGCGTCAACGGTGGTTGCAGAGCGGACCAGCAGTGCGTCTGCGTCTGCGACTGCCTTCAGCAGTTCGGGGCGGTTCGGGCCGTCGACCCAGCGAACCTCGACGGAATCGCCGAGGGCATCGACGGTGGACTGGGACAGCTTGTCGGCGATGAGGACTACCGGACGGGTGTTACTCACGAATGTTTCTCCCTAAAGTGCGACATTGCCTCGCCCACGCCGAAACGACCGCGCCGACGCGGGAAGGGACCACGCCATCCAAATGTGACGTGCGACCCTTACAGCATAACTCTTACCTCTGCGTCACTCAGCATTGCCTTAAGGAATTGTTGTACCGCTCTGTCTGCATCGAAATTGACGCCAATCAGTACCACCTCACTGGAGGGGGTTAGCCCCACCTGGCGCCACCCGCCCGCTGGCTGTATCCGCAGGTCGGGACCAGCTTGGTGCCAGACGTGGGCAAGCTCTGGACGATCGGCAATCCAGCAGTATCCCTTGGAGCGCACCAGCCCGGTCGTGGAGCGCAGAGCCTTGATCAGGCGCTCCCTGTCGAAGGGGCGGTCCCCGCGGAAGACAACGGAGCTGATGCCGTACTCTTCCGTCTCTGGGGTGTGCGGGTTTTCCAGCTCGTCGAGGTAGCCCTCGTAGGCGCGGGCCGTCGCCTCGTCGTAGAGGTGTACGCCGAGAATGTCGTCAACCGCCGACCGCCCCTCGCCGTCGGTCGCCGCACTCGGAGTCTCAGCCGCGCCAGGGCCGCCCGCGTCGGCGCCTGCGCCTGTTGGGGCATCGGACTGGTCGGCGACGATGCGGCCGTGGAGGAGTTTCTCGATGCGCGCCCGCGGGTTCATTCGGCGCAGCAGCGCAACCGTCGCGCGGTAGCGTTCCTCGCTGACGAGGTCCGCCTTGGTGACGTAGATGACGTCCGCGAACTCGACCTGGTCGACCAGCAGATCTGCGATGGTGCGTTCATCCTCTTCAGTTGCCTGCAGGTCCGCTTCTGTGAGCAGCTTCTTCTGCCCTATTTGCTGCAGGAACTGGGCGGCGTCCACAAGAGTGACCATTGTGTCGATCGGCGCAACGTCCGCGAGGCGAGTGCCGTCCTCCCAACGCCATTCGAAGGTTGCGGCGACGGGCATGGGCTCGGAGATCCCGGTGGATTCGATGACGATGTGATCAAAGTTGCCGCTGCGCGCGAGCGTGCCGACGGATTCCACCAGATCCTCGCGCAATGTGCAGCAGATGCAGCCGTTGGTGAGCTCGACGAAGCGGTCTTCGCCGCGCGTGAGGTGGCCTTCGCCGGCGATGAGGGCGGCGTCGATGTTGATTTCCGAGAAATCGTTGACGATCACCGCGATGCGGCGGCCTCCTCGGTTGGCGAGCAGGTCGTTCAGCAGTGTTGTCTTGCCCGATCCAAGGAATCCGGACAACACCGTGACAGGCGTGGCGCTCGCAGTGGTCGAGGCGGGCGCGGGCGCGGCACTGGCAGACGCAGGCGCGGCGCTGGCGACGGGCGCGGGTGCGACGCTCGGGGCGGTGGCAGACGCGGGCGCGGCATCCACAGGCACCGCGTTCGCGGACGCAGCCCCAACGCTCGCGGCGGTGGCAGTAGCGGTCCCGCTCCCCTGGCTTGGAGCATCGGCAGTGGGCGCAGTTTCAGAGGCCGTGCGGGCGGATGAATGACTATGTGCGTGTCTCATAGACCGTAACCCTACACACTATTGCAACCTGTTTTCATTACCGCTCTGTTTCCAGAAGTCTAGAGAAGTAAACCCGCAGCCCACGGCCACTTAGAATTGCACGTGCCGAACGCTGGAACCATTCAAAGCTGGCATTGCTTAGTTCTGGAACTGACGAAAGCTGAAACTACGCAAACTGGAACTACCCAAAGCTGGCGCTGTACGTAACGCCGAAACTGTGTAAAGCCGGAATTAGCAAACGTTCTGCGGACCCTCGTGGTCGGCGTGGCTAGCGCGCTCCACCTGAATGGTGGCGTGCGCGATCCCCCGCTCCTGCAGCGCGGCCTGCGCCGCGCACAGCACCGCGGCCGGGTCGCGCCCTTCCGGAACCACCAAATGCACCGATGCCAACGCGCTCGTGCCATCCAGCGACCACAGGTGGAGATCATGCACGTCCAGCACGCCGTCGACCTGCCGCAGCAAAGCATCAACCTCAGCGGGCCGGTAGCCCGGAGGCGCCTGCTCGAGCAGAATGCGCAAGGCCTGCATCATCAGCTGCCAGGCGCGCGGCAACACCAGTGCGGCAATCACCAGCGAGGCGATAACATCCGCATACTGCCAGCCGGTCAGAATGATCACGCCACCCGCCACTAGCACCGCGACGGAACCCAACATATCCGCCAGCACGTGCAGGAATGCACCCTGGACATTGACGGAATGCTCCCGCTGGCGGTTCAAGATCCACGCGGAAATGATGTTGGCTAGCAGGCCGATCACCGCGACGATCATCATCGGGCCGGCCATAATCTCCACCGGCTCGCTGAGGCGCTGGAACGCCTCGACCACGATCCAAGCGGAGATTCCCAACACGGTGACCGCATTGACGAGCGCAGCGAGCACCTCCACCCGCCGATAGCCGAAGGTCGCCTGCGCAGTTGCGGCCCTGCGACCGATGAAAATGGCGACGACCGCAATGATTAGGCCGGCGGCGTCCGAAAGCATGTGCATCGCATCGGCGAGCAACGCGACGGAGCCGGTGATCAGACCGCCGATCAGCTCTGCAAAGAAAACTGTGCCAGTGACGCCCAGCACGATGAGCAGCGCGCGCAGCGGAGCATCCGTCGGCGCGTGGGAGTGCGAATGCCCGTGCGAATGCCCGTGGCCAGAGTCGTGGGACTGTGCATGGCCGGATTCGTGCGAATGTGCATGGCCCCCCTCAGATACGCCGGCGGGCGCGGGCGCGCTGCCAGCGGTCGACGCGGGCGCGCCGCCAGCCGCAGGCGCGGACTCGCTGGAACGCGCAGAACCGTGGCGGCGCACGTCGGCACCACCACGGTCCTGTGGTTGTTGCTGAGCTGCGCTTGCGGGGTCGTTCATACCCTCACTTTAGGCAGCCACATCCCTTATTGACAACTTACTGAAAACAAAGACGGGGAGCCAGAACGGCTCGCCATTGGCGGCCGGAACATGGGCTCCCCGCTAAACAGATTCCAAATTCAGAATCCATAAACTTGGAAATCTAAAGCATTCAGTTATTCAGCCAGACCGCTTTAAGCAGGCCGCTTCAGCCGAGCAGTTTCGGCCGAGCAGTTTCGGCCGAGCAGTTTCGGCCGAGCAGTTTCGGTCGGGCAGTTTCGGCCAGGCCGTTGTGACCAGGCCGCTTTAGGCGGTCTCGGCGCGAGCGTCGACCTTGACCCAGCTCATCAGGTCGCGCAGCTTAGCGCCGGTTTTCTCGATCTGGTGATCGTTGTAGGAAGCACGCAGCTCCTCCAGCTCCTTGTTGCCACCCTCAACGTTGGCAACCAGACGCTTGGTGAAGGTGCCGTCCTGAATGTCGGTCAGAATGTCCTTCATGCGCTTCTTGGTGTCCGCGTCAATGACGCGCGGGCCGGACAGGTAGCCACCGAACTCAGCCGTGTCGGACACGGAGTAGTTCATGTTGCCAATGCCGCCCTCGAACATCAGGTCCACGATCAGCTTCAGCTCGTGCAGGCACTCGAAGTACGCCATCTCCGGCTCGTAGCCAGCTTCGACCAGCACCTCGAAGCCGGTCTTCACCAGCTCCTCGGTACCGCCACACAGAACAGCCTGCTCGCCGAACAGGTCGGTCACGGTCTCGGCCTCGAAGGTCGTCGGGATCACGCCGGCGCGCGCACCGCCGATAGCGGCTGCGTAGGACAGAGCCAGGTCACGGCCGTTGTTCTTCGGATCCTGATCCACCGCGATCAGACACGGAACGCCCTTGCCGTCGACGAACTGACGGCGAACCAGGTGGCCTGGCCCCTTCGGCGCAACCATGCCGATGATGATGTTGTCAGCCGGCTCGATCAGCTTGAAGTGGATGTTCAGGCCGTGGCCAAAGAACAGTGCGTCGCCGTCGTTCAGGTTCGGTTCGATGTCCTCGGTGAAGATCTTCGCCTGGGAGGTATCGGGAGCCAGCAGCATGATGACGTCCGCCCACTTCGCAGCCTCGGCGTTGGTCTTCACGGTAAAGCCAGCTTCTTCAGCCTTGGCGCGGGACTTGGAGCCCTCGCGCAGGCCGATAACAACCTCTACGCCGGACTCGCGCAGGTTCTGCGCGTGAGCGTGACCCTGGGAGCCGTAGCCGATGATGGCTACCTTGCGTCCCTGGATGATCGACAGATCAGCGTCGTTGTCGTACAGAACTTCAATTGCCATGGGGAGCATCCTTTCGTTGACTGTCTACATTTATAGCAGAGTTTATTTCATTTGGTGAGATTTTTGTGTCCACATAGTGAACTTTAGGGGGTGCCTGCCCTCTTTCGTAGGTAGTGACGCCCTCACGGCCGCACGCTGGGGGCGTCACCAAAAGAGCTACAGATTCGCCGGGTACATGGCGCGCGGACCGCGGCTGATCGCAGTCGGCGACGCCTCGACGAGCTCTCGGATACCGAACGGCTCCAGGACGTCCAACAGAGCCTGCAGCTTCGACGGCGTGCCGGTGCACTCGATGATCACCGACTCCGGGCCGACGTCAACAACGTGGGCGCGGAACAGCTTCGCGGACTCCACCACCTGCGTGCGATTGGAGTTATCCGCCGAGACCTTCACCATCATCAGTCCGCGGGAGACGATAGCCTCCGGGTCGTGGCGCGTGACCTTGATGACGGGGATCAGCTTGTTCAGCTGCTTTGTGATCTGCTCGACCACATGATCCTCACCTTCGACAATGATGGTGATGCGGTTGATGCCCTCGACCTCCGTGCGACCGGAGCTGATCGAGATGATGCTGAACGCGCGGCGAGTGAACATGCCGGAGATGCGCGAAATGATGCCGTCGACGTCTTCACACAGGACGGACAGGGTGTGGACCTGCGACTTATTCGTGTTCATTACTCTTGCTCACCTTCCAGGGTGACCTCGTGGATCTCCGCGGGATCTTCCGCCGCCGAGGATTCCTCGTCGAACAGCGGCCGCAGGTTGCGTGCGTACTGGATTTCTTCGTTGGACGTGCCGGCGGCGACCATCGGCCAGACCTGCGCATCCTCGCCGACGATGAAGTCGATCACGACGGGTCTGTCGTTGATCGCTTCGGCCTTGCGGATCGTCGGCTCTACATCTTCTGGCTTTGTGACGCGGAACGCCGCGCAGCCCATGGACTCAGCCAACATGAGGAAGTCCGGCAGGTAGGTCTCCCCCGGCTTCAGGTTGGTGTGGGAGTAGTGCTGGTCGTAGAACAGCGTCTGCCACTGGCGGACCATTCCCAAGTTTCCGTTGTTGATGAGGGCGACCTTGATGGGCAGCTTCTCCACCGCGCAGGTGACGAGCTCCTGGTTGGTCATCTGGAAGCAGCCGTCGCCGTCGATAGCCCAGACGGAAGTGCCCGGCTTGCCAGCCTTCGCGCCCATGGCCGCGGGCACGGAGTATCCCATCGTGCCGAGGCCACCGGAGTTCAGCCAGGTGCGGGGGTTTTCGTAGTCCACGAACTGGGCTGCCCACATCTGGTGCTGGCCCACGCCTGCAACGTAAATTGCGTCCGGGCCGATGGTCTTGGACAGTGTCTCGATCACGAACTGCGGGGCGAGCTTGCCATTCGGCTGCTCGTCGTAGCCGCGAGGGAAGTCCTGCTTCAGCTTGTTCAGGTAGTTCAGCCAGCCGGCGGTGGTGGGCTTCTTCAGGTCTAGATTCTGCATCGCCTTTTGGAGTGCTGCCAGAACCTCACGCGCGTCACCAACGATCGGCACGTTGGCTTCACGGATCTTGCCGATCTCCGCCGGGTCGATATCCGCGTGGATGACCTTCGCGTCCGGGGCGAAGCTTTCCACATGTCCGGTCACGCGGTCGTCGAAGCGGGTGCCGATGGCGATCAGCAGGTCAGAGCGCTGCAGAGCCGCCACCGCCGGAACACTTCCGTGCATGCCGGGCATGCCCATGTACAGCGGGTGCGAGGCCGGGAACCCGCCCAGCGCCATCAACGTCGTGACGACCGGGATGTCGTTGGATTCCGCGAACGCCAGCAGCTCGGCGTGCGCCTCCGCCTTGATCGCGCCGCCGCCGACGTACAGCGTCGGGCGCTTCGCCGCACTGATCATCCGCACAGCTTCCTCGATCTGGCGCGGGTGCGGGTTGGTGACCGGACGGTAGCCGGGCAGCTCGTAGCTCGGCGGCCAGTTGAATTCCAACTCCGCGTTCTGAACGTCCTTCGGGATGTCCACCAGCACCGCGCCGGGGCGGCCGGTGCTGGCCACGTGGAAAGCCTCCGCGATGGCGCCGGGGATGTCCTCCGGGCGGGTAACCATGAAGTTGTGCTTGGTGATCGGCATGGTTACGCCGCGAATGTCCGCCTCCTGGAAGGCGTCAGTACCCAAAAGACCTTTACCGACCTGCCCGGTGATAGCGACCAGAGGCACCGAGTCCATGTTCGCATCAGCGATGGGGGTCACCAGGTTCGTCGCACCCGGACCGGACGTTGCGATGCACACGCCCACGCGGCCGGTCGCCTGCGCGTAGCCGGTGGCGGCGTGGCCTGCGCCCTGCTCGTGGCGGACGAGGATGTGGTTCAGCTTCTCGGAGTCGTACAGCGCCTCGTAGAGCGGCAGCACAGCGCCTCCGGGCAGGCCGAATACTACGTCGGTGCCTAGCTCTTCTAGGGAGCGGACCACGGCCTGGGCGCCGTTAATTCGCTCTGGCCGCTTGCCGCGGGAGTTCTTCGCCAAGCTGGCGGGGCTGGGTTGCGAGCGTGATGTGTGTGTCACGTTGTCCTTCGCTCCTTGAATCCGTCCTGCCTTCAATTCTTCGCCCCGCTCCCCGGCCGCCAGCCGCGCTACGCGCTGCGTCGCAGCGTTCGCCGTGCCGCGGCGTGCGCCGTGCCGCAGCGTTCGCGCCGTGCCGCAGCGTTCGCGCCGTGCCGCAGCGTGCGCCGTGACTCAGCGTTCGCGCCGTATCGAAGCGCACACACTTCCGCGCATTGGCGACACCGGGAAGCGAAAGGCCGAAAATCTTCGGTATGGAATCGCTTTTTCGGTTTGGGTGCATGTCCTCCACACAACAAAAGCCCCCAAGCACCCGACGTTGCCGTCGGTTGTTGGGGGCGCCGTATCGAGCTCGACGAGGTGGCTAGTGGCGCCCCTCGGTAATGAGTACTCGTACTAGTTCCGTGGATTTCATAGCTCTAAATGTAGCTACTTTCCCTCGATACGTCAAGCGTTTGACCAGATGTTTCCCAAACTGTGGCGGGGGATTCTCACCTAATGGACACCCAAAACTCCCCGCGACCTGTACTTCCCCTTGCCCTCCACCCCGTGCCACGCCCCACGCTTTCCACCCCGCGCCCGCGCCTGCGCTCTGTGCTCGCGCCCGCGTCTCGCGCCCGCGCCCGCGTCTCGCGCCCGCGCCTGCGCTCTGCGCTCGCGTCCGCGCCCGCGCCCGCAAACCTGAACACAGCATTCGAACTCCAACAGAATCCAGACAGAGCGCCGCTAAACCCCGGCGAACTTTCGCCGAATCCGGCTGAACTCGGCTGAATTCGGCTGAATTCTATCCGCAGCTTCCGAACTGGCAGCTAACAAACAGCTTCCGTGACTACGGTGGGAAAGCATGTTGAAGTTCTATGCATTTCAACTCTGGGAATGGCTGGTCGCCCACGGCATTCCCTTGAGTGCACTGATCATTATCGCAATTCTGATCCCCCGTGTCGGGCGTTTGGCGATTCGCATCGTCAGTGGTCGATTCGATCGTGGAGAAGAGGCAACAAAGTCCCGCCTCGCACTGGTCGGCGCGTTGGTGTACGTGGTGCAGGCGATTGCCTACTTCGCGATCATCATGCTGGGGCTGACGAACCTGGGCGTGCCCGCGATGGGGGCGGCGTTGCCGGCGACGGTTGTCTCGGCGGCTATTGGTTTCGGCGCGCAGAACGTGATTGGGGATTTCCTGGCGGGGTTCTTCATCATTTCGGAGCGCCAGTTCGGCGTGGGAGATTTCGTCGCTTTCGACGGCACGTCGAGCAACATTTCCGGCACCGTCGTCGCACTGACGTTGCGCGCAACGAAGATTCGTACTGCGTCGGGAGAGGTCGTGATGATCCCGAATGGTTCCGCGGGCGTGATTACAAACTATTCGCAGGATTGGTCTCGTGCGGTGGTGGATTTGGCTGTGCCGTTGCAGCCGGGCGAGTCGATGGCTCAGTTGACCGACCGCGTGGAGGCTACGGCTGCGGAAGCGCTCCGGGATCCGACGATCGCGGACGACGTGACTGGCGAGCTGGAAGTTCTGCCTGCAACGGACATTGTCGCTCCTACGGCGGCGGGTCAGTCGTGGCAGGTGAATTTCCGAGTGATGGTCGTGGTGAACCCGGCGCGCCAGTGGGCGGTGGAGCGCGTATTGCGCTCGGCTCTGGTGAATGTTTTCTGGGATCGTTACGACATGCCGCGGGTCTTTCGCGCTGGTACGGACGCCTCCGCCCACGCCTCCTCTTCACGCAGTCCCATCAAGGCGATGGCCGCGGAGTCCGCGCTGGCGCCTACGGAGGTCATGCCCGCCCAGCACCCCCGCCCGACGTCTGGGCACGCGCCACATGGCGGGCACACCGCCGCGGCCAACGCCGAGCCAGCGGCCGCGGCCAGTGACGCAGCCCCTGCACCCGCGACTGGCTCCGCGCCAGCGGCCGCGGCCAGTGACGCGGCGGCCGCCGCCGCGGGGAAAACCGCTGCCGGCGGAGAGAACGCGAACTCCCAGAGCGACTCCACTGCCAGCTCTGCGGAAGCGTACAGTCCGACCCACCCGGCGTCGAAAGACGATGGTCCGGGAACGGCTCCGTTGGACAGCGACGGAACCATCCGCCGCCGATCCGCCGCCGCCCCCACCAGCGCCAACGCCACCGCCACCGCAGTCGCCACCGCTCCGGACGCGGATGCGAACGCTACTGACAGCGTCGACTCTGCTTCTGCTGCCACCGGCGCCGCCAATGCCACTGGCACTGGCACGGACACTGGCACAGGCACAGGCGCAGGCACAGGCACAGGCACAGGCACAGGCGCGGACACTGACACAGAAAAGAACGCAGACGATTCAGAGCAAAACCACAGCCGGGGATTCTGGCGCGACGAAGAGCACTCCTCCCGGTTCAAGAGGATCATGAGCGTCGGCGGACGCACCCGCCCGTCGACGACCGGCCTGATCATTGCACTGATGGTGGTCGGTGGCCTGGCGTTGGCGTCATCGAACCCGGATGGACGCGACGCCGGCTGGCTCTCCCCTGACTACTGGCGCGACCGCCCGGCCAACAGTGCAACCACCAACAAGAAGGAATCCGACGAGAATCAGCCGACGGGAACCAACGGGACATCAGAGCAGCAATCCTCCGACAAGCAGCAGCCGACCGACGGCGAACAGTCTCCTTCCAACGGGGAACAGTCCCCCACTGGCAGCGAGCAGTCCCCCGCTCAGGGCAGCGATTCTTCTCTGAACGACCAGGGCGGCCAAAGCAATCAGAACCCGTCCGGCGGAGACAGCAACTCCCCTAGCAACAACCCCAGCGACGGATCCGGCAACGGTGGCGCCGGCGGCAATGGTAGCTCCGGCGGGAACGGTGGCGTCAGTGGCAACGGAGGCGCAAATTCCAACGGCGCTGCGGGTGGCGCTGCAAACGGCGGCGCGGGCGGAAATGCAGGCGCTGCAGGCGGGAACAGTGGCGCGGGCGGCGGCGCTCAGAATAATGTTTCGAACGAGCCGAAGGATTCCGAATTCGACGCTTTTGACTCCCCCGCGTCTATTACCCATCTACACGCCCTGGGCGCGCCCAATGCAACCAATGCAACGCGCGACTGATTAAATGACAGACATGAGCTCGAAGGTTTTCCACCCCAGCCGCGAACACATCCTCGGCGGGATCATCATGTTCCTGATCTGCCTGCTTTTCACCGGCTATAAGGTCGCCTGGTTTTTCTGGGTTCCGCTGCTGCCGCTAGTGTTTATTTTGTGGACTTTGCGAGTACGCACCACCGTGACGACCAAAGCCATCACCACGCGCTACCTCTTCCGCGCAGGCAAAACCATGCAGTGGGAAGACTTCCGCGCACTCCGCTTCAACCGAGCCGGACGCGCCTACGCAGTGGATAACCAGGAAAACAGCTTCTGGCTGCCGGGCGTGACCTTCAATTCCCTGGCGAGCTTGAGCTCCGCAAGTGGCGGTCGTATCCCCGATCCGGTGACCCCGGCACGCACAGCCACCGATGACAAGGTGCAGGTCGTGAACAAGGACGGCTACGCCGTACTCATGGACAAGGACGAGTACAAGGACTACGAAAAGCAGCGCCGCCGCGAAGCGGGAGTCGACGCTGGTGCCGAAAGTAGCCACGCGGAGCCAGGAGCAGCCAACGGGAAAGACAGCGCCCCCGACGCACAGAACTAACCGGGCGACGCAGCCAACCGAGCGGCACGCGCCAACCGGGCAGCGCAGCCAACCGGGCGACGCAGCCAACCGGGCGGCACGCGCCAACCGGGCGGCGCAGCAAATGCACGGCCACGAAAGCTAGATAGCAACCTCCACGAACAAAGACTCCACACAAAAACCCCACACTCAGAGATCCCACACTCCGAGACCCCACATTCAAAGACGACGAGAAGAGAACCGAGAACAGCATGAACGCCATCCCCTTGCGATCCAGTGTCACCACCCAAGGCCGCAACGCCGCCGGCGCCCGCGCCCTGTGGCGTGCGACAGGCATGACGGACAAGGACTTCGAAAAGCCCATCATCGCTATCGCGAACTCCTACACGCAGTTTGTACCGGGCCACGTGCACCTCAAGGACGTCGGAGACATCGTCGCCGACGCCGTCCGCGAAGCCGGCGGCGTTCCCCGCGAGTTCAACACCATTGCCGTTGACGATGGCATTGCTATGGGGCACGCGGGCATGCTCTACTCGCTGCCCAGCCGCGAAGTTATTTCTGACGCCGTCGAGTACATGGTCAACGGCCACGCAGCCGATGCGCTGGTGTGTATCTCCAACTGTGACAAGATCACGCCCGGCATGCTGAATGCCGCCATGCGTCTGAACATTCCGGTGGTGTTCGTATCCGGCGGGCCGATGGAAGCTGGCAAGTCGGTGGCAGTCGACGGTGTCGTGCAGGCTCCGACGGACCTCATTACCGCTATCTCCGCCTCCGCGTCGGACAAGGTCGACGCACAGTCGCTGTTGGAAGTTGAGTCCGCCGCCTGCCCGACATGCGGCTCCTGCTCCGGCATGTTCACCGCCAACTCGATGAACTGCCTGACCGAGGCGCTGGGCCTGTCGCTGCCGGGCAATGGTTCCACCTTGGCGACTCACGCCAAACGACGCGACCTGTTCACCAAGGCTGGCACCACCATCGTCGAACTGTGCCGCCGCTACTACGGCGAGGGGGATGCCTCCGTCCTGCCGCGCAACATCGCCACCCGCGAGGCCTTTGAAAACGCCATGGCGCTGGACATGGCAATGGGTGGATCCTCCAACACCGTGCTGCACATCCTCGCAGCTGCCCAGGAGGGCGAAGTCGACTTCGACCTCCACTCCATCGACCAGCTGTCACGGGAAGTTCCGTGCCTGTCGAAGGTCTCCCCGAACTCCGACTACCACATGGAAGACGTCCACCGCGGAGGCGGCATTCCCGCCATCCTCGGCGAGCTCTACCGCGCAGGCAAGCTGAACGAAGGCGTACACTCCGTTCACTCCGCCACGCTGAAGGAATGGCTGCTGGCCTGGGATATCCGCTCCGGCGCTGCCACGGAGGAGGCCATCGAGTTGTTCCACGCTGCCCCCGGTGGAGTCCGCACGACCGAGCCGTTCAGCACTGAGAACCGCTGGTCCAGCCTTGATACCGACGCGGAAGGTGGCGTCATCCGCGATGTAGAGCACGCGTACACCGCCGACGGCGGCCTGGTTATCCTCCGCGGCAACCTCGCTGAGGACGGTGCCGTGATCAAGTCCGCTGGCGTTGATCCGTCGATCTGGCACTTCGAAGGCACTGCACTGGTCGTCGAATCCCAAGAGGAAGCCGTGCGCGTGATCCTGGACAAGAAGGTCAAGCCGGGTCACGTTGTAGTCGTACGCTACGAAGGCCCCGCGGGCGGGCCGGGAATGCAGGAAATGCTGCACCCGACCGCGTTCCTCAAGGGCGCCGGGCTGGGCAAGGAGTGTGCTCTGATCACCGACGGGCGATTCTCCGGCGGTACGTCCGGCCTGTCCGTCGGCCACATCTCCCCCGAAGCCGCGCACGGCGGCCTGATCGGCCTGGTTCGCGACGGTGACCCGATCACTATCGACGTGCACGAGCGGCTCCTCCAGCTGAACGTCTCCGACGAGGAGATCGCGCGCCGCCGCACCGAGATGGAGGCCTCCGACAACCCTTGGACTCCCACCACCCGCCAGCGCAAGGTCACCAAGGCGCTGCGTGCATATGCCGCGATGGCAACCTCCGCCGACCGCGGAGCCGTCCGCGAAGTGAAGTAGCTCAGCCTCCTCGATCCTTTCCGCCTCGCCCCTTCCGCCTCGACCGCATCGAGTCGCGGCATCGTGGACAAACTGGCGTCTCGGTATTCCTTTTCCGAGGCGCCAGTTTCGCCTGTATGCAAGGGGTAGCTGGCCTTTCTTCCAATAAGGTTTTTGGCAATTGCGGGACGCGTCGATGAAGTGCTCAGTGATGACCATGCGGATGGCTTCGCCGGTGTATTTTCGCCCGATGCCGAGTTGGTAGAGCCTGCTTGCGCAGCGGACGGTTGCCTCTTGCCGTTTGGGGTAACGGAATCATTGCGGACACGCCATTGCTCTTCCGGTTGGCCGTTAGGGTCGGTGGTTTAGACCTCATGCGGTGTCCGTATTCCGTGGGCTAGGTGGGCGGTGAATACGAGTCCGTTGTCGGTGACGAGTTCGCCTTATTCGCGGACAACCCCCGCCGCGCCAACGCTGAAGTGTCGAACTCGGCGCCCGCCGCGCCGTCCGTAGGGTGGAGGACATGCGCGATTCAAATTCTCAGGCCCAGGTGACCCGTCAGTCGGTATCCGCGGCGGGTGGCGTCCATAGCAATAACCGCGACCGCGAAAGGGCTGATACGCATGGCGCTGACGTGCGTGGCGCTGGCGCTGGGATGATCCGCGTTCGCGACGCCCACCTTCGCAACCTCAAACACCAGGACGTCGAACTCCCCCGCAACGCGCTAGTAGCAGTGACAGGTGTGTCGGGATCAGGGAAATCGTCGCTGGCGTTCGGCACTTTGCACGGAGAGGCTCAGCGGCGGTACCTGGAATCCGTCGCGCCTTTTGCCCGCCGCCTGATCGGCGGAGCAGTGGACCCGCGCGTGGGATCCGTCGACGGGTTGCCGCCGACGGTAGCTCTGGAACAAGGCGCGCGGGCGGGCGGAGCTCGGTCGACGGTGGGGACGGTGTCGAACCTGTCGAACACCGTCCGCCTGTTGTTTTCCCGCTGCGGCGAATACCCGGCGGAGGTTCGAAAACGACACGGAGGCCGCTTGGCCTCGGACTGCTTCTCCCCTAATACGACCGCGGGAATGTGCCCAGAGTGCCAAGGCACGGGAGTCGTCCATGAGCCGACGGAAGAGACCATGGTTCCGGATCCGTCGCTATCCATCGACGAGGGTGCCATTGCCGCGTGGCCCGGTGCGTGGCTGGGGAAGAATTTCCACGACATTGTCGCGGAGCTCGGTTTCCCTATGGATGTTGCGTGGAAGGATATCCCCCAGGCCGACCGGGAGTGGATCCTCTTTACAGACGAGCGTCCGGTGGTGACTATTCACCCTCACCGGGGTGCGGATCAGATCCAGCGGACATATGAGGGCACCTGGCGTTCGGTGGCCTCTTATTTGCGGAAGACTCTGGCGGAGACCGGATCCGATTCCACGCGGAAGCGTGTGTTGTCGTTTATGAGGTCGTCCCGCTGTGGGGTGTGCGCCGGCCGTCGACTGATTGTCGACGCCCTCTCCGTGGAATACCTCGGCCTTCCCATCGATAGCCTTGGGGCGCTTCCCCTGGAGGACGTTCTCAAGCGTTTCGCTGCCCGCCGCGCCTCAACAGCACTGACCGCCGCTGAAACTTCCGCCACCGCGGAGGCGGAGCGGGCCAGCGCCGCGGCGGAGGCGGAGCGGATTCTGCTGGACCAGGCGATTCCGACTCTGGAATCGGTGGTGGATCTGGGCCTGGGGCATCTGAGCCTGGACCGCGCAGCCGCTACCCTGTCGGCGGGTGAGATGCAGCGGCTGCGGTTGGCGTCTCAGCTGCGGTCGGGGCTTTTCGGCGTGGCATACGTTTTGGACGAGCCGTCCGCGGGTCTGCATCCCGAGGAGCGCCGCGCGGTGATGAAGCTGATCCGGGGGTTCCTGGACGCGGGCAATAGCGTCCTGCTGGTCGAGCACGACATGCACCTGGTGGCGGAGGCCGACTGGATTGTCGACGTCGGCCCGGGAGCAGGCGAACTCGGCGGCGAGATCCTCTACTCCGGCCCGGCTGAAGAGTCCCGCGGCGCCGGCGGAAGCGCCGGGCTAGCGGAGCTGGATTCCCCGACCGGGCGGGCACTCGCCGCCGGGCCGCTGAAACTGGTCAGCGACGCGGACGCCCGCATCCCCTCCGGCAAACTCCGCCTCACTGACATCAACGAACGCACCCTGAACAGCCTCAACGTAGACTTCGGCCTCGGCGCATTCACCGCTATTACGGGCGTCTCCGGCTCCGGCAAGTCCACCCTTCTGCACGTGCTGGCCGACACACTAAGCGAACAGGTGAAGACGGCGGTTAACGATGGAGACGTGGCGTCCAAAGGTAAGAATCCGGTGACGAACCCTGCACAAACCGAAATCGCAAGCCCAAACCCCAGCGCCACACTCAGCGCCACACTCAGCGCAGACAAAACCATCGACCGGCTGGTGCAGATCTCGCAGAAGCCCATCGGACGGACTCCTAGGTCCTGCCTGGCGACGTACACCGGGCTGTTCGACAAGGTGCGCAAAATCTTCGCCCAAACCGACGCCGCCAAGCAGCGCGGGTGGACCGTGTCGCGATTCTCGTACAACGTCACCCAAGGACGCTGCCCAACCTGCAGCGGCGAAGGACAAATCGAAGTCGAGCTGGTATTCCTGCCCGGCAGCTACACTCCCTGCCCAGACTGTCACGGAGCACGCTACAACGCTGAAACGCTGGCCGTGACGTGGAACGGCCGGACGATCGCGGACGTGCTGGGATTAACCGTTGCCGAAGCGCGGGAAGTCTTCGCCGACGAAGCAGCCATCGCACGGGCGCTGCAGGCACTGTCGGCCGTGGGGTTGGATTATTTGCGACTCGGCCAGCCGGCGACGGAACTGTCCGGCGGAGAAGCTCAACGCATCAAGCTGGCCACTGAGCTGCAGCGCGCGCAGCGTGGTCACACTGTGTACCTCATGGACGAGCCAACCACCGGGCTGCACCCCGCGGACGTTGATCTGTTGGTCACAGAGCTCCAGCGGCTGGTCGACAGTGGAAACACGGTGGTGGTTGTCGAGCACGACATGCGAGTGGTCGCGCAGGCCGACCGGGTCATTGAGATGGGCCCAGGCGCTGGTGCGCGCGGTGGCCGGGTCGTAGCAGACGGAAGCCCCGCCGCAGTGGCCGAAACGGACACCGCAACAGGGCGGGTTCTAGCGGAGCGCAGCTAGCTAACTTCAGCTAGTTGAACGGGTTGCCTCCGCCGACGCCGAGCCACAGGCCGGCTGTCGCCGCTGCTGCGACGACGAAGAAGATCCACGCCGAGGCCAACGGGCGGGTTGCCCAGCCTCTGCTGCGATCGAGGCTGATCCGGCCGGGGCCGACGAAAATGATACTTATCGACGCCACCGTCAGCGCCGCCCACAATTGGACGTAAGGGTTCAGGCCGTATGGCCAGAGGGATCCTTGGAATCCATTGAGGTTATGGAACGTCATAAAGCCAGCGACGACCGTAGCGACTGCCGCGCCGAATGGCGTGAGCAGGCCGAGTAGCAGCAAGCCACCGGCGACGATTTCCGCCACCGGAATGCCGATCGCGAGGATGTCGGTGAAGTTGTAGCTTTCCAGCTGGCCTTGGAATACCTCCAGGCCGGGGTCTCCGCCGAAGGCGAACAGAGTCTGCAGTCCGCGTACCAGGAGGTACGCGCCCAGCACGACGCGCAGCAGGAAGAGTCCGAAGCTTGTGGTTCCACGCTTCGCAACGGATTGGGAGTCCTCCGCGCCCGCGCCGCCTGCCCCGCCTGCCGCGTTGGCGGGGATCTCCCGCTCGCCGACGTTCGCGCCCGCGCCGGTCGTCTCATCGCCGCCTGGGTTCCTCGTAACATCCGCACCTTGAGCGTCACCAGGCACACCCGCCCCAGTAACGCCAGCGCCCGCCGCGCTAGCCGCGCCCGCGCCGCCTACCGCGCCGCCTGCCGCGTTGGCGGGGATCTCCCGCTCGCCAACGTCCGCGCCCGCGCCCCTAAACTCCGAGGTTTCAGCGTCGTCGACCTTGCCCCAGCGGTCTTCGTCTCCCTTGGCCGAGGAGCTTCCGCCCGCAGTGGTCGCGCCCAGGCCAGCCCCAGCTGCGGCGCCGGCGGCAGCTGCCGTGCCGGAGCCGGACGAGGCCTCGGAGCCGTCCAGCTTGGTCAGATCGACATCCGAAGCGCTGTCGGTTTCCGGGTGATCCGTGTTGGCGTCATCAGTTCGAGTCGGCGCAGCATCGGGCGAACGGCTCTCGATGCGCTGAGGGCGAGCCCTCCCCAACATCGCATATACATCTCGCTTAGCCGGCTTCTCCGTGGCTTCGTCAGAATTTCCCACGTTGGCGTTCGCCTCCGGAGCGGACGCGTCCGCGGGCGCAGTCGCCTCAGCCTCGGCGGAATTCTCAGCGGAATTCTCGGCGGGCTTAGGGGCGTCCACGTCGGCGGGCTTAGCGATCTTCGTCGCCCCCGTCGAGGCCTCCTTGGGCTGGGGCTTTTCGTCGGCGTCGGCGCGCGCGTCGCGGCGGTAGACCGGTACGTCGATGTCATTGTTCATGTCATCGGCCAGCTCGTCCGCCGAGTTGTCGAACAAAGCGTCGTCTGGGCTAGGTCTACGGATTCGATCGGGCCTAGGGCTGTTGGGCTTTGCGTTGTTACTCACGCAACCCAGACTATTCTGACCAGCACGATTTGCGCGGGAGGTCGCTCGGCATGTCACAGATGGCGTACTCCATCGACTATGCCCCGGCCAGAGCGGCCTCCGACGGCACCCTGGCCGCCGACGCGCCGCTAGCTGAGCTTCTTAGCGATCAGCTGGTTAACCTGCGCGGGGTCTGCTTTGCCCTTCGTGGCCTTCATGACGGCGCCGACAATTGCGCCGGTTACCTTCTTGTTTCCTGCACGGTACTTTTCGACGATGTCCGGGTTTGCAGCCAGGGCTTCGTCGACGGCTGCTTCGATGGCACTGTCATCGCGTACAACTTCCAGGCCTCGGGCGGCGACGACATCGTCGACGTCGCCTTCCCCGGCCAGCACTCCGTCGACGGCCTGACGCGCAAGCTTGGTGGTTAGCTTGCCGTCGTTTACTAGTGACGCCACCCGCGCCACCTGAGCCGGCGTGATGTCGAGCCCGGTAAGTTCCACGCCTTGTTCGTTTGCCTTGCCAGCGAGGTAGGAAACCCACCAGGAGCGAGCCTCATCGGGCTTGGCGCCTGCTTCGACGGTGTCGATGACGAGGTCGAGGGCACCGGCGTTGACGAGATCGCGCATTTCCTCGTCCTTCAGTCCCCACTCCTTCTGGATGCGGGCGCGGCGGATCCATGGCATTTCCGGCAGGGTGGCGCGGATTTCTTCGACCCACTCGGCGGGTGCCAGCACGGGTGGCAGATCCGGGTCGTTGAAGTAGCGGTAGTCCGCCATGGTTTCCTTGGGTCGCCCCTTGGAGGTGGTGCCGTCGGTTTCCTGGTAGTGGCGGGTTTCCTGAACGATCTCCACGTCGTTGACGAGGCACGCTGCCTGGCGCTGCATTTCAAAGCGCACGGCTTGCTCGACGGACTTCAGGGAGTTGATGTTCTTCGTTTCGGTGCGCGTGCCGTATTCGGTGGTGCCGACGGGGCGCAGCGACAGGTTGGAGTCCACGCGCATGGAGCCTTGGTCCATGCGCGCGTCGGATACGCCAAGCGCCTTGACGAGGTCGCGCAGTGCGGAGACGTATGCCTTCGCAACTTCCGGAGCGCGTTCGCCGGCGCCTTCGATCGGTTTGGTCACGATTTCGATCAGTGGCACGCCTGCGCGGTTGCAGTCCACGAGGGATGCGGTGGCGCCGTGGATGCGGCCGTCTGCGCCGCCGAGGTGGGTCAGCTTGCCGGTGTCTTCTTCCATGTGCGCGCGCTCAATTTCCACGCGCCATTCGGTGCCGTCTTCCAGGACGACGTCCAGGTATCCGTCGTAGGCGATGGGCTCGTCGTACTGGGAGATCTGGTAGTTCTTCGGCTGGTCCGGGTAGAAGTAGTTCTTGCGCGCGAAGCGGGACTTCGGAGCAATCTCGCAGTTCAGCGCCAGGCCGATCTTGATGGCCCATTCCACGCCCAGCTTGTTTACGACGGGCAGCGCGCCCGGCAGGCCAAGGCTGCATGGGTCGACGTTGCTGTTTGGTGCGTCGCCGAATTCCGCGGAGGACGTGGAGAACATCTTCGTCTTCGTGGCGAGTTCGACGTGAACTTCCATGCCCATCACTGGGTCGAAGCGCTCCAGC
Source organism: Corynebacterium macclintockiae (assembly GCF_027570165.1). NCBI lineage: Bacteria > Bacillati > Actinomycetota > Actinomycetes > Mycobacteriales > Corynebacteriaceae > Corynebacterium > Corynebacterium macclintockiae. The sequence continues at coordinate 82,337 of NZ_JAKMUV010000001.1, forward strand.
ACTTCGTCGAAGTCCATCACATCATCGGAGTAATCGTAGACAGGCGCAGTCATGCCAGCCATCTTAATACGTCCCCGCCACCTTGTGTCGTTAGGGTCACCCCGGTGGCAGCCACGTGACGCGCCCGCTGACGCGCGCCATCCGCCCGCGTCCGTGTTGCCCGTTTACTCCGTTGTGGTACGCGCATAGTAGTGCCATGTTTTCGGGGTTCGTTTCCCCTCCTTTGGCAAATTCCTGCAGGTGGTGGACTTGGCATTCATTCGCCGGACGCCCGCACCCTGGCCAGCTGCAGCGCGTCGTCTCGGCTTCGAGCATGCGGCGTTGTTTTCTGGACGCCAACCGCCTCACCCTGTACAAGTTCACCGGCCCTTGCTCTGGAGATATCAGGGTGATGTAGTCTCCATCTTTCAGCCCTGTGCCGCCCACGCCCGCGGCTACCACATCTGCCCCGGAAACCTCAGACCCCGCGACAGTTTCTGAAGCCGCACCGTCGGCGCGGGCGCCGGCTACGCCCGTGCCGGTCGGACCTGCAGTGCTGGCTGCACCAGAAGGAGGCTGAGCGGCGCGGGCACGGTCGGCGCTGGCACGGTCGGCGCGGGCACTGTCGGCGCAGGCACTGTCAGCGCGGGCAACTTGGATGCCAGCTTCCTCGAGCCGGCGGGCGACATACTCCGCACCCGTGAGGACGGCGCCGTTGGTAGCTTGCAGTTCAATCTCGTCCCCGTGGCCACCGAGCACCCGCATGTAGTCATCCAAACTGACGACAACGTTGGTGGTCAGCGTGCTGCGTTGGATAGTGCGATTCTCTGTCAGCCATGCAAGTGGATCGGTGCGCGCGGATTCCCAAATTTCCGACATGCGGTGCGACGGGCCGGTGAACTGAATGGTCGCTTTCTTCCCGTGCATGATCCGACGTCCCCCGTCGGCGGGAATCCGGGGGCCTTGCATTTCACGCCGCAGTTGCGTTGCCCGGCGGGAGATCGCCGCGTAGTCACCCGCTGTGTTGCAGAGCGCTTCGGTGAATACGTAGCGCTGTTTGATCCCCAGCATCCGCGCCCGCTCAGCGATGAGTATCAGCACGTCCAGCCCGTGTCCGTTTCGCCGCGCGGCCTCCAGGGCTCGCTTCTTGTACCTCGAGTACGCCGCCCCGGAAAAGTGTTCGGCAGCCCGCGCCACGCTCCGGGCAAGTTCCCGGTCCAGTGGCAGCTGCTCGGCGGGGGTTCCGAATGCTTCGGTCAGCAGCTCCACGCCGTGGCGCTGCGCGTCGGCCACTTGGCGCTGAAGCTCCGCGAGCTGCTGTAGTTTTTCCATGCCTCGGACGCTAGACCATCGGCAAGAATCCCGCCTCGCCCCGTACGACTGCCTGTGGATAACTCGCCCTCCCCGAGGGCGTTTTCCACAGGCAAATCATTTCCCCCTTGACAGCCTCTCCCCAGTGTGCAGTTCCAGCGCGCCGTCATACCGCACACGGCTCGATATACCGCGCACGGCTCGACATACGCAACTGCATCTGAGCCACATCGGGGCTACATCCGAACCGCCGGCTCGACTCGCGACTGCGCGCCGACGCCGCGCCATCGCGCCGCACCTGGCCGGTCGCGCACCCCACCACTGCGGCGTCTGCCGGCGTCCGCTAGCCGAAGAGCGAGCGCGCGGTGGCGTAGCGCTTCTCTGGTACTTCCTTCAGAGTACCGACGGCCTCTTCAAAGTCGATCAGTTCGATGCTGCCACCCTTGAGCGCAACGACCTTGCCGAATTCTCCCCTGATCGCGGCTTTGGTGGCGTTCACGGCAAACCGGGTGGCCAGCACTCGGTCGAACGCCGTGGGGGTTCCGCCGCGCTGGATGTGTCCCAGAACGGTCGACCGAACGTCGGTATCCAGTCGGTTTTCAATCTCCTTGGCGATCAGCGCGGACATGTTCTGGAACTTCTCGTGGCCGAACTGGTCCACTTCGCGTTCGGCGACGTCGAGGGTGCCTTCCTTTGGCAACGCCCCCTCGGCCACGACAATGATGCCGTACTTCTCCCCCAGCTGGAATCGACGAGCCATGCGGCGGCAGACGTCATCGATGTCGAAGGGGAATTCCGGAATCAGGATCTCGTGCGCACCTCCGGCCATGCCCGCGTGCAGCGCAATCCAGCCGACGTGGCGGCCCATGACTTCCACGATCATCACGCGGTCGTGTGATTCGGCGGTGGTGTGCAGGCGGTCGATGGCGTCGGTGGCTACGGCGACGGCGGTGTCAAAGCCGAAGGTGTAGTCGGTGCCGTTGACGTCGTTGTCAATGGTTTTCGGCACGCCGATGACCGGCACGCCGTTGTCGTGCAGGAAGCGTGCGCCTTTCAGGGTGCCTTCGCCGCCGATGGGGATCAGGGCGTCGATGCCCGCGTCCGCGAGGTTGGCTTTCACGCGATCGATGCCGGCCATGAAGTCGTTGGGGTGTAGGCGTCCGGTACCGAGGATCGTGCCGCCGCGTCGCAGGATCCGGTCGATGAAGTCGTCATCGTACAGTTGCACGCGACGGTCTTCCAGTAGTCCCTGCCAGCCGTCTTCAAATCCGACGACGGTATGGCCTTGTTCGGCCGCTGTCCGCACGATGCCTCGGATGACGGCGTTCAATCCTGGGCAGTCTCCACCACTGGTCAAGGTCGCAATACGCATGCTTTAAAGTGTAGCGACACGCTGCCGGATCTGCCGGGCGGAACTGGAGGCCTTTTTTATTGACGCCTACTCGCCTCCCCGACTGACTCCTGACCGAGCCATGCCGGAGGCCACCGCGCCGAGAATCAGCATGACTACCGCGGGCAGCAGGGAGTCCCCGAAGGCCTGGGGGCCGACCACGCCGACGCGGGCTTGCACGACGGCGGCGATGACGGCGGCTCCGGTGACGGCGCCGAGTTGCCGGGTGGCGTTGTACATTCCAGAGCCCGCACCGGCGAACTGGGGCGGCAGGTCCCGAAGGGTGGTGGTGGAGTTCGGAGCCCAGACGAAGGAGTTTCCGAACCCGAGGATCACGAACGCGCCGATCATCATCCATAGAGGCCGTTCGGGTCGCATGGAGAACACCAACGCGGCCACGCCCGTGGCCATCAGGCAGAACCCCAGTACTGCGAAGCGTCGGGGCTCATATCGGTCGACCAGCCTGCCGACGAAGGGCGCCATGAGGCCAGCGATGATGGCCATGGGCGTCACGACGAAAGAGGCTTTCATTGGACTGAAGCGGTGAACTTCCTGCAGGAACATCATCACTGGCACCATCATGCCGGCGATGGTGAAGCCCATGGTGAAGATGGATGCGTTGCCGAAGGCGAAATGGCGGCGTGCGAACAGGGCGATCGGAACTAGCGCACTGCCTGCGGACAGGCGCGACTGCAGCCAGACGAATGCCACCATCAGCGCCGCGCCTCCGAGCAGCAGCGCCCAGATCCACGGCGCCCAGCCGGCGGGGTCGCCTTCCTGGATGCCGTAGATGACCATGGTCATCGCCACCATGGACAGGACGATCGACGGCAGGTTGATGCGTTCTTCCGTCGGCTGGAACCGCGGTACCCAGCGGGCGACCATCACGACGGACAGCACGCCGATGGGCACGTTGATGAAGAACACCCACTGCCAGGTTGCGTATTGGGTGATGAAGCCTCCGAGCAGTGGTCCGGCGAGCGTGGAGATTCCCGCCGTGGCTCCCCAGATGCCCAGTGCTGCCCCGCGCTTGTCGCGCGGGAAGATGCGGTTGATCACGCTCATGGTCTGGGGCGTCAATAAAGATCCGCCAATACCCTGCACGGCACGGGCGGCGATCAGCGTTTCGATGCTGCCGGCCAGTCCGCAGGCCAGCGACGAGAGCGTGAAGATCGTCATGCCCGCGATGTACAGGTTTTTCGGCCCGAAGCGGTCGCCCAGTCGGCCGGTGACCATCAGAGGTACCGCGAATGCCAGCAGGTACGCACTGGTGACCCACAGCACCTGCCCGTAGTCGGCCTGCAGGTCGGCCTGGAACGCGGGCGTGGCGACGGCCACGATCGTCTGATCCAGCAGGATCATGAAGAAGCCGATGCACAGCGCCACCAGGGCGCGCCATGCTTGTGGGAGCGGAAGCGGCAGGGCGGGGTATTTCACTAGAGGGAGTCTACTGCCGCCCGCAGGGTCGGCAAACTGGCTTTGAACTCCGGCATCAGTGGCAGTTCTTCCAGCCGCTCGATGGGCTGCCACAGTAGTTCCAGCGATTCGGCGGTGGGGTGTAGTTCCAGGTGTTCGGTACAGGTGGCCAGGACGGTGGTGTACGTCCACTCGGTGATCTCCGGGTTTTCGTATTCCCACCAGAACGTTCCGCCGAGCCCGAAGATTCCGTGCGCATCCAGCGAGGCATCCAGGTTGGGGTGCCGGACGGGGAATTCTCGCAGGGCTTGGCGGGGATCCCCGTTGCGCTCGACGATCTTTTCAATGCCGGCAAACAGGTGCCGTTCGTCGTCACGGACGGGCAGGCGGCAGTAGGCGGTCTTGACGGGCACGGTGGAGGTCACGATTTCTCTGTGTACCTTTACTGAGGACGCCCCCACGCCCGTCTCCTCCCACGTCTCCCGCAGGGCACCGTCGGTGGGTGATTCGCCGACGTCGATCGCTCCCCCGGGCAGAGCCCAGGTGCCGCCGCGGTTGGTCCACTTGGCGCGGTGCTGCATCAGGACGTGCTGGTCGTCGGTGACGAGGAACAGCCCCGCCGCGCCGAGCACCCCCCAGCGCCGGGACCCGTCGGGGTCTTCGACTAAGCCGTCGCCTGTGTAAAGTTCGGGAATCCTACCCATGTCCCCCACCATACGCGGATCCGCGAACCGCAACCTCCCCCCGCAGATCTTGGGGCCGCCAGACCAGCCACGGGTGTGCTCGCCAAGGTCTCCGTCTCGGGCTGGCTAGACCCGGGCGGTTAGGCGCGGCCGGCCTCGAAGGCAGCGCCGACGCGGTACAGGCGGTCGTCGCCGTGCGCCGGGCCCATGATCTGCAGGCCGGTCGGCAGGCCGGTGTCGCTGGCGAAGCCGCCGGGCACGGACATGCCACATACGCCCGCCAGGTTCAGCGGCAGGGTGAACAGGTCGAACATGTACATTGCCAACGGGTCGTCGGTCTTCTCGCCCAGCTTGAAGGCGGTGGACGGCGTCACGGGAGCGACGATCGCGTCGACCTGCTCGTAGGCCTTGGCGAAGTCCTGGGAGATCAGGTTGCGGACGCGCTGGGCCTGCAAGTAGTACGCGTCGTAGTAGCCGACGGACAGAGCGTAGGTGCCCAGCATGATGCGGCGCTTGACCTCCGAGCCGAAGCCTTCGGCGCGGGTCAGGCTCATCACCTGGTCGGCGGAGCGGCTGCCGTCGTCGCCGCGGCGCTGGCCGTAGCGCATGCCGTCAAAGCGGGCCAGGTTGGAGCTGACCTCACACGGCAGGATCAGGTAGTACGCGTTCAGTGCGTGGTCGAGGTTCGGGCAATCGACCTCCACCAGTTCTGCGCCCTGGGACTTCAGCTGCTCCAGGTTCGCGTTGTACGCCTCCAGCACGCCGGGCTGGAAGGCCTCAGCGCGCTGGAACTGCTTGACCACACCCAACTTCACGCCGCTCAGGTCCCCGGAAGCTCCCTGCTTCGCGGCCTCGACGACCGGCGCGACTGCGTGGGAGGAGGAGGTCGAATCGTTGGCGTCATGCCCCGCAATAACCTCGTGCAGCAGCGCGGTATCCAGAACCGTGCGCGCCGTCGGCCCGCCCTGATCCAGGGAGGAAGCACAAGCCACCAGGCCGTAGCGGGAAACGGTGCCGTAGGTCGGCTTCACGCCGACGGTGTTGGTCAGCGCGGCGGGCTGGCGGATGGAGCCACCCGTGTCCGTGCCGATGGCCAGCGGAGCCATGCCCGCGGCCAGGGCTGCCGACGAGCCGCCGCCAGAGCCACCCGGGGTGCGCTCTAGGTCGTAGGGGTTCTTCGTCGGGCCGTAGGCGGAGTTCTCCGTAGAGGAGCCCATGGCGAACTCGTCCATGTTCGTCTTACCCAGGATCGGGATGCCGGCGGCGCGCAGTCGCATGGTGACGGTCGCGTCGTAGGGGCTCATGTAGCCTTCCAGCATCTTGGAGGCACACGTGGTCGGCGCGTCGGTGGTGGTGAACACGTCCTTCAGCGCCAGCGGCACGCCGGCCAGCTTGCTGGTCGGCTGGTCACCGGCGGCCAGCGCGTCGTCAACGTTGGAGGCCGCCGCCAGCGCCTCGTCGGCGCCAACGTGGAGGAATGCGTGGATGTCGCCGTCGATCTCGCCGATGCGATCCAGGTGGGCCTGGGTTACTTCCTGGGAGCTGATCTCGCGCGCGTGGATCTTCTCCGCCAATTCCGCGGCGGTCCAGGTGGTGAAGTCCGAGTCGTCCCGGGAACCGACGATGTACTTATTCTCAGCCATGAGTGTTCCTGAAGTTCCTTCTTCTAACGATTGATTGTTTGGCGTGCGTGTTTTGTTCGGCGCTGTTGCCTTTTATGACGCCAGCCGCCCCAGCCGGTCTAGTCCGCCAGGATCTGTGGCACTTCGAAGCGCTGCTCGCTTTGCTTCGGCGCCTGGTCCAGTGCCTGCTCCGCCGTCAGGCTCGGCACGACTACGTCTTCCCGCATGACGGCGACGTCTCCGTCAACGTTTTGGGTGGGGTGGCTCAGCGGCTCAATACCTTCGGTGTCGACCTTCCTGATCGCGGCCACGTGATCGACAATCCCGTCGATCTGAGCTGCGTATTCATCCAACTCCTGCTCCCCCAGGTCCAGGCGGGCCAGGCGGGCCAGGTGGGCAACATCTTCGCGCGAAATCTCAGACATGGGTTCCACTCTAGTCAAGCCAACCAGCCCCCGTGGACTTCAGGTGGCGCTAATATCGGTTCTATGTCTTTCCTCATGCGTGTCCGTATGCCCGATACCCCTGGCTCCCTCGGCCTGCTGGCCATGGCGCTGGGAACCGTCGGCGGGGACATCCGGGGCGTCGATATCGTTGGTCAGGCTGAACTCGAAGAGCCAAACACAGTGGTCGACGACATTGTCGTGTCCCTCCCCACCGGGCATTTGCCCGACAGTCTGATCACGGCCACGCAGGAACTCGATGGTTTCTTTGTCGATTCGATCCGCCCCTTTTCAGGCACAGTCGACCGACGCGGCCAGATTCAGATGCTGTCCGGGGTGGCGGAGCAGCGGCGTCATATAGAAAAAGCGCTAGAGATCCTCATGCAGGATCTGCCCCGCACCATGACGGCAGGCTGGGCGGTCGTGCTGGAAACGTCTCCGCGGACACACCGGGTGGCGGCTTCGTCTGCCGCGCCGGAGGACAATGGCCAGGAGCTCGACCAGCCCCCGCTGACCGAAGCGCGCGTGCTGAACCCCGAACGCGAGGACTGGATCCCCGAGAACTGGGCCGTTATGGATTCCGCACTGGCGGGCACTCCGATCGCCGGGACGGATCTGCTTTTGATCGTCGGCAGGCCGGGTGGGCCGGACTTCCTGGTCAGCGAGGTGGAGCATTTGCGCCAGCTCGGCTCGATTTTCGGCGCGCTGTTCAGCTAGCGCCAGCGGGCGGCGCGCTCTACTCGGCGCTGATGAAGAAGTCGTACGCAGGACTGTCCGTCACGTCCGTGGCGTGGTAGCCCAGCTGCTGCAGGTGGGCCTGGAATTCCGGGTCGCCGGAAACGTCTTCGAACGCCGCCAGCACGCGACCGTGGTCCATGCCGAAGCTGCGGTAGTGGAAGCCGGTGATGTTCCAGCGGGTGCCCAGCACTTCCAGGAAGTGCTGCAACGCGCCCGGGTTTTCGGGGAATTCAAAGCTGTAGGCGGTCTCGTCGACGTGCTGGCCGGGCGTTCCGCCGATCATGTAGCGGACGTGTTCCTTCGCAACGTCGTCGTCTGACAGGTCGACCACGCCGTAGCCTGCTTCGCGGAGGTCTGCGGCGATGGCTTTGCGCTCGTCCTCGCCGTTTTTTAGCTTGACGCCCACAAAGATGCGGGCGGGCTTTTCACCGTCGCGTTGGCCGACTCGGTAGCTGAATTCTGTGACGGCACGGTGGCCAAGCAGTTTGCAGAACTCGAGGAAGGCTCCCTCGCGTTCGGGGATGGTCACGCCGAAGATGCCTTCACCGCCCTCGCCGATTTCCGCGCGCTCGGAGACGTAGCGCAGGGAGTGGAAGTTGACGTTCGCGCCGGAGAGGACGTGCGCCAGAGTTTCCCCTTCGAGTTGGTGGGTGGCAGCGTAGCGCTTCAGGCCTGCGAGGGCGACGGCGCCGGCGGGCTCGGCGATGGCTCGCGTGTCGTCGAAGATGTCCTTGATGGCGGCGCTGATCTCGTCGGAGCTGACGGTGATGACGTCGTCGAGGTATTCGCGGCAGAGCCGGAATGTTTCGGCGCCAATCTGCTTGACGGCCACGCCTTCGGCAAAGAGGCTCACGTGGTCGAGGGCTACGGGCTTTCCGGCGGCGAGCGCGTGCGTGAGGCAGGCGGATTCCACCGGCTCCACGCCAATGACCTTGATGTTCGGATCCAGTTCCTTGAGCAGCACGGAGATTCCAGCGGCCAGTCCACCGCCGCCGACCTGGACGAAGACGCGGTCGACGTCCGGGCGGGCTTGGAAGATTTCCAGCCCGGCGGTGCCTTGGCCGGCGATTACCGCTTCGTCGTCGAAGGGGGCTACCCAGACCATGCCCTCAACCTCGGAAAGCTCCATGGCCTTAGCCTTGGCCTCGTCGAAGTTGGCGCCGTGCAGCAACACTTCCCCGCCGAAGCTACAAACCGCATCGATTTTGATGCTGGGGGTGACTTCCGGCATCACGATCACGGTGCGGATGCCTAGCTCAGTGCCGGACAGCGCTACGCCCTGGGCGTGGTTTCCAGCGGATGCGGCGACGACTCCGCGGGCGCGCTCTTCTTCCGTGAGCTGGGCCATGCGGTTGAATGCGCCGCGGATTTTGAAGCTGTGGACGGGCTGCAGGTCTTCGCGCTTGACCAGAATCTCGTTGCCGATGCGCTTCGACAGCGTTTCCATGTACTCGAGTGGCGTGTTCGTTGCGACTCGGTAGACGGGCGCGGAAACGATCTTCTTTAGGTATTCCGCGCCGTTTCCCGCGCTGACAGGATGCGAAGCTTCATGTGACATGCGCTTCAGTATAGCCCCGCCGGTGATCCCCCTTACCCGGCGGTCCCCGCACCCCCACAGTCGCGAGCCCCGGCGTTACTGCCCCGCCCCAGCCGCCACTGCGACTGCTAAGGCTGCGGCCGCGCTACCAGCTCTGCGCCAACGCCCCTGCGCCAACTTCCCTGAGGTAACACCTCTGCGCGGTTTAACACCAATGGCGCTGGCGCTTACTGCTGGCGGTAGTCGTCCAGGTTGACCTGCGGGGTGGGCTGCAGGTGCTCCGTGGCGGGGTTCTTCACCGACGGGTATTTGAGGTCGACATCATGGTCATCTGCGGTTCCAACGTACGGATCCTGGCCATTGAGCACCCGCTTGACCTGTTCCTTGTCCACTGTGTTCGTCCACTTGCCAACCAGCAGAGTGGCCACTGCGTTACCGGAGAAGTTGGTCAGGGCGCGGGCCTCAGACATGAAGCGGTCGATGCCAGCGATGATGTCCACGCCGTCCAGCAGCTCCGGACGGTGCGATTGCAGACCGACAGCCAGGGTTGCGATACCCGCGCCGGACACACCCGCGGCACCCTTGGAGGCGATAATCATGAAGATCAGCAAGCTGATCTGATCCCCCATGCTCAGGTGCACGTTCATGGCGTCCGAAATAAAGATGGCTGACATGGTCAGGTAAATCGCGGTGCCGTCCAGGTTGAAGGAATAGCCCGTCGGCACGACGATTCCGACCGTGGACTTGTCCACGCCGACGTGTTCCATCTTGCGCATCAGGTTCGGCAGCGCGGACTCAGAGGAGCTGGTAGCGAAGATAAGCAGGTACTCGCGCCCCAGGTACTTCACCAGCTTGAAAATATTGAAGCCAGTGAAGACTCGCAAGATGGTTCCCAGAATCACGAAGATGAAGATGATGCAGGTGATGTAGAAGCCTAGGATCAAGATGCCGAGCTGCAGCACTGCCTTAATACCAGTGCCGCCGACTACGCCAGCCATCGCACCAAACGCGCCGATCGGGGCCAGCCACAGGATCCAGGACAGGATCTTGAAGACCAGCTTCTGCAGAGCGGCCACGAAGCCCAGGATCGGCTCGCCGGCCTTGCCCATGGATTGCGTTGCGAAGCCGACCAACAGGGCGATTAGCAGTACCTGCAGAATCTTGCCTGAGGTGAAGGCGCTGAAGAAGGTTTCAGGAATGATGCTTTGTACGAACCCGGTCTCTTGCCCTTTATTGGCGTCGAAGCCGCCGGTTTTTCCAATGTTCAGCCCATCGCCTGGCTGCAGCAGGTTTCCCACGACTAGGCCTACTGCGAGGGCGAAGGTGGACATCGTGATGAAGTAGGCCAGTGCCATGCTTCCTGCTTTGCCTACTGACGCCGCAGACCTCACCGAGCCAATTCCCAGCACGATCGTGCAGAAAATCACCGGTGGGATGATCATTTTGATCAGCGTGACGTAGGTGGTTCCGAGCTCTTTGAACCCCTTTGCGACATCGGGTGCCACGAGGCCGAAAATGATGCCGGCGATCACTGCGACGATCACGCCGATGTATAGCCAGTGGGTGTTGTCCTTCTTCTCCCGCTTCGACTCAGCGATCTGCGGAGAGGTGGCAACCGCGGCTCCGGCGGCGACGGGCTGGGTGCCGTCGAGCCCGGAACCATTGAGCTCTGCGCCATAAGCGCCATTGGGTTCTGCGCCATTGGGTTCTGCGCCCTGGGGATTGTTCTTGTCATCCATGGATCCCTGGTGCTCCATTTCACTATCTTTAATAGGTTCACTTGAAAGCGCCGGCCTTCTCCCCCGTGCGCGACCACGCCGTCCATTGGCTCTGGCGGGAGCGGTTGGGGGCGTCACAAAGATCGCGAAGGAATAGACCTCAACACTTTCATTGTGCTACTTCGAGAAGATAAGTAACAAATGACCAGTGCCATAGGATCGGGCTGGGTCGTCGCGTAGCAGCCCAAGCGCCGTTGACCTGCGAGACCATGCGGAGTCCGTGCCAGTTACACCGTGGCCAAAAAACGCCCTTTTCATGCGGAAACCCGCTTCTTTTCCTAGACTCTCTATCCGCAACGGAAAATATTTTCGTATCGGGAACATTGCGCCGATGTAACGCATCCCACACTTGAAAACTCGTATATACCTATGTCTAAAGGAAGGCGTTGATTCCCTTTGTTGTCCGCTGAATCGGCTCAGCACATCAGCCAGAGACAAAAGCCGCAGGCCATACAGCCACAAAATCCACCCGCCACCACCTGGCGCCTGGCCACCGCCCTGCTGGCATTCCTCACCATCCTGGCACTACTGCCCATCCTGGCTGTCAACGCCAACGCAGAGGACAACAACACCGGCGGCGACGGCACCGGTGGCGCCGCAGGTGCCGGAGGCGACGGCAAAGTCGCCATCGTCCTCGACGCCTCAGACTCCATGGCCGAAAAGGACACCAACGACGGCGGCACCCGCATGGACGCAGCCAAAAAAGCCGCCACCGACACCATCAACACCCTCGCCGACAAAACCCAAACCGCCATCATCGCCTACGGATCCAAAGAATCCAACGCCCCCGACAACCGCGCCAAAGGCTGCCAAGACATCACCACCCTCGCACCCCTAGGCAACAACAAGGCCGAAGACCTCAACAACAGAATCAACGGCCTCCAGCCCAAGGGCTACACCCCCATCGGCAACGCCATCAAGAAAGCCGCCGAAGAACTCGGCGACTCCGGCAAACGCAACATCATCCTCGTCTCCGACGGCATCGATACCTGCGCCCCACCACCAGTCTGCGACGTAGCCAAAGACATCGCCGGCGACGGCATCGACCTCGCCATCCACACCGTCGGATTCAAAGTCGACAACAAAGCCCAAAAAGAACTCCAATGCATCTCCGAAGTCTCCGGCGGCACTTACTCCTCCGCCGATGACACCGACGCACTTTCCAAAGCCCTCGCCGACGCCGCCCAACGCGTCGCCGGCGACTACGAATCCGCAGGCACACCCGTCCAACTAGCGGACAACGCCACCGACGGGTTCTACCTCGGCGAAGGCCTCTACCAAAGCTCCCTACCCGGTCCGCGCGATAACTCCAATGGAGGAGAAGGCGACGAGAAGTGGTTCAGCATCAGCATCCCAGAAGGCAAGAAAGCTCAGGTCTCGGCGAACCTGGTGCCGGTTGGCTTCGAGGGCGGCGACCACATCTACTACAACGTTGACGTCGAGTATAAGAACGATACCTGTGACCACAGTGGATCCGGTTACTACAGCGGTTCCAATTGGCCCGGGCCGCCGGAGGCGGAAACTGTAACGATCGATCCAGAAGAGGACTGTGATCCGACGAAGTACCGCGTGAAGTTGAACCACTCCGGCACCGAAATTGACCACGACCTGCCGGTGGAGATCGTCATCGGTTTCGAGCCCCAGGTCGACGGCTCCGAAACCGGACCGAAGAACGATCGTGAAGTCCCGGAAGGCGAAGACAGGGATAAGGTCAAGGTTCCCAGCTCTAAGCCGACGCCAACCCCTGGCGGCACGTCGTACAACAAGGCAACCGAAATCACCCCGGGCACGGTGTCCGACACCCTAGTTCCCGGGGAGACGAAGTTCTACCGTATGAACGTCGACTGGGGCCAGCGCCCCCTCGCGGAAGTGGAATTCGACAAGAAGCACTCGAACGATTCCCGAAATGGGGATATTTACGTCGCATCTCCCCGTCGCACAATTACTTCTAAGGAGACTGTTAAGTCCCTCGATAAGGATGTTCCCGTCACTGCACGAGCTGTGAGTACGCCGTACGTCTTCTACCGCAACAAGGAAGGAAACGTATCCCAAGACAAAGCTTCGGATGCCGGTCAGTGGTACATCATGGTCACTCTCGAGGGCTACAGCGACAACGGAAAGCAGGATAAAGACATCGAGTTCCGCCTGTCGACCGCCTTGGAGGGCAATAAGGTCGATGGACCGGAGTGGCGTCAAACCCTAGAGCCCGGACCGGCACCATCCCAAGACCCGCCCGGCAGCAGCAACGACGACGGCAGTGGCAACAGTGATGGCGCAGAAAGCGGCGACGGCAACAACGGCGACGAGGCCGCCGCGCAGGCCAAGGACATCGACAACGCGTCCCAGAGCAACACCATCCTCTACATCGGCCTGGGAATCCTAGCCGTGATCCTGGCTGCAGCCGTGGCGGTGTACTTCACCGCCGTGCGCCGCAAGTAGCGGCCGCGCGGCGCGGGCTCAGCTCGCCGTCGCCTCCCCTTCTCGCGGCCTAGTGTTCCCACCGGCTAGGGGTTCCCGCGGGCTGAGGGTTCCCGCGGGCTGGGGTCACTCCGCTAGTGGCCACGCGGTGTTGACCGGCACGTCCTTGCCTTTCTTCTGGAACCATTCCTGCAGAGATTTCTGCGATTCGTAGAACCACGTGGCCTGGGCAAGCATCAATTCATCCGTCGACATTTGCACAATTTCGGGGTACTTGCGCGCCAGCATCCATGCCACACGAGCGGCAGCCACCGCATCTGCCGTCGCCTCGTGGGCATTGTCCAGAACCACACCGTAGTGCTCGCACACACTTTCCAACGTGCGCTTGCCTTTGCGGTACTGATCTTTCGCCCGATCTACGACAAAGGGATCGAACACCGGGCCGTCGACGGTGAAGCTCGGCTCCAACGCTCGCAGCACGCTGAGGTCGTAAGCAGCGTTATACACGATCAGCGTGGCACCAGCGCGCCATGCCTCGCGTATGCCTTCGATGGTTTTGGCCAGCACTTCGTCGTGATCCTGGCCGTGTTCGCGGGCGTACTCGGTGGTGATGCCGTGGACGTCAGAGGCCTGCTGCGGAATCTCCACGCCAGGGTCGGCGAGCATTTCAATGTCGTTTCTTTCCCGTCCCTTGATCGTCACCAGTGCGCTGGTGACGATGTGGGCGGTCTTTGGGTCTACGCCGGTGGTTTCCAGGTCGAAGCTCAGCATGTGTGCCGGGTCAAAATGCGGTGCAGTCATGCTGACCACTCTATAACTGTCCCCGGACACCCCCTCGCGGTGTTCGACAAGAAAATGGTTTTTCTTCACCACACTTTCATCTCTCCGGGAACTTTTCCTTCGCCAGGAACATTGTGCGGTTGCTCTGCGTCTCACTTCTGAAGTTGTCCGTTGGCTCCGTGAATCGCACCTCAGGCAAATTGAACAAGACTCGCGATCCAGCGGACTGAACAAGGCCAGCAATCCCAGCACAGCAAACTAGCTAAACGTACCGAAACAGAAACCAGAAAGGCGCTGATTCTCTTGTCTTCTGTTAGTTCGGATCCCACGTCAGACAGGACAGGGCTACAAAGCGCTGGGCCACAAAGCGCTGGGCCGCACAGGGCAAGTGCACCTCGCACCTGGCGGCTGGCCACCGCGCTGCTGGTTTTTCTCACCATCATGACGCTCCTGCCGATCCTGGCAATCAACGCCAACGCCGAAATCAACGCCAGCGCCGATATCCCCGACAACTCTCAGGCCCTCATCCCCGCAAACCTCGTTGCCCCGCACCTCAGGAATGATGAATCACGTACTTACAGCGCCAGACTGAATTACAGAAACGACGATTGCAACGATAGCGGGCAGGGGTTCTTGGACAACCAAACTTGGCCGTCACCGGTCTCGGCCGGCACCCTCATTATCAAGCCCAAAGAAGGCTGCGATCCGTCGCAGTACCGAGTGCGAGTCAGCAACCTCCGAAATCCATCCACCGACACCTTGCCGGTCGAGATTGTCGTTGGGTTTGAACCTCTAGACGCCAGTAACGAAAATATTCCAACGAGCGGTCAAAGGCACCCGGATTATGATGATCTGAAAAAGGTCAAGGTGCCTCACACAACTCCGACGCCGACTCCCGGTGGTCCGTCCTACAGCCAAGCGCCGGAAATCACCGCAGGAACAGTCTCCGATATTCTTGTACCTGGTGAAACGAAGTACTACCGCGTGAACGTCGACTGGGGTCAACGTCCGATCGCGGAGGTGGAGTTCGATAAGAACAACACAGGTTCTTACCGTTCTGGACAGATCTCCATCGCCTCTCCACGACGCGAGCGTACATCCGCAACCGCCTTTGCACTCCTAGAGCAGGATCGTCCCCACACTGCACAACACTTGGATACTCCCCGCGTTTTCTACGACAACCGGAATAAGAACCTGGGACTAAGCCAAGCCTCCAATGCCGGCCAGTGGCACGCCATGGTTACCCTCGATGCTGGCTATGAACACCGCAAGCCAAACGATGGCACCAAGTTCCGCCTGTCAACTGCCGTGGACGGCGACAAGGTCGATGGACCCAAGTGGCGTCAAACCTTAGAGCCCGGACCAGCACCATCCGCGGCGACACCCAGCGACAACAACGGCGACGGAGGTTCCAGCATCAAGGCCTCCCCGAACCACAGGTTCCTATTCATCGGCCTGGGGCTCCTGGCTACCGCCCTGATTACTACCGGGGCGTTCTACCTCACCACCGTGCGTCGCAAGTAGCAGGCCTAATAACAGTGCAGGACCTCGCCAGCCACAAGAAAGCGTTTTCCTGCGGATAGGCGCCTTGTTCCCTAGTATTTCCTTCACCACAGATTCTTATGACCGGGAACCTTTATTGCGTTGGGAACATTGTGTGATCGCTTTGCGTCCAACATCTATAAACGCGCGTGGGTTCCGTAGGGCGCAGCCCGAACGAAGTGAACGCACCAAGGCAGAAACAAAGACAAAGTAGAGATAGAAAAAGGAAGGCGTTGATTCCCTTTGTTGTCCGCTGAATCGGCTCAGCACATCAGCCAGAGACAAAAGCCACAGGCCATACAGCCACAAAGCCCACCCGCCACTACCTGGCGCCTGACCACCGCCCTGCTGGCATTCCTCACCATCCTGGCACTACTGCCCACCCTGGCCGTCAACGCCAACGCAGAGGACAACAAAGACAACAACGACAGCGCCGACCAACGCGTCGCCGGCGACTACGATTCCGCAGGCACCCCCGTCCAACTAGCCGACAACGCCGCCGACGGGTTCTACCTCGGCGAAGGCCTCTACCAAAGCTTCCTGCCCAGCCCGCGCGACAGCGTAAAAGACGGCGATGACAAATGGTTCAACATCAGCATTCCGGAAGGCAAGAAAGCTCGAATCTCCGTGAATGCGGCTCCGCGTGGATTCGAGGATGAAGACACGCACTACTACGGCACCCGGGTGGAGTACACGAACGACTCTTGCAGTGACGAGGGCGGTGGCTCTTCCTCCACTACAAGTTGGCCAGATCCGCCCGAAGGAGAGTCTGTGACCATCGACCCCGAAGATGGCTGCGACCCGACGAAGTACCGCGTAAAGATCAACGGCGCTGGCACCCAATTTGATAGCGAACTGCCGGTGGAGATCGTCATCGGTTTCGAGCCCCAGGTCGACGGTTCCGAAGCTGGCCCGAAGAACGATCGTGAAGTCCCAGAGGGCGAAGACAGGGACAAGGTCAAGGTTCCCAGCTCCGAGCCGAAGCCGACCCCTGGCGGCACGTCGTACAACAAGGCAACCGAAATCACCCCGGGCACGGTGTCCGACACTCTGGTGCCCGGCGAAACGAAGTTCTACCGCATGAACGTCGACTGGGGCCAGCGCCCCCTCGCGGAAGTAGAATTCGACAAGAAGCAGACTGATTCCTACCGCTCCGGCCAAGTATTCGTCGCCTCGCCACGACGCACCCACACGTCTTATTCGAATGCGGAATCCTTGGACGATGATATTCCCGTCACTGCACGCGCTGTGAGTACACCGTACGTCTTCTACCGCAACCGCGAAGGATCCACGTCGCAGGATGAAGCCACAGATGCCGGTCAGTGGTACGTCATGGTCACCCTTGATGGAGGTGATGAGAACGGAAAGCAGGATAAGGACATCGAGTTCCGCCTGTCGACTGCCTTGGACGGCGACAAGGTCGATGGACCGGAGTGGCGTCAAACCCTCGAACCCGGACTGGCACCCTCTGCCGAGCCATCCAGCGACAACGACGGGGGCGCCGGCAATTCCAACGCCAACCCCGACGTGCGCGCCGAGAACATCGACAACGCACCCCAGAACAACACGATCCTGTTAATCGGCCTGGGACTCCTGGCTATCGTCCTAATCATCGTCGTGGCGGTCTTCGTCGCCGCGCGCCGCAATTAACTAGCACGTCAGTAGACTGGCGGGGGTGAGTACTCATTCCCGCTGGCAAGAACTCGCTGACCAGGTGCGTCACCACCGGCAGCTCTACTACTACGGCGACCCGGAGATCTCGGACGCGGACTTCGACGCACTATTGCAGGAGCTCAAAGACCTGGAGCAAGCCCACCCCGAAGTTGTCACCGGCCCATCCCCCACCACAGAAGTCGCCCCGGCCCCGCCCACCAGCAGCCCGTTCCGCAACGTCGACCACCGCGAACAAATGCTCAGTCTGGATAACGTCTTCGATACAGAGCAACTCGCCGGCTGGCTGGACCGCACCCCCGCGAAGACATATCTGACGGAGCTGAAGATCGACGGGGCGTCCATAAACCTCCTTTACATCGACGGAAAGCTGGAACTCGCGCTGACACGCGGCGACGGTACAACGGGCGAGGACATCACGCACAACGCGCGCACGCTCGACGACATCCCGGATACCCTCCACGGCACCGACGAGTTCCCCGTACCCGCCCTGGTGGAAATCCGCGGCGAGGTGTTCATCGACGTCGAGGACTTCGCCACCATGAATGCCCAGCGCCAGGCCGAGGGGCTGAAGATGTTCGCCAACCCTCGTAACGCTGCGGCTGGCGCGATGCGGCAGAAGAACTCCGCGGATACGGCGAAGCGTCCGCTGAAGTTGATTTGCCACGGTATCGGCGCGCGCGAGGGCTTCTCCCCCGCTTCCCAGCACGATGCGTATCGCGCGATTGCCGCGTGGGGGCTGCCGGTCAGCCCGTACACAAAGCAGGTGCACTCCGCCAAGGAGGTTCAGCAGCAGGTCGAGTACTGGGGCAACCACCGCCACGACGCGGCGCATGAGATGGACGGCCTGGTCGTTAAGGTCGATTCCCTGGAAGAGCAGCTGGAGCTCGGCCACACCAGCCGCGCCCCGCGCTGGGCGATCGCGTACAAGTACCCGCCGGAAGAGGCGATGACCACGCTGCACAACATCCGCGTCGGCATTGGCCGCACGGGCCGTGCTACGCCGTATGCCGTCATGGCGCCGAAGTACGTCGCGGGCTCCACGGTTTCGATGGCCACGCTGCACAATCCCACGGAGGCGCACCGCAAGGGCGTGATGCTGGGCGATACGATCACTATCCGCAAGGCAGGCGAGGTTATCCCGGAGGTACTGGGCCCGGTCGAGGACAAGCGCACGGGTGCGGAGCGGCCTTTCCTGTTCTCGACGTTCTGCCCCGAGTGCGGCACCCGGTTGGCTCCTTCGAAGGTTGGGGACGCCGACTGGCGCTGCCCCAACACTCAATACTGTCCTGGCCAGTTGCATACCCGCTTGACGTACCTGGCTTCCCGCAAGGCGTTTGATATCGACGCGTTAGGGGAAAAGGGTGCTTATGATCTGATCCATTCCGGGGTGCTGGCCGACGAGTCGGAGCTGTTCGACCTCAGCGCGGAGGACCTGGAAAAGACCAGTTCGTATGCGACGAAAGCCGGGAAGTTGAATAAGTCCGGCGAGACGTTGCTGGAGAAGTTGCAGTCCGCGAAGGAGGCGGACCTGTGGCGGGTGCTGGTTGCGCTGTCGATCCGGCACGTTGGGCCGACTGCAGCGAAGGCGCTGGCGAAGCACTTCGAGTCGGTAGAGGACATCGCTTCTGCCACGGTGGAGGACATGGCCGGCATCGACGGTGTGGGTGAGACGATCGCGGAGTCGATCTCCGCGTGGTTCGCGGTGGATTGGCATCGCCGGATCGTAGACCGCTGGACGGCTGCTGGCGTGCGGATGCGCCAGGAGGCCGGAGACGCTTCCGGCGCAGAGGACGGTGTGGATTCCACACTGTTGGAGGGCCTGACGATCGTGGTCACCGGCTCGTTGGAGGATTTCGATCGGACGGCGGCGAAGGAAGCCATCGAGGCTCGCGGCGGCAAGGCTGCGGGCAGCGTGTCGAAGAAGACGGACTTCCTGGTGGCGGGCGAAAAGGCTGGCTCCAAGCTGAAGAAGGCCGAGGACCTGGGCGTGCCGGTGCTGGACGAGGCAAGCTTTAAGGAACTGCTAGAAAACGGCGCAAACCAAACGCCGCAAAACCGAACTGAGTAGAGAGGCAGGATCGAATGACTCAGACCACAGCACTTTCCCTCCCGGAGATCGGGCTCGGCACGTACAAGATGCAAGGCCAGGCGGGCGCAAACTCCGTGGCCGCGGGCATCCGCGCGGGCTACCGACTGATTGACACGGCCTACAACTACGAAAATGAGGGCGCGGTGGGCGCGGGCGTCCGCGCGGCGACCGGTGCCGCGGCGACCGGTGCCGCCGGCGCGCCTGACATGGCGGACCCTGCCGGCGCGATCCGCCGCGACGAGGTGATCGTCACCTCCAAACTGCCCGGCCGCTACCAGCGCCACGATGACGCTGTCGCCGCAGTCGAAGAATCCCTTTTCCGCCTGGGCCTGGACCGCATCGACCTGCACCTCATCCACTGGCCGAATCCCCAGCAGGGCCTCTACGTGGAGGCCTTTGAAACGCTGCTGGAGCTGCGAGAACGCGGGCTGATCCGCCACGTGGGCGTGTGCAATTTTCTCCCCGAGCACCTGGAGGCCGTCCACACCGCCACCGGCGAGTACCCGGTCGTCAACCAGATTGAGCTGCACCCGCACTTCCCGCAGGCCGAGGCCGTCGCGGCCCACCGCGAACTGGGCATCGTGACGCAAGCCTGGTCGCCCCTGTTGCGTGGCGCGGTTCTGGAAGAGCCGGTCATTCCTGAAATTGCGGACGCCCACTCCGCAACTCCTGGCCAGGTCGTTCTAGCGTGGCACCGCGGCCGCGGGGTGTTGGCGATCCCGAAGGCTTCCTCGGCGGACCGGCAGCGCGAGAACCTGGAGTCGTTGGATATCACCCTGAGTGACGCGGAGATCGAGGCGATCACCGCGCTGGGCCGCCCGGACGGGCGCCGGAAGAACCAGGACCCGGCGGTCTACGAGGAGTTCTAGCGGGATTGGCCTGCGCCGCGCTCAGCCGCGCTTAGTCGCTGCCGGCGTGCGCTCGCAAAGTATCAATTGCTCCACAGTAAGGCCGCCGCGTGGCGGGCACGAGCTGCAGCCACGGAGGACTGCGCCGCGGTGCGCTTGCCCTCGGGCACCACGACGTCCACCATTCCCGGCAGCTCGTCGGCGGGCAGGGTCCACTGCGTCCACTGGCGCAGAACGGCGCGGGCGATCTCGCCCGCGGCGGACTCCACGTTGGCATTCCCCTGGTCAGTATTCACCGCCCAGCCGATTCCCTGTCCGCGTCCGATCATCCCGCCGACCAGGTCTTTTCCGCTGACTGTCCGCAACTGATCCGCGGGCACCACGATGCGGTGGAAGCCGGGCGCGTGCGAGAGGGCGTCATCGATAGAAGACCCCGTGTCCAGCACCACCGGGCGCGCGACCTGCTGCTGGAAGCGCTGCCACACCCCGTAGATGTACTCGCGGTCGACGGCGGGGACCGTGTCGAAGCGGGTGGCGCCGGGCAGGCCGCCCATGACCTCGCGGACGCGCGGCTCGTGGAGTGCAATGATGACCTCGCAGCCGAGAGCCGCCGACAACGCGCCGGCGATCTGCTCCACGCCAAAGCCCAGGTGCAGCGCGCAGTCCTTGAACGCCGGGCGGTCGCGCAGCACGGGGTGGCCGCGGAACTCCACCTCCGCGCCAAAGGTCCAGGGTCCGGTGACGTGCAACATCAGGCGCTCGACTTTGCCCGCCAGCAGCTCCTCGGCGGCATCCGTGGCCTCGCGAACCCAACCATCCATGCGGCGGGATTCCAGGCTCGGGTGGGCCGTCAGCTCCCACCCTCGCGGATTAGCGCGGATCGGCAGTTGCGCGAAGCTGGCCGTCAGCGCCGTGAGATCCCCCGCCCGTCCGCAACGCGGGAATGATAATACCGGCGGCGCGCCCGTGTCCTCGTCCACGTCGCACGTGCGGGTCAGTGCCGACTGGATCGCGGCGCGCACCTCCGTGTGGTCCGTGACGGTGTTCTCCCACCAGCCCAGGCGCCCGATCGGCTGCGGCTGTGCGGTGTCTCTTACCATCCCCGTGCTACGCCTCTGCCGGCGCTGCGCTTGCTCCGACTGCGCCTGAGCCGTTCCACGGCGCGGTAGCGCGGATGGTTCCGCTGCCCAGCAGGATGTCACCGTCGGCGTCCGGCTGGTACACCACAGCGGCCTGCCCGCGCGCCACGCCTTGCAGCGGCTCGTGCAGGTCTAGCTCTAGGCGCCACGGGCTCTCGCCCTCCTTCTTGACGCGCCCCGCCGGCGTAGTCCCCTCCGGGTCGTCCACCAGTCGCGCGGTGGCGGGCACTACCCCACCGTGGGCGCGCACCTGGACCTCGCACTCAAATTCGCGGCCGTGTACGGCAGGGTCCAGGCGCTTCAGCCGGTCGGCCGTGATCCCGCCGACGCGTAGATCGGTGCGCTGACCGATAGTCACGGTGCCCGTGGCGGCGTCAATATCCGTCACATAGCGCGGCTTGCCGTCCAGGCCTTCACGCGGCAACCCCAACCCCTTGCGCTGGCCGATGGTGAAACCGTATACCCCGTCGTGCTCCGCGACGGTCGACCCGTCCTGGTCCTTCATCAGCCCCGGCCGCAGGCCGATCTTTTTGCCCAGGAACGCCTGCGTCTGCCCGTCGGGGATGAAGCAGATGTCGTGGGAATCCGGCTTGGAGGCCACGCCGAATCCGCGATCCTTCGCCTCTTCGCGGATCTCCGGCTTGATTGTGTCTCCAACCGGGAACATGCAATGCGCTAATTGCTCGTCGGTCAGCACGCCCAGCACATACGACTGGTCCTTGTTCGCATCCACACCGCGGCGCATCACTCCATCGTGCAGGCGAGCGTAGTGCCCGGTCACCACTGCGTCGAATCCCAGCGCGATGGAACGGTCCAGCAGCGCCTCGAACTTGATCTTCTCGTTGCACCGCAGGCACGGGTTCGGAGTCTCACCGATGGCGTAGGAATCCACGAAATCGTCGATCACGTCGGCCTTGAAGCGGTCAGAAAAATCCCACACGTAGAAAGGAATCCCCAGCTTGTCGGCCACGCGGCGTGCGTCCGCGGAGTCCTCCAGGGAGCAGCACCCGCGCGAACCCGCCCGCACGGCCTCGGGAGACTGGGATAGCGCCAGGTGTACGCCGATCACTTCGTGCCCGGCCTCGAGCGCTCGAGAGGCCGCCACGGCGGAATCCACACCGCCACTCATTGCTGCTACTACTCGCATGTTTGGCACCCTACTCGGGTACCCGCCAGTTAGGCCATTCCGGCGGCGCGGGCCTGTTCGACCACGCGCGGGAGGATGCCCGCCAGATACCCGACTTCTTCGTCGGTGATGTCCGCGCCCAGGGTTATCCGCAGCGCACCGCGGGCAACATCCACTGGTACGCCCATGGCAGTGAGCACGTGGCTGGCGCGGTTCACCCCGGCGCTGCAGGCAGAGCCCGTCGATGCGTCCACCCCGGCGGCGTCCAAAAGCATGATCAGCGAATCTCCCTCGGCGCCGGGGAAGCTCATGTGTAGGTGCCCGGGCAGCGCGCCAACCTCGGGAGTCCAGATCCGCACACCGTCGATGCCTTGCGCCGCCGTCCGTAGCGTCTCGCGCGCCACGCGCATTCTGGCGGTTGCTTGTTCTAGTTCTTTTATTGATGACGCCAACGCCGCCGCACATCCCACCGCGCCCTGCACGTTAACGGTGCCGGAGCGGAGCTTTCGCTCCTGGCCGCCTCCGCGCACGGGGCTTAAGATGTCCGCGTCTCGGCGGGCGAGCAGCAGGCCCGTGTTCTTCGGGCCGCCGAACTTGTGGGCGCTGGCGGCCAGTGTGGTGGCGCCAAGGGCGTGGAAGTCGACGGGGATGTGGCCGACGGCTTGCACTGCGTCGGTGTGGAAGGGCACGCCATTGTCGCGGGCGAAGCTGGCGAGAGTCTCCACCGGCTGTATCGCGCCGGTTTCGTTGTTGGCCCACATGCAGGTCATTAGCGCCAGGTCGCTGGGCGAGCCCGCGCCGCTTTCTAGACCGGCAATCCAGTCTTCGGCACGGATGCGACCGGCGGCGTCCACAGGAAGGACCGCGCGTTCAAACCCCAGGTGGAGCGGCCCCGCGGTGAGCCAATCGACGGACTCGACCACGGCGGGGTGCTCAATGTCGGAGCTGGCGATCATGTGCGCGCCCCGGTGGGCCTTCGATCCAAACGCGAGCCCCTGGATGGCGATGTTGTCGGCTTCCGTGCCGGAGCCGGTGAAGATCACCTCAGCTGCATCCGCGCCGAGGAGTTCGGCGATCTGCTCGCGGGCGTCCTCGAGGCTGCGACGGGCATCGCGGCCGGTCTTGTACTGGCCTGCGGGGTTCAGCAGCCCCACAGCGCGATCCATCGCTTCCTGTGCTTCGGGCCGCAACGCCTGGGACGCCGCGTTGTCCACGTACAGGCGCCCCTGCGAGCCCACGGCGCCGATAGTTTCCGCACCGCCAGTTGTCGCGCTGCCATTAACCCCGCCGATAGTTTCCGCACCGTCCGTTACGTCATCCGGCGTGCCGGGCGTCGGCCCCTTCGCTGCGTGGTTTTCCATGTTCACGCCCCCTACCCTACTTCCCTCGACGCAAAGACAAGGGGACATCCGGATCGAGCAATCCCGGATCTAACACTTCTAACAACCCTACCGAGATCTAACGGATCTAACAAAATCTACCAGGACGCCACTATGCTGGAGGTATGTCCGAGTCCCCACACCAGACCGCCGCACCCAGCCAGCGCAACCCTTTCCGCCCCAGCTTCGGCACGTCCCCCTATTACCTGGCGGGCAGAGCGGAGCTGCTGCAGGATTTCGAGCTCAGCCTCGCCGAGGGCCCCGGCTCCCCGCACCGCACGATCTTGGCCAGTGGTCTACGTGGTGTGGGTAAAACGGTACTGCTCAACGAGATCGAGGACAAGGCCCGCACCCAGGGCTGGATCGTCCTGCGCGCCTACCCGAATAGCGACATGATCTCCGAGCTGGTCGAAACGACTATCCCCACCGCCATTATAAGTATCGAGCAGCCCCCGGAGCGCAAACTCTCCGGGGCCTCCATCACCGGCGTGGGCAGCTTCCGCACGGAAGCACACTCGCGGGCCGAGGAACTCCGCAGTGTGCCGACGCTCATCACCCGTCTGCGCGAACTGTCTGATGCAATCACGGGCGCCGGCATCCTCATCACCCTCGACGAGCTGCAATCCGCTGACCTCGACCAGCTCCACCGCCTGGCCACCGCGGTCCAGGACCTCATGCGCGACGAGCGCGACATTGCCCTGGTCTGCGCGGGCCTGCCTCACGGCGTGGACACGCTACTGCAGCACGAGGGCACCACGTTCCTCCGCCGCGCTTTCCGCGTAGACCTCCACGCGGTGCCCACCGAGGAAGTCTCGAAGACCCTCGCCATCACCGCCGCGGATTCTGGTCGCCCTTTTACTGATGACGCCCTAGCCCGCGCCACCGACATGTGCCGCGGATACCCTTACCTCATCCAAGTGGTTGGCGCACTGTCCTGGGCGGCTGCCGGGATCGACAGTTCGGGCACCATCGAGGCCGCACACGTGGAGACTGCCTCCCAGCGGGCTATCGACCGCATGACTAGCCACGTTCACCGGCCCGCACTCAGCCGCCTGCCGGAGGGGGAAATGAACTTCCTCCGTGCGATGGCTGCGATTATTGCCGACGAGGGGGCGCGCGAACCAGAATCGGTAACGACCACGAACCCTGAGACAAGATCTGCCAAAACCGGAGACATCGCCGCTCACCTGGGCGTGGAGCCGAGGGGCCTGTCCACCTGGCGTAGCCGCCTGATCACGCGCGACCTGATCGAGCCGGCGGGATTCGGCAGGGTGCGTTTCACGCTGCCGTACATGGACGACTACATCCGGCAGCAGGACGCGTAGCGCCGAACGGGGCGAAAGAAAAACCGGCGCCCTCCCGCCTGCGTAAAGCTAAGCGAAAGGGCGCCGGTTGAAGCCTAGGGCGAAGAACTACTTGCGGTTCTTCAGCTCCTCGGTAGCCTGCGGTGCAACGTTGAACAGGTCGCCAACAACACCGAAGTCTGCGATCTCGAAGATGGAAGCCTCTTCGTCCTTGTTCACAGCGACGATGGTCTTGGAGGTCTGCATACCAGCCTTGTGCTGGATAGCGCCGGAGATGCCCAGTGCGATGTACAGGTTCGGGGAGACCGTAACACCGGTCTGACCGACCTGGAACTTGCCCGGGTAGTAGTCGGCGTCCACAGCCGCACGGGAAGCACCAACAGCAGCGCCCATGACGTCGGCCAGCGGCTCGACAACGTCGGTGAAGCCCTCCGGGCCGCCCACGCCACGACCACCGGAGACCACAATGCTGGCCTCGGTCAGGTCCGGACGGTCGCCGGCCTCAGCCGGTGCAAAGGAGGTGATGGTAACGGCGGTCGGACCAGCGGCCGGCAGCTCAACCTGCTGGACGTTGCCAGCAGCAGCCTGCGGCTCCGGATCCAGGGAGCCCGGTGCCAGGGTGAAGACCGGAGAAGCGCCAGCGGCGGAAGCGGTAACGGTGTAAGCGCCACCGAAGATGCTGATCTCAGCGGTCTTCTCAGCGGTGATGTTGTTGGTGTTGTACAGAACACCGGAAGCAACGCGGGCGCCAACACGGCCGGCAACCTCGTTGCCCGTTGCGGTAGCGGAGACGACAACCGGAACCTGCAGCTGTGCTGCCAGGCCGGACAGTGCGTCGACCTCCGGGGTGATCAGCAGGGACTCTGCCTGATCGGACTCTGCGGCGTAGATGGTCTCTGCGCCAGCCTCGGCCAGGGCGCCCTGCAGCTTCTCGGTGGTGCCGGGAGCGCCAACAACAACGGCGCCGACGGTGCCGAACACGCGTGCAGCGGTGATCAGCTCGACGGTGGAGTTCTTCAGCTGACCCTCACCGTGCTCAACCAGTACTAGTACGTTGGTCATGTCCTTAAATCCCTACTTCCCTTAAACCAGCTTTTCCTTGACCAGGAACTCGACCAGCTTCTTGCCGCCCTCGCCCTCGTCGTTGATGATCTCACCAGCCGACTTCGGCGGCTTCGGGGTGGAAGCGGAAACGGAGGTGGTGGCGTTTGCCAGGCCAACGTTTGCAGCGTCCACGCCGATCTCGCCCAGAGACAGCTCTTCGATGGTCTTCTTCTTGGCAGCCATGATGCCCTTGAAGGCAGCGAAGCGCGGGGTGTTGGACTTCTCAGTCACAGAGACGATGGCCGGGGTCGGAGCCTCCAGGCCGAACACGCCCTCTTCGGTGACGCGCTTACCGGTGACCTTGCCACCTTCAACGTTCAGCTCTTCCATGTGGGTCAGAGCCGGGATCTGGCGGTACTCAGCCAGCAGACCCGGAACGGAGCCAGCGCCACCGTCGGTGGAGGCGTTACCGGCGATAATCAGCTCGATGTCCTCGATCTGGTTCAGAGCGTTGGACAGGGTCCATGCCGTGCCCAGTGCGTCGGAGCCAGCCAGATTCTCGTCGACAACCAGCTTGGCCTCGTCGCAGCCCAGGGACAGTGCCTTGCGAAGCGCCTCGGTTGCGCGCTCCGGGCCGACGGACAGGACGATGACGTTACGGGAGCTGTCAGCTTCCTTCAGCTGCAGTGCAGCCTCCACAGCGTTTTCGTTGATTTCGTCCAGGACAGCGTCTGCGCTGTCGCGGTCGAGGGTGAAGTCATCGTCGGTGAGCTTGCGCTCGGAGTAGGTGTCCGGCACCTGCTTAACCAGAACAACGATGTTCGACATTCGTTGACCTTCCTGCTTGGGTATTGTGATTTGGCACCATAGTACCTACCACCGGGTGATCATCGCCACAACTTTCCTATATTGTTTTAGAACTACCCCCGCGAGCTGCGGCGCGCTCGGCAAATGTAGGCCACAGCCTTCGCCGCGCCGCCCTCACCGACGCGAGTAACCACCACAGAGAACCCGGAATCCGCCGCGCTGGCGCCACTGTGAGTAGCGCCCGCACTGCCCGCGCCCTTCTTCAACTTCCACTTCTTCCGCAGCTCGTCCGGATCCACGTCCACGCCCCGCACGAGGATCTCCACGCTCTTCGCGCCCAGCCCCACCAACGCGGGTCGCGCCTTCTTCAGCGGCACCGCTTCTAGAACCTCAAACCCACGCACGCCCGCGGGCAGCTCGTCGCCGGTCAGATATGCGATGTGCGGGTCCAGCTGCCACAGCCCATGCCGCGCCGCGTATTGGCGCACCAGCCCGGCGCGAACGATGGCACCGTCGGGGTCCACGATGTAACGCCCTACCCCGCCCACACGGTCGGTCTCGGGTTCGTCGCTGCTCACTGTTTCTTTAACTGATGACGCCCCCATCACCACCGCCTGGCGCCCCCGCCCAAGGATGCCGGGTGAGTACAGGCAGGTCTCCTTAACTCCCCCATCGACGGACACGACCTCCACATGTCCGTCGAACTCTGAGTAATCGATCCCCGGGGCACACTTGACCACCAAGTTGTCGTAGCAGTCCATGAGCTCCGGTAGTGGCGGCTGCAGATCCTCCAGTTTGGCGATGCGCCCCGAGGAGTTTCGCCGTGCCGGATCCGCCACGACCACACCGGATTTCTGGGCACCCGCGAACGCGAACGCCGGACGCAGCGCATCCATGCGCACCACCGGAACCTCCGGCACATTGAAACGCGCCATGCGCAGGCGCTGCTGGTCCAGGTCCCCGCCCAGCACGCGCAGCCCCGCTTCAGCCAGCGCATGCAACTCGGTGCCGATGCTGCAAGTGACGTCCACGGCCACTTCCACCCCGGCACCCTTCAGCGCTTCAGCGCGCCAGGCCGCCACGACCGGCGGGGTGGCCTGTTGAGTGGATTCGCTATCCATCAGCCAGTCCTCTGGCAGCTTTCCCGCCCGGCGGGCCTGTACTAGCTCCACCAGGGCGCGGGCGTGATCGCCGTGAGCTTTGCGCAGTTGGGAAAGATCCTGCACCAGTGACTTCTTGGTCAGCTGGTACGTGGTGGCGTCATTAATAAGGGGCGAGCCAGCGGCGCAATCGGCGAGCAGAAAAGACAGCTCGGCAGAAGAAAAGGCCATGTCCTATGCGCACCTACTGCTCGTAGGAATGGGGGCGGCTGGCGAAGGGGTTAGCGGGAAGGTCAGCTGGGTCGACCGCGAACTTCATGCCCGGCGCGAACTGGCGGGCGGGCGCGCCGTACATCTGCTGTTCCATCAGGTAGTACTCGGCCATGTACGGCTCGTCGACGGGTTCGGCCAACACCGGGTCGACGGAGAGGTTGGAAGAAAAATCCAGGACCTCCTCGACCGTGCGGAAGGTATCCAACAGCTTCAGCTGCGCCCACGTCGGCGGCATCAGGGAGATCTTGCGGGAGCGCCAACCATCCAACAGTGTGGAGGGGCGGAACCAACCCGTCGACGTCGCCTCGGGGGTGCCGGCGCTCGTCTGCTGGCCTTCCGGCATGGCGGCGACGAAGAAGGCCGTATCGTAGCGAATCGGCTGTTCCACCGGGGTGACCCAGTTGGCCCAGGGGCGCAGCAGATCGGAGCGCAGGACCAGGTCGTTGTTGCTCATGAAGTCGGAGAAGCTCAGCTGGTGGTTTTCCAGCAACTTGCGCTCTTCCTGGTAGGGGGTCGTGTCCTCCACCGGCGAGCCATCGCGGTGGGTGGCCAGCAACGTGCCGCTTTCCTCGAAGGTCTCACGCACCGCCGCACAAACCAGGGCGCGGGTCATGGATTCCGGCTTCTGCAGGCGCTTGGCCCACCACTTGACCTCCGCGCCCTGCCAGTTGATGGCCGGGGACATGTGGCCATCGCCGTCCACGTCACCCGGCATATCGCGGGAATCCACCCCGCCGCCTGGGAAAACCGTCATTTCTGCGCAGAACTTCATGGTCGAGGCGCGCTCCTGGACGTACACCTCGATCCCCGACAACGTATCGCGCAACAGAATCACCGTTGACGCGTGGCGTGGCTGCACTGGGCCCAAACGGTTTTCCTTCATGGGGCAGAGTCTACCGATCTTCCCGCTATTGATCTCCGCGCAAACGGTGGCTGCCCCGGCGGGTTCGGCTGCGGCGGGCGAACCAGCGGCCGTCCTCGTGCTTAACTTCGATTGGCTGGTGGAAGGTACGGGTCAGGTTCTCGCTGGTCATTACGTCTTCCAGGATTCCCTGGGCGACGACTTCCCCTTCGTCCAGCAGCAGCGCGTGGGTGAATCCCGGTGGGATTTCCTCTACGTGGTGGGTGATCATCACGATCGTCGGGGAGTCCGCGTCCGCCGCTAGATCGGACAGCAGCGCCACCAAGTCCTCGCGACTGCCGAGGTCCAGCCCCGCACCTGGCTCGTCCAGCAGCAGCAGTTCGGGGTCGTTCATCAAGGCGCGGGCGATCAGCACCCGCTTGCGTTCGCCCTCGCTGAGGGTCCGCCAGGTCTGTTCGGCCAGGTGGTAGGCGCCGACGCTTTCCAGGATTTCGATGGCGCGCTCGTAGTCCATCTCGTCGTAGTCTTCGCGCCAGCGGCCCATCACGTCGTAGCCGGCAGAGATGACGATGTCCGCGACCTTCTCCTCCCCCGGCACGCGCTGCGCCAGCGCGGAGGAACTCATGCCAATCGCGGTGCGCAACTCACGCAGATCCACCTTGCCCACTTGTTCGCCCACCAGCTTCACCGTGCCAGTGGTCGGGAACATCTGTGCCGAGGCCAGGCGCATGAGGGTGGTTTTGCCTGCACCGTTCGGGCCGACGATGATCCAGCGCTCGTCCAGCTCTACCTGCCAGTCCATCGGCGCCAGGATCGCCCGCCCGTCGCGTACGACGGATACGCCGCGCATGTTGATGATCAGGTCGTCTTCGTCGACCTGGGCGGTTGCCGGGGTGGAAATCAGGTTCGTCACATTGTCGCTCACTCCCCCATGGTGCCTCATAATCCGCGCGAAGTGTGCCAACAACATAGGCTTGCTGTGTAAGCACCAACACCAACTGCCTACGGATTCACCAACTGCCATTTGAAGGAGCTTCCCCCATGACCGGCCGCCTCGGCATCGACCACATCTCCCCCGTTATCTCCCACGGAGCTACCCCCGCCAAGGCCATCGTCGGCCAGGTCTTTCCGGTCAGCGCCAGCGTCTGGCGCGAGGGGCACGATGCTATATCTGCCACCCTTGTCGTCCGCCGCCCCGCCGGCGCCGAGGGCGGTCGCGCGAAGATCACCATGTCGCCCGACCCTGATGACGTCGACCGTCGCCATGCCGTGTTCGTTCCTGATGTGCCGGGTATGTGGACCTTTCGTGTTGACGCCTGGTCGGATCCAGCCGCCACATGGTTCAACGCAATCACCAAGAAGGTAGCCGCGGGCCAGGATGCACAAGCCCTGGCGAACGATTTTGAGGTCGGCGCGCGGCTGTTCGAGCGGGCGTCGGAAAAAGCTTCCCGTAAGCACCGCGAGCTGGTGGCCTCCGTTCCGGGACAGCTGCGTGATGAGTCCTTGAGTGTCGACGAACGCCTTGCTACCGCCCTGTCCGCGGAGGTGCGCGAAGCATTGGAGAAGCGCCCGCTACGCGACCTGCTGACCCGTGGCCTGGAGTTCCACGTGCTGGTGGAGGAAAAGACCGCTGGTGTGGGCGCGTGGTATGAGATGTTCCCCCGTTCCACCGGCGGTTGGGATGCCGAGGGCAACCCGGTGCACGGCACTTTCGCCACCGCAGCTGCCGACCTGCCGCGCATCGCGGGCATGGGCTTCGACGTGGTGTACCTGCCGCCGATCCACCCGATCGGCGAGATCAACCGTAAGGGCAAGAACAACACTCTGACCCCCACCCCGGAAGACGTCGGCTCTCCGTGGGCTATCGGCTCCAAGGATGGCGGACACGAGGCCGTCCACCCGCGCCTGGGCACTGTCGCGGACTTCGAGGACTTCGTCGCGGCGGCCAACGACCAGGGGCTGAAGGTGGCCCTGGATCTAGCGCTGCAGTGCGCCCCCGACCACCCGTGGGCGCAGCAGCACCCGGAGTGGTTCACCGTACTGCCGGACGGCACCATCGCCTACGCGGAGAACCCGCCGAAGAAGTACCAGGACATCTACCCGCTGAACTTCGACAACGACCCCGAGGGGCTGTACCACGCAGTGCTGAAGGTCGTGCGCCTGTGGATCGGCCGCGGCGTGCGAATTTTCCGCGTGGATAATCCGCACACCAAGCCCGCGAATTTCTGGCAGTGGCTGATCGCCGAGATCCACGCCACCGACCCGGACGTGGTCTTCCTCTCCGAGGCCTTCACTCGCCCGGCGCGCCTGTACGGCCTGGCCAAGGCCGGTTTCACGCAGTCCTACAGCTACTTCACGTGGAAGACCACCAAGGCAGAACTGGAAGAGTTCGCCGGGGACATCGCCAACTACGCCGACGTATTCCGCCCGAACTTGTTCGTCAACACCCCGGACATTCTGCACGAATCCCTGCAGACCGGTGGCCGGGCGATGTTCGCCATCCGTGCTGCCCTGGCCTCCACCATGTCCCCACTGTGGGGCGTGTACTCCGGCTTTGAGATCTACGAATCCACGCCGGTCCACGCAGGTTCGGAAGAGTACCTGGACTCCGAGAAGTACGAGCTGCGCCCGCGCGACTACTCCGTCGACAACTGCGCTGAATGGATCAGGGATCTGAACCTATGGCGTCAAGAAAACCCGGCACTACAGCAACAGCGCACCCTGCGCTTGCACGAAACGACGAGCGACGACCTCATCGCGTATTCGAAGGTCGACGGTGTGACCGGCAATGCGGTCCTGGTTGTGGTGAACCTGAACCCGAACGCGATCGTCGAGGGATCCGTGAACCTGGATACCGAGGCTCTTGGCCTGGGCAAGCCGGAAGACGCGCACTTCGAGGTCACCGACCTACCGACCAACCAAACCTACACCTGGGGCGCCAACAACTACGTGCGACTGGACCCGGATTTCCAGGTGGCGCACATCTTCCGCCTGCCCACCCTTGGTGAGGGTGAGCGCGAGCGCGTTTGCATGCGAGCCCAGGAAGAATACGATCCCCGCAGGTAGAATCGTCGAGTATGAACCACGATTACCACCGGCTCGCAGAACGTAGGCACCACGCTCCACACGATGTACTAGGAGCACACGACGACGGCGACGGAACCACCACCATCCGTACCGTGCAGTGCGGGGCGGAATCCGTGGCCGTACGCATCAACGGTGGCGAGCCTCTGCCGATGGCGCCGGCGGAGGAATACCCGGCGCTGTTCAGCGTGAACGTGGACTACTTCGTGGACACCTACACCTTCGAAGTCACCTGGGCCGGTGGCAACACCTCCACCCTGGAGGATCCCTACCGCCACCTGCCTACGGTTGGCGACCTGGATCGTTACCTCATCGGTGAGGGTCGCCACGAAGAGCTGTGGAAGGTCCTCGGCGCGCACCCCGTGGACGGCGGCGTGGCGTTTTCCGTATGGGCACCGCACGCCGCGGGCGTGTCCGTGATCGGCGACTTCAACGGGTGGAACGCCAACCAACACCCCATGCGTGCGTTGGGCAGCAGCGGCATCTGGGAGCTGTGGCTTCCGGGGGTAGGCGCCGGCGCCCGCTACAAGTTCTCCATCACCACCGGTGACGGCGTGCGCCTAGATAAGGCCGATCCGATGGCGCGCCTGGCCGAGCCCGCCCCCGCTACCGCCTCCATCGTGGTGGCTGACAGCGAGTTCACCTGGTCCGACGACGAATGGATGGCTCACCGCGCCGCGACCGGCGTTGACGAGACCATGAGCATCTACGAGATGCACCTGGGCAGCTGGCGCAAGGGGCGCAGCTACCGGGACCTGGCCGTGGAGCTGGTGGAATACGTACAGAACCTGGGTTACACCCACGTAGAGCTGATGGGTGTGTCCGAGCACCCCTTCGAACCCTCGTGGGGCTACCAGGTCACCAGCTACTACGCGCCGAACAACCGCTACGGCGGGCCGGACGATCTGCGCTACCTGATCGATTCCCTGCACCGCGCCGGCATCGGCGTGATTATGGACTGGGTTCCCGGGCACTTCCCCAAGGACGGCTGGGCGCTGGGCCGCTTCGACGGCGAGGCCTGCTACGAGCACCCCGATCCTCGCCGCGGCGAGCAGCCGGACTGGGGCACCTACGTCTTCGACTTCGGTCGTAACGAGGTCCGCAACTTCCTGGTGGCCAACGCTTTGTACTGGTGCAAGGAGTTCCACATCGACGGCCTGCGCGTGGATGCCGTGGCCTCGATGCTGTACCTGGACTACTCTCGCGACGACTGGCTGCCCAACGAGTTCGGTGGACGCGAAAACCTGGATGCCGTGGAGTTCCTGAAGGAAATGAATGCCACCGTGCACCGCGAATGCCCGGGCTCGCTGACGATCGCCGAAGAGTCGACTTCCTGGCCCGGCGTGACAGCCCCCACCCACGAGGGCGGCCTGGGATTCAGCCTGAAGTGGAATATGGGCTGGATGCACGACAGCCTGGAGTACATCCAGCGCGACCCGGCCTACCGCAGCTACCACCACAACGAGATCACGTTCTCCATGGTCTACGCCTACTCCGAGAACTATGTGCTGCCGATCAGCCACGACGAGGTCGTGCACGGCAAGGGCACCCTGTGGTCGCGCATGCCCGCCGATTCCGCCTGGGACAAGGCCGCCATGGTGCGCAGCTACCTGGCTTTCATGTGGGCGCACCCGGGCAAGAAGCTGCTGTTCCAGGGACAGGAATGGGGGCAGACTAAGGAGTGGAACGAGTCCCGCGGCCTGGACTGGCAGGACATGGAAGGCTGGGAGGGCGAATACCACCGCGGCCTCAGCGCCCTGACTAGCCAGCTAAATAAGCTCTACCACTCCGAGCCCGCGCTGGGACAGGACCACTCCCCGGAGGGCTTCCAGTGGATCGCCAGCGACGACTCGACCAATAACGTTCTTTCCTTCATTCGACGCCACCGTGGGCGCGAACTGGCGTGCGTCGTTAACTTCTCGGGCACAACCCAGGAGAACTACCGCATCGGCCTGCCGCGGGCCGGAACGTGGCGCGAGGTACTGAATACGGACGATGTGCAGTACGAGGGCGCCGGGCGCGTCAGCGGTGATCTGCACACCGAAGACACCGGTTCGCACGGCATGGCCACTTCCGCCGTGCTGCAGATCCCGGCGCACTCCGCGCGTTGGTTCGTGCTGGAGGGCTAAGCCCGGCTCAGCACTCGCGGCCACGGCGGCGAGTGTCGCGCCTGAGGTGGCGAGCGTCAGCGCCGGTGCTTGCGCCGCCCGCGCGCCTGGCTGGCGATGGCGTCTAGAACAGCGCGGAGGCCATGCGGGTGCGCCCGGCGATGACCTCCGGGTCCGCCGGGTCGAAAAGGCTGAATAGCTCGAGCAGGCGAGCCTTCGCCTGCTTTTTGTGATCCGCGCTTCCCTCGGCGGAGGGGCGCAGCTCCTCGATCAGCAGGTCGAAAGCCTGGGGCTTGTCCCCGGCCAGCAGCAGACGATCGGATTCCGCGAACTCGTCCCCGCCCATGGACAGTCGCTGCATCAACAAGGCGTTGGCACGCGCCGCGCGGGCCTCGGCTACGAGCTCTTCGTCGGCCTGTGCGGGGTGGGCAAGGATGGCGTCATACTCCTCAATGGCGCCCGCATAGTCCTCTTGCTCTAGCTTCTCGGCGGCCGCAACCAAGCGGGGATCGCCTGCGTCCGGATCTGGGTTAGCAGCGTCCGCGCCCGCACCAACGCCACCGCCGGTCGCGTTGGCCGGGTCCTCCTCCGGCGCCAGACCGCGCAGTTTGCCGTCTACAGCCTGCACGACCGCATCGACCCAGCCGTGCAGCTGGGCGGCGGGCTGGCCACCCTCGAAGTTGGTCAGCGGGCGGCCAGCGGCCAGCGCGATGACGGTCGGGATCGCCTGCACGCCGAAGGCCTGAGCGACCTCTGGGGTGGCATCCACATCCACATAGCGGAACAGCCACTTTGTGGGCGCCTGCTGGGACTCGGCCAGGTTGGTGAAGTCCTGGCGCATCTGCTCCGAAGCCTCCGAGCGGGTGGAGCCGAGCAACACCACCACCGGCACCTGGGTAGAGCGCACCACCAGGTCAAACTCGAAGTTTTCCGGGGTGATCGTACTAACGAAAGTCACAGGCCCTGCAGCGCCCGGGGCGCCTGCGCTCGGCTGACCTGCGCTCGGCTGGCCGGGTGCTCCCTGCGCCCGTGCAGTCTGAGCCGCCTGAGCCGCCTGGGCCGCCTGAGCTTGTGCGGCCTGCGCCTGCGCGCGCTGCTCAGCTTGCTGCTTAACCGCACCCAGATCCACAGCCCCGGCCACGAAACGCGACGGAGGGATATTGGAAGGATTAGTCACCTTGAAGTGTCCTTTCTGCTTGGCAACCCACGCACCGCGCGGGCGAAAATGATCGCCGGTTTAAGGCCAAAGCTGGCTTTCTAGAAAAGCCGCAGTTCCGAGGAATCCGTTCCCCGCATTGCTTCATAGTCCAGGGTAACGCACCGGAAACCGCGATCCTCCGCCAGTGTGCGGGCCTGCGGCTTGATCTCCTGCGCGGCGAACACGCCCTGCACCGGGGCTAGGAGTTCGTCGCGGTTCAACAGCTCCACGTAGCGGGTCAACTGCTCCACGCCGTCGATGCCACCGCGGCGCTTGATCTCCACCGCCACCGTGGCGCCCGTCGAGTCCTTGGACAGGATGTCCACCGGACCAATCGCCGTCGGGTACTCGCGGCGGACCAAAGAGAAGCCTTCGCCCAAAATCTCGATCTGCTCCGCCAGTAGCTCCTGCAGGTGCGCCTCCACGCCATCCTTAACCAGACCCGGGTCCTCCCCCAGGTCGTGCTCCGTATCTGAGAAGATCTCGAAGATCTGGATTCGCAGCTGCTCCCCCTTTGGATTCGTGACGATCCACAGCTGCTCGACCCCTTCGTTCTCTAGTTCCGAATACTCCGTAGGGGCGTCACCACCATCAAAAGAGTTAGCCTCGACAACCTCGAGGGAACACGGCGGCATCATCCAGTTGAGCGGTTTGTACGCGCGATCGTCGGCATGGATCGAAACGGAACCATCAGCCTTGATCAGGATCAAGCGATCGGCGGGAGGCAGGTGAGCCTCCAGACGACCAACGTAATCGACACAGCAGCGAGCAATGACTAAGCGCATGGTTGTTCAGCCTACGCTACTGCGGCCAACGGCGAATCAATGACGGGGTATGCGGCGCTCGGAGGGCGCGGATTCCAACCACGAAACCAGGGCAGTATCGCCGGAGCTATCCAGGGCGATCTCCCAGTGAGTACTGCGGTGAACGACCTCAACGACGTGGACGTGATCCTCTAGGAAAGCCGACTCGCGCGGCGTGATGTCTCGGCGGGACACGATGCTGGTGCCCAGGCGGGTCAACACAACGTCGGAGGCGGGGCGCAGGCTACGCAACTTATAGAACTTCGCGGCCTGGCCCGAATACTTCAAAATCCCGTGGCGCCAATGCCTGCCATCGGAATTCGGCAGGCGTCGCACAACCACGGGATAGCCCTGGGAACGCAGCGTAAAAAAACGCCACAGCACAGCGATGACAACGAACAGCGCCACCGCCGCAAGGAAATACAACAACCACGCCATACATTTAACCTACAGGCATGGAGGGGTTTTAGATAAAGCAAAACGGATCTCGCTTAAGAATTAAGCGGGACCCGTTTTAAAAGGGACTTAAAAGCTAGTTCTAGCTTGCGTCCAAACGCTTCACAGCGCGCAGCTCGGACTCGGCGACGGCCTTCTCGTGCTCAGTCTCAGCGGACTGTACGCGAGCCTCGGCATCCGCAACGTCGACCTCGTTAGCCCACGTTGCAGAATCCGCCAGGATGGTGATCTTCTTGTCGGACACGGACAGGAACCCGCCCTGTACCGCCGCGACCAGCTTCTCACCGGTGTTGGTCCGAATGGTAACGACGCCGTTCTCGACCAGCTGGCCGAGCAGGGGCTCGTGACCAGGGAGCACGCCGATCTCGCCCTCAGTGGTCTGCGCGGTAACGGACGTTGCGGTTCCAACCCACAGCGGACGTTCCACGGAAACCAGTTGTGCGGCAATCTCAGCCATGTGCTTAACCCCTTACTTTTCGGTCATCTTCTTGTAAGCGGCCTCGACATCGTCCAGGCCACCCAGACCGTTGAAGGCCTGCTCCGGGTAAGCGTCGAACTCGCCGTCGCAGATGCGCTCGAAAGCATCGATCGTGTCGGCCAGCGGCACGTAGGAGCCCGGGATGCCGGTGAACTTCTCCGCAACGAAGAAGTTCTGGCCCAGGAAGCGCTCCAGGCGACGTGCGCGCTGAACGGTGATCTTGTCCTCTTCCGAGAGCTCGTCCATACCCAGGATGGCGATGATGTCCTGCAGCTCCTTGTTCTTCTGCAGGATGTGGATCACGCGCTGGGCAACCTCGTAGTGACGCTCGCCGACGATACCCGGCTCGAGGATTCGAGAGGTAGAGGTCAGCGGGTTCACTGCGGGGTAAATACCCTTCGAGGCGATGGAACGATCCAGCTCGGTGGTCGCATCCAGGTGGGCGAAGGTCGTAGCCGGTGCCGGGTCGGTGTAGTCATCGGCCGGCACGTACACGGCCTGCAGGGAGGTAATAGAACGACCCTTGGTCGAGGTAATACGCTCCTGCAGCACACCCATCTCATCAGCCAGGGTGGGCTGGTAGCCCACGGCGGAAGGCATACGACCCAGCAGGGTCGAAACCTCAGAGCCGGCCTGGGTGAAACGGAAGATGTTGTCGATGAACAGCAGCACGTCCTGGTTCTGAACATCGCGGAAGTACTCCGCCATGGTCAGACCGGACAGAGCCACGCGCATACGGACTCCCGGCGGCTCGTCCATCTGGCCGAACACAAGCGCGGTATCCTGCAGCACGCCCATCTCTTCCATTTCCAGGAAGAGGTCGGTGCCCTCACGGGTACGCTCACCAACACCGGCGAACACGGAGGTACCGGAGAACTCACGGGCAATACGGGTAATCATCTCCTGGATGAGAACCGTCTTACCCACACCTGCACCACCGAACAGGCCGATCTTGCCGCCCTTCACGTACGGGGTCAGCAGGTCGATGACCTTAATACCGGTTTCCAGGATCTCGGTCTTACCCTCGAGCTGGTCGAATGCCGGCGGCTCGCGGTGGATGCCCCACTGCTCGCCGTCGCGGCCCAGGCCCGGCTCGTCCAGGCAGTCGCCCAGGGCGTTGAAGACGTGGCCCTTGACGACGTCACCGACGGGCACGGAAATCGGCTTACCGGTGTCGGTGACCTCTGCACCGCGGACCAGGCCGTCGGTGGGGGCCATGGACACGGCGCGCACGAGGTTGTCCCCGAGGTGCTGTGCAACCTCCAGGGTGATGGTCTTTGCCACTGCCTCGAGGTCAACCTCGACGGTCAGTGCGTTGAACAGTGCTGGCTGCTGGCCACGCGGAAACTCCACGTCGACGACCGGGCCGATAACTCGCACGACGCGGCCCGCAACAGCCGATTCAGCGGAAGGCTGAACCATGTTTGCTGTAGTCATACTTAATCACTTTCTCCGCTATCGGCGAGCGCGGATGCGCCACCGACGATCTCTGTAATTTCCTGGGTAATCTGGGCCTGACGAGCCTGGTTGGCAACTCGGGAGAGCTGCTTGACCAGGTCGGTTGCGTTGTCGGTTGCGGCGCTCATCGCGGTACGACGCGCTGCGGATTCCGACGCCGCAGACTCCAGCATTGCTGCGAAGATGCCACGGGAGACATACTGCGGCAGCAAAGCCTTCAACAGGGTGTCCGGGTCGGGTTCGAAGTCGTAGTCGGCGGAGACGTGGTCGGACTTATCCGAAACCAGGTCCTCACCGAGTTCGAGCTTCTCTTCCTCAACCACAGTCTCGATCGGCAACAGTCGGTGTGCCTCTGGCGTCTGGCTCAGCATGGATACGAAGCGGGTGTACACGATGTGTACCTCGTCGAATCCCTGAATACCCTGACCCTCTTCCACATTGAGGCCCTCGCGCCACTTGGCGGTTCCTTCGGAACCGGCGATAAAGCCATCAATCAGGTGGCGGCGAACATCGTGGGTAGCTGCGTAGTCGGGATCCTGAGAGTAGCCCGACCAAGAGCCTGCGATGTCCTCGCCACGGAAGTTGTAGTAGGAAATTCCCTTGTTACCAGAGACGTACAGAACAACGTCCTTGCCTTCGTTCTCCAGGCGCTTGCGCAGCTCTGCAGTCTTCTTGAAGACGTTGTTGTTGTAGCCACCGCACATGCCACGGTCACTTGAAACCACGAGGATCGCAGCTCGGGAAGCGTCTGCCGGCTCCTGCAGGATCTTGTGATCCAGGGTGCTGGCGGAAGCCAGGCGCTGAACCACGCGGGTGATTTCATCCGCGTAGGGCTCGGCCTCGTCAACGCGTGCCTGGGCCTTGGTGATCCTCGAGGTGGCGATGAGCTCCTGGGCCTTCGTGATCTTCTTGGTTGAGTTCACGGACTTGATGCGTGTCCTCAGCTCGCGAAGACTAGCCATAACTATCGCCTCCCTTCTGTTTCATTAATGTTCTTGGTGGTCACTGTGCTCACTTACCTTCCGCAGTTACTTTGCTTTGCGGGAGACAGTGATCTGAGACTTCGAGACCTCGTCGTCGCTGAGCGGACGAGCCTCAGGCTCGTTGATGACGGGGGTGCCATCGGTGGTCTGGAAGCCCTGCTTGAAGTCGCGAACAGCACCGGCCAGCTCGGCCTTGGACTCGTCGTTGAACGGGGTGCCACCCTTGATCTGCTCGTACACACCGCTGTGGTTAGCGTGCAGAGTCTCCAGCAGCTCGGCCTCGAAGCGGCGAACGTCCTCGACCGGAACGTCGTCGAACTCGCCCTCGCCAGCCAGGTAGATGGAAACCATCTGATCCTCGACGGACTGCGGCTGGGTTTCCTTCTGCTTCAGCAGCTCGACCAGGCGCTTACCGCGCTCCAGCTGTGCCTTGGAAGCCGGGTCCAGGTCGGAAGCGAAGGCTGCGAAGGCCTCCAGGTCGCGGTATGCGGCCAGGTCCAGACGCAGGGAGCCGGAAACCTTCTTCATACCCTTGGTCTGTGCGGCGCCACCAACACGGGAGACGGACACACCAACGTTGATAGCCGGTCGGACGCCCTGGTTGAACAGGTCGGACTCCAGGAACACCTGACCGTCGGTAATGGAAATAACGTTGGTGGGAATGAAGGCGGAAACGTCGTTTGCCTTCGTCTCGATGATCGGCAGTGCCGTCAAGGAACCGCCACCCAGCTCATCGTTGAGCTTCGCAGCGCGCTCCAGCAGACGGGAGTGCAGGTAGAACACGTCACCCGGGTAAGCCTCGCGGCCCGGCGGACGACGCAGCAGCAGGGAGATCGCACGGTAGGCCTCTGCCTGCTTGGTCAGATCATCGTAGATAACCAGAACGTGCTTGCCCTGGTACATCCAGTGCTGACCCAGTGCGGCGCCGGTGAACGGTGCCAGCCACTTGAAGCCGGCGGAGTCGGATGCCGGTGCTGCCACGATGGTGGTGTATTCCAGCGCGCCGTGGTCCTCCAGGGTCTTCCGGATCGAGGCGATCGTGGAGCCCTTCTGGCCGACGGCAACGTAGATGCAGCGAACCTGCTGCTTCGGGTCGCCGGTTGCCCAGTTGTCGCGCTGGTTCAGGATGGTGTCGATGCAGACCGAGGTCTTACCGGTCTTGCGGTCGCCAATGATCAGCTGGCGCTGACCACGGCCAATCGGGGTCATTGCGTCGATAGCCTTGATGCCGGTCTGCATCGGCTCCTCGACGGGCTGACGCATCAGGACGGAGGGCGCCTGGAGTTCGAGGGCGCGTTCTTCCTCGGACTCGATGTCGCCCAGGCCGTCGATGGCCTGACCCAGTGGGTTGATAACGCGGCCGAGGAACTTCTCCCCGACCGGGATGGACAG
Organism: Corynebacterium macclintockiae; assembly: GCF_027570165.1. Classification (NCBI taxonomy): domain Bacteria; kingdom Bacillati; phylum Actinomycetota; class Actinomycetes; order Mycobacteriales; family Corynebacteriaceae; genus Corynebacterium; species Corynebacterium macclintockiae. Next base: position 123,579 of record NZ_JAKMUV010000001.1, read on the forward strand.
GACCTCGCCGGTCCTCTTGACCTCGTCGCCCTCCTTGAGGGTCTCGAAGTTACCCAGGATCACGACGCCGACGGTGTCGGTGTCGAGGTTCTGTGCGACGCCAATCACGCCGCCTGGGAACTCGAGTAGCTCGTTAGCCATCACAGAGGGCATGCCGCTTACCTGGGCAATACCGTCTGCAGCCGCCGTGACCACGCCGACCTCCTCGCGGGAGGCCTCCGGGGAGTAGCTCGAGGTGTAGTTCGCAATCGCGCTACGGATCTCGTCGGAGGAGATCGTCAGCTCCGCCATGTTCTTCCTGCTCTCGGTTTCGTCTTCCAGCATTTACTATCTTGCTCGGTCTTTTTAGTCTTAAATTCTGACTGTTTCGCTGTGCCCGTGGCGTCTTTTTATTGACGCCCTAAGCGATCGACGCGCGGAGGCGCCGCAGGTTACCTGCAGTGCTGCCGTCGATAACTTCGTGCCCAACGCGGATCACGGCACCGCCGAGGAGGCTGGTATCAACCTCGGAGTGGACCGCAATCTTGCGACCGTAAATCTTTTCCAGCTTGTCCGACAGAGTCGACTTCTGCTGTTCACCCAAGGCAGCTGCGGAACGGACGCGCGCTACGGTGCGCCCTTCCAGTGCGGCTACCTCTTCCGTCAAAGAGTCAAGCTCCTCGACTGGACGCTGGCGCAGTCGGCCAATGGCCTGCAGCGCCAGAGCCTCGGTCGTAGAGGTGACCTTTCCGTACAGAACCTTGGCCAGCAGGTCGCGGCGAGCATCCGGGGATGCGGCGCGGTCGGCCAGCTTCAGCTCCAGCTCCGGCTCGCGCTCGATGACTCGAGCCAGCTGGAACAGTTCTTCTTCGACGCGGTCCTGCTGCCCCTGGGCGTCGGCGGATCGCAGCAGGGCCAGGCGGCCCAGCTTGACTAGTCCGTCGCGCAGATCGCGAGTGTTGGACCACGTCTGGGATACAGCAGCAGACACGATTTCTTCCGTCGAGGCAGATACCTTTCCGCCGAGCAAGCTCTTGGCCAGCTGCGCGCGGGTGTTGGCATCCCTCGCCGGATCGATCAGCGCGACACGCAGGCCGCGGTCACTGTCGAGCAGATCGACAACGTCGAAAAGCTCGGTGCCGGTGGTTACACCGGTGCCCACTTTGTCGGAGGTCTCGTTCAGACCCTGGTCCAGGGTCTTTTCGAGGCGCTCAATTGCCTCTCGGCTCGCTGCGTGCATACCGATCACTTCCCGGATGCGCCGACGTTATCCAGTCCGGCGAGGAAGTTATCGATGGTGCCCGAGCGCTTTACGTCGTCCGACAGCTGCTCGCCCAGCAGGCGCTCAGCCAAGTTGATGGAGTTCTCGCCCATCTCCTTGCGCAGATCGGAAACAACAGCGGAACGCTGTGCCTCGAGCTGCTTGTGTCCCGACTCGACGATACGGTTGGACTCTTCGGTTGCCTGAGCCTTCATGTCCGCAATGATCTTCTGGCCCTGGGAACGGGCGTCATCGCGAATCTGGGCGGCCTCAGTGCGTGCCTCAGCAAGCTGAGCGTTGTACTTCTCCAAGGCAGCCTTAGCCTCTGCCTGGGCGGATTCGGCGCGCCGAATGCCACCCTCGATCTGATCCTCGCGCTGATTCAGCACTTCCTGGAACTTCGGAAGTACGAACTTCCAGAAGACAAACAGGATGACTGCAAAAGGAATGATGGACCAGACGATGTCGTACAGCGGAGGAAGCAGCGGGTTTACCGACTCCTCCATTGGCAGCTTCTCAGCTGCTAATAAAAAGGTGTTCGTCATAGTCTCCAGCTTTCGATTCTGGTGCGGTGGTTAGAAAGTGCTCTTAACGAGCGGCCAATCGCACTGAAATTAGAACAGGAAGCCGGCGACGAAGCCGATCAGAGCCAGAGCCTCGGCGAAAGCGATACCCAGGAACATGGTGGTGCGCAGCTGGCCGGCCATCTCGGGCTGGCGAGCCATAGCCTCAGCGGTCTTACCTGCAACGTTACCCACACCGATGGCGGAGCCGATAGCAGCCAGGCCGTAGCCGATGGTGCCGAAGCCCTGGAACTTGGTGGTGGTGTCCTGCGCGATGAGGAAGATGTCGTTCATTTGGTTTCCATTACCTTTCTGAGAACCAGCCGGTTGCAGCTTTTCTGTTGTTGTCCGGCTTGGTCATTTTGAGTACTTAAAAGGGGCGAATTAGTGCTCGTCTGCGTGGAGGGACAGCTCGATGTACACGGAGGTCAGCAGGGCGAAGATGTATGCCTGCAGGAAGATCACCATGAGCTCGAACAGGGTGAAGGCGATCGCGAAGATAATCGTGCCGCCAGCAGCCGCAGTCCAACCGCTCATCTGCCAGAAGAAGAAGTTCGTGGCACTGAACAGCATGACGAGGATGATGTGTCCAGCCAACATGTTCGCCATCAGACGAATCGTCAGCGTTACCGGACGGAGGACGAATGTGGAGAATGCCTCGATCGGCGCCACGATGAAGTGGAGCCAAGAAGGCAAACCAGGAATGATCAGCGAGGACTTGATGTACTTGCCGAAGCCATAGCGCTTCACACCCGCGTAGATGAATGCGATATACGCAACTACAGCCAGCACCAGTGGCAGACCCACTCGAGCGCTGGCTGAAATGTTCATGAACGGAATGATCGTCGACATGTTGACGGCAAGGACGGTGAAGAAGATTGCGGCGATGATCGGTAGGAACCGGCGCCCCTCCTTCTTGCCCAAGACATCCTCCGCAATGTGAATCCGAACGAAGTCCAAAAAGTACTCAGCAACGTTTTGCACGCCGCTCGGAATCAGCTTCGGCTTCCGCATTGCAAAGAAGAAGAATGCGGAGACCAGAAGAATCATCACAATACGGATGACCATGAGGCGGTCGAGCGCAAACGCTCCACCAGCAAACTCACTGAACCACAGGTGGTCGCTATCCACTTGCCCCGGGAAGAATTCGTGTTCCAATGAAGGTACGTGGAATTCGCCCTTCATGGCCAAGGTTGTTACGCTCAGCGTTCTCTCCCGTGATTGGGCCGCAAGATTGCATTGAATCACTGCGGTGCGATGGAGGTCTCTTTTCGAAGAGTTAGGCCGATATTGAGGGACTCCGTCGCACGTCCCTACATAATCAGCCGGTGCCGTATCTACTGTTCACACATACGTGTGCCAATAAAAGGCCCGCTAAAACAATATCAGTATTGATTCACTAATCGCTAAGCGAGACGCGCCGTGGGTCCCCCCACTTGGTCGTGTTATCCAACCTTTTTGGTTGAACAATGTTTTGCTTCCTGCCAGTGCCTCCGAGCAGCGCCAAAGATTGACTACCGGCTCTCGACCGACTATCAACCAGCTATCTACCGGCTAGCTGATATAGAGCTTCTGCGTACGGGTGACGGCCAGGGTTTCGATGACCAGCACGGCCAGCATACTCAGCATAACGGTCACGGTCAGGGCCGGAGTGTCGTAGAAAGTCTTGTCCTTCAAGAAGAACAGAATTCCCAACAGCAGCGCAGCTTTGACGATCCAGCTGCCAAGGATCAGCCCCATCGTGGCGGTGGGCGAAGTATTGGAGCTAAACAGCACAATCACCACAGTCAGCAGCATGAATCCGCCGCCGACTAACCAGCCAATTCCGGCTCCCCACAGACCGGCGGTGCCGCTAATCAACCACCACACCAGCAGCGAAAGCACTCCCAGCACAATCAGCGCGAGCGCGCCAGCGCGCATTGCTGCTTTTAGCGGAGCCGCGTGGTCGGCGGCCTCGGATACGTCGTTGAGCTCGGGCAACTCTGCGGCCCCGTTGTTCTCAGTCGCGTCACTCATGGCGATTAGCTTACCTGAGCCGTGTTTGACTTCCGATTCTCCCGCCATAGCGGCACGATCGTCGCCACAGTAGCCAGGACAACCAGCACCCCGAAGGAGATTGCCATTACGTGCAGGGGCAGCACGGTCAGTCCCACTGCGCCAAAGGCCACTACCCCAACCCAGGTGTACAAAACCAAAACCACGCGCTTCTGGGTGTGGCCAATGCGTAGCAGCCGGTGGTGCAGGTGCATCTTGTCTGGCGAAAAGGGGCTCTTGCCCTGCGACACGCGTCGCACCACTGCCATCACCAGATCCAGCAGCGGGATAGACAGGGCGGCCAGCACCACGATCATGGGCGACAGTAGTGCCAGCATGTCGGCCGGACCGTACAGCGCGGCGTTAATGCGCCCGGAAGCCGACGTGCAGGCCGCGGACAACAACACCCCGATCAGCATCGCACCGCTATCCCCCATGAAGATGCGCGCGGGCGAGAAGTTATGTGGCAGGAATCCTAGGCAAATGCCCACCAACGCGGCGGAGATGATGGCCGGCGGATAGGCGGCTACCGTGCCACCTTGGTCGTGCAGAATCGTAAGCGAGTAAATCAGGATCGTGCCCGCCGCGATTGCTCCCAGTCCCGCGGCCAGCCCATCCAGCCCGTCGACGAAGTTCATGGCGTTGACGATCGTCACGGTCAACAGCGCGGTCAGGATGGTGGACTGCACTTGATCCAGAATCAACGTAGTGCCGTCCCCGAAGGGGAGGTAGATCAGGTACCAGCTCAGACCCATGAGGCTCATCACCACTGCGCCCACGACCTGCCCGCCGAGCTTCAGCACCCAGGAGATGTCGTAAAGGTCATCCACCACGCCCACAACCACGATGACAAAGGCAGCTATGATGACCGCCGTCATATCTGGCGTGACCGGCGGAAATCCGCGCGTCAATGCGGGCAGCTGGTTGGCTACAACAACCGCGACCACCAGTCCCGTGAACATCGCCACCCCGCCGAGGCGCGGCATGGGCACCGTGTGCATGTCACGCTCGCGCGGTGCGGCCATCCGCCCGTAACGCAAGATCAGCGATCGCACCACACCCGTGACCAGGTAGGTCACGGAGCACGCGACGAATAGCACCAGCACCAACTCGCGCAGGGGAATTCCTGCGCCGATGGTCGGCTGGGCAAGTACGTCCATTAGACGTCTCCCCGCAGCTCCGCGCTGCTCATGCCCAGTACCTCTGCTACCCGCTCGGTGGTCGCAGCGCCCTCACGCAGGATGCGCGGCCGCCCGGAGGAAAGGTCCACGATGGTGGAAGCCACGCCGTGGTGCGCTTCCCCACCGTCGATATAGGTCGTCACATCCGCACCCAACTGGTCTTCGGCCATCTGCACATTCGTCGCCGGCGGCTGGCCGGAAATATTTGCGCTAGATACGGCCATGGGCCCCGTGCGCTCCAGCAGTTCCAGCGCAATAGGCTGGTTGGGCATGCGCAGCATTACGGTGCCTCTGGTATCGCCCAGGTTCCACGGCAGGCTGGGAGCCTGGTGGACGACCATGGATAGTCCGCCCGGCCAGAAGGCCTCGACGAGCTTGCGCATGTTGTAGGTGTACTCGCGCACGAGCCCCTCGATCGTGGACCAGCTCGGCACAAGCACCGGCACGGGCATGTCGGGGCCCCGCCCCTTGGCGCGCAGTAGCGCGGCGACGGCTTCGTTGTCGAAGGCATCGCAGCCGATGCCGTAGACCGTATCTGTAGGCAGCACGACCAGACGCCCACCGGATACCGCGTTCGCCGCGGCGTCTAGCGCGGCCTCGCGGTTCTGCGGATCGGTTGCGTCTACGGTTCTCGACATAGCGGCCCTTCCTTGCTTTCTAATTACGTGCTCTACCTTAACCCCAACGCCCGAACTACTGCGGCAGCAGGGCGGTCACGAAGCGCGGTCGACCTGCCAGGTCGCGGTGTTGAGTCACTTCTGTCCACCCGCGTTCCTGCATCATCGCCGCTACCTGCGCGCCGTTCGAATCGTCGTGTTCGATACCGACGCCAGCACCTCGGCGCCCCAGCGCCTCAGCCCACTGCAGCACCCGTGGCATAAGTTCCAGCCCGTCTGCCCCGGAAAAGACCGCAGCGTGCGGGTCCGCGGCGACCTCTGGGGAAATTTCGGTGGATTCCGGGACATAGGGAGGGTTGCACACAACCACGTCCGCGGGTTCGAGGTTAGCGGTGACTGCCCCGAGAATCGCTGACAACTCTGCGGGACTATTGGCAGACAGGTCGGCTTGAATGAACCTGGCTTTAGCCTGCGGAACGAGCCCCGCGTTCTTCTCGGCCAGCTGAAGCGCTGCGCGAGAGATGTCGATGCCGATGAGGGAGATGGGGGCGTCAAAAAGAAAAGACACCCCGAGCCCCAACGTGCCGGGTCCACAGCACAGATCGACCACGCGCGGCGTGGGGCGACCGGCGAGGAACCGCGCGGCCCATTCGGCGAGCAATTCGGTTTCGGGGCGGGGAACGAAGCAGCCGGGCTCGACGAAGAGGTCCATACCGCAGAAGGGGGCGGAGCCGACGATGTGTTGCAGGGGCTCGCGCGCGACGCGGCGGGCGATCCAAGCGCCGTATTCGGCCGGGGCGGGATCGTCGGCGCGCAGGAACAGGGTGCCGGGATCCACGGCGGCGCGGGGCGCGGACGCGGCGGCCTCGGTGGCTTCACCGGCACCAGCGACCTCGGCAGCGCCTGGCTCCGCCAGCAGGTAACGCATCAGCAGGCGCGCTTCGACCGCGGCGGAATCAATGCCCGCCGCGGCCAGCTGCGCGGTGGCCTCGCGGACTGCCTGGTTGATGGTCAACGTTCTACCCTGCCTCTGCCCCCGAGCAGTGGAAGCTAGCCTTCTGCCTCGAGGCGACGTGCGCGGTCGGCTTCCTTCAGCGCGGCGAACAGAGCCTCCAGGTCACCGCCGAGGACGGCGTCCAGGTTGTTGGCCTTGTAGCCAATGCGGTGGTCGGAAACGCGAGACTCCGGGAAGTTGTAGGTGCGGATGCGCTCGGAACGATCCATGGTGCGGATCTGCGCTGCGCGTCCCTCAGCTGCCTCTGCCTCGGCCTCTTCTTCCTTCAACTGCTGCAGGCGCGCGGCCAGAACCTGCATCGCGCGGGCGCGGTTCTGGATCTGGGAGCGCTCCTTCTGACAGGTCACCACGATGTTGGTCGGCAGGTGCGTGATGCGCACGGCGGAGTCCGTGGTGTTCACGCCCTGGCCGCCCTTACCGGAGGAACGGTAAACGTCCACGCGGATGTCCTTGTCGTCGATCTGCACGTCCTCGACCTCGTCGGGCTCCGGGTAGACCAGCACGCCCGCGGCGGAAGTCTGAATACGACCCTGCGACTCAGTGACGGGGATGCGCTGCACGCGGTGCACTCCACCCTCGAACTTGAACTCCGACCAGGCACCGTCGCGGGACGGCTGCTTGGAGCGGATAGACAGGGTCATGTCCTTCACGCCGCCCAGGTCGGTTTCGTTCAGCCCCAGGATCTCAGTGCTAAAGCCGTGACGCTCTGCGTAGCGCTGGTACATACGCGCCAGCTCACCGGCAAACAAAGCGGCCTCCTCGCCGCCTGCACCGGACTTGATCTCCATAACGATGTCATCGCCGTCGTGCGGATCGCGCGGAGCCAGCAGGTCGGTCAGCTGCTCCTCCAGCTCGCTGATTTCCTGCTCCAGGCGCTTGGCTTCCTCGGCGAATTCCTTGTCCTCAGACGCCATCTCCGCCGCAGCCTCGTGGTCTTCACGGGCCTGCTGCAGTTTCTCGTGGGTCTGGATGATCGGCTGCAGCTCGGAGAAACGCTTTCCGACCTTGCGGGCGGCCGCCGGGTCGTTGTGCAGTTCCGGGTCGCCCAGCTGCATCTCCAGGCCCTGGTATTCGGCCAGGATATCGTCGATGACTGATGGTGATTGACTCATGGTTTAATCCTCCTCGTCCTCGCCCGCCAAAGGCGCGGAGCTGGCAACCTGCAGCATGAACTCCCGGTTGGTCTTGTTCTTACGCAGCTGCTTGATCAGCAGGTCGATGGCGGCCTGCGGATCCAGGGCGGATAGGATGCGGCGGAGCTTGTGCATGATCCGCGCCTCCTCCGGGCTGAGCAGCAGCTCGTCCTTGCGGGTACCGGACGGGTTGACGTCCACGGCCGGGAAAACGCGACGCTCGGCGATCTTGCGGTCCAGCTTCAGCTCCGCGTTGCCGGTGCCCTTGAATTCCTCGAAGATCACCGTGTCGCCAGCGGAGCCGGTTTCCACCATCGCGGTGGCGATGATCGTCAGCGAACCGCCGTTTTCGATGTTGCGGGCGGCGCCCAGGAAGCGCTTCGGCGGGTACAGCGCGTTGGAATCCACACCACCGGACAGGATGCGCCCAGAGGCCGGCGAGGAGTTGTTGTACGCACGCCCCAGGCGGGTGATGGAATCCAGCAGCAGGACAACGTCCTTGCCCTGCTCCACCAGGCGCTTCGCGCGCTCGACGGCCAGTTCGGCCACGTTGGTGTGCTCCCCTGGCGGACGGTCGAAGGTAGACGCGATGACCTCGCCCTTGACGGAGCGCTGCATGTCCGTCACTTCTTCCGGACGCTCGTCGACCAGCACAACCATGAGGTAGCACTCGGGGTTGTTCGTGGTAATCGCGTTGGCGATGTCCTGCAGGATCGTCGTCTTACCGGCCTTCGGCGGGGAGACGATCAGCGCACGCTGGCCCTTACCGATCGGCATGATGAGGTCGATGACGCGCGTGGTCAGCGTCTTCGGGTCGGTTTCCAGGCGCAGGCGCTGGTTTGGGTACAGCGGGGTGAGCTTGGCGAAGTGAGGTCGCGCCGCCGCCTGCTCCGGGGTCAGCCCGTTCACGGTCTCTACCTGGTGAATCGGCGTGTACTTCTGGCGGTTACGTCCGCGGCCACCGCCGTTATTGTTGTTGTTCTTCGGGCGGATGGTGCCGGTAATCGCGTCACCGTGGCGCATGCCGTACTTGCGCACCGTGTTGATCGGCACGTACACGTCGGTCGGGCCAGCGTGGTAGCCGGTGGTGCGGATGAAGGCGGTGTTTGCGTCGGCGAAGTCGAGGATACCTGCGACCGGAGTCAGTTCCTCCGGCTTCTGGTTCTGGTTGTCCCGGTTATCCCCGTTGTTGTCGCCGCCATTGTTATTGCGGTTGTTATCGCGGTTATCGCCGCCATTGTTATTGCGGTTGTCGCGGTTGTTATCGCGCCCACGGTTACGGCGGTTACGGCGGTTGCGACGATTACGGCGGTTGCCGCGGTTGTCGTCACCGCGCTCGTTGTCACCGCGCCCGTTGTCACTGCGGTTGTCATCACCGCGGCTATCCTCACCGCGGTTGTTGTCACCGCGCTCGTTATCGGCGCGGTCGTTGCCGCGCTCGCGGTTGCTTTCTTCTGGACGCCCCTCCCGCGCCCCAGCTACCGGCGCCTCCTGCGAAGCAGGTGCCTTTTCCGGTCGCGACTTGGGGGCGGCTCCCCCGCCCCCACCGGTACCGGCAGATTCGATAGCGGCGATCAGATCACCCTTGCGTAGACCGGAGGTGCCTTTCAGCCCCTGCGCTGCTGCGATCTGGCGCAGCTCCGGCAATTTCAACGAGGCGAGGCCATTGGCTTGGCCACGAGCCAAAATATCGGACAGGCTCACAAAAGTCCTTTCACGTCTTGTGCCTTTAATGACCCTTCAAGAGCCTGCGAAGCCCCAGGATCGGCCAGACATGCGTATTCGACAACAGTTTTTAAATTAACCCAAAGATTGCGGGAATCTTCCAGAAAGATTGCCACCTTCAAGTCCCACGATGCGACTGGTGGCGGGTGTAGCGCGGGGTGGCGTCGTAAAGAAAGAAAAGAAAGGAAAAACGAGCCTCGCAACCGGCTTCCGTAGCTAACCATAGCACCACACGCGCGACCATTACCTAACGGCTAGGCTGAAATGCATGAAGTCGACGATGCAGGAGATCCCACTTTCCGTAGCACGGATCCTGGAATACGGCGCCAGCGTTCACCGAAATACGACTGTGACCACGTATTTTGACGAAACCGCAGAGCAGACCAGCTTCCTGCACATCGGTATCCGGGCTGGGGCCATGGCCAACATGTTCACAGACGAGTTTGGCATTGGTCGCGGCGACCGAGTAGGCACCGTGCTGCCGAACTGCACAGAACATCTGGAAGTGATGCTCGCCGTAGCTTCGATGGGCGCGGTGTTTAACCCCATCAACCGGCACCTGATGGGCAAGCAGATCACCCACATCATCAACAAGGCAGCACCCAAGGTCCTGGTTATCGACGCGACATGTGGCGAACAGATCATCCCGCTGCTCGCCGACTGCCCGTGTGTCGAGGCAGTGCTGGTGATCGGCGCCGCCCAGGAAAATACGGACGCAGTGCAGAAGCTGGTGGACGAACACCTGGAGAACTTGCGCGTATTCAACCTGGAAACCTGCTTGGACGGACGCAGCGCCGACTTCGACTGGCCGGATCTGGAGGAGACCGCCCCGGCGGCAATCTGCTTTTCCACCGGGACCGAAGGCCCGCCGAAGGGTGTGGTCTACTCGCACCGCGCACTGTGGCTGCACTCCATGCAGCTCCGCGCCGCCGATAGCTTCAGCATCCGCAACGGCACCAGCTTCCTGTGCTGCGTGCCCATCTATCACGTACTGAGCTGGGGCGTGCCGCTGGCGGCTTTTATGGCCGGCGCACCCATCGTGTTCACCGGGCACAGCGCCGAACCAGAACACCTTGCCCACGTGATTGCCGATGCCATGCCGCGCCAGGCGCACGGTTCACCCGCCGTGTGGACTGGACTGCTGGTGCACTATGCCAAGCAGCATCCAAAAAAGATGAGCTTGCAGGAAATCTACGTCGGCGGCTCCCAGGTCTCCCCCGCCATGATCGACGCCTGGGAGGAACGCTTCGGCGTGGATATCATCCACGCCTGGGGAATGACAGAAACCGGGCCGGTCGGAACAGTTGCCCATCCGCCTGCAGGCGTGGCTGGCGCGGCGCGTGCGAAGTACCGCGAAAGCCAAGGGCGCTTCCACGCCGGCATGCGCTATCGCATCGTCGACGACAACGACAATGTGTTGGATACCAATGACCGCAACGAGGGCGAGCTCCAAGTCCGCGGCAACACTGTGACAGGCTCCTATTTTGAAGACGACGCCTCGCGCTTCACCCCCGACGGGTGGCTGCGCACCGGCGACATCGCGACCGTCAACAAGGATGGCTACCTAACGATTCACGACCGCAAGTCCGATATCATCCGCTCCGGCGGGGAATGGATTTATTCCGCGGCGCTGGAAAACTACTTGTTGGAACCAGCAGCCGTCATCGAAGCCGCCGTGATAGGCATCCCATCAGAAAAATGGGGGCAACGCCCACTGGCAGTGGTAGTTGTGGCCGAAGGAACCGCATGGACCGCGGAAACTGCACGGAAGCTGGCCGACGAGCTACGCGAGCGCGTGCCCGGTTGGATGGTGCCGGAGAACTGGACCTTCGTGGATCATATCGACAAGACCAGCGTGGATAAGTTCGACAAGAAGGACCTGCGCCAGCACTTCCGCGAGGGGAAGTTCGAGATCATCACGGTCTAGGATGCGCGCCTAGAGTGCGTGCAAGAGTTACTCCAGGCTGGTTGAGGGTAAAATCACTAGCTTTTACCAGGTGCCGCTCTAACTATTACCGGGCAAAGTAGAGTAGCGTTTTCCTGCATGACCGACGTAACTGTGCTGGCCCTCGGGCCACAATGGTTCGACCCAATTTATCTGCTTTCGGGTTCTGGCCCCTTCGGAGCGGCGATCCTGCCCGCCATTTTTGCGATTATCTTCATCGAATCCGGACTATTCTTCCCTTTCCTGCCCGGCGATTCCATGCTCTTCACCGCAGGCCTGCTCGCCAGCCAACCAGATGGCTTCGCACCACTGTGGCAGGTGCTGCTGATCACCCCGATCGCGGCGATCCTGGGTGACCAGGTGGGCTACTGGATAGGCCATCGTTTCCACCCCGCGCTACGCAACCGAAAGGACGGTCGATTCTTCAAGCAAGAGCACCTGCATCGATCCGAGGAGTTCTTCGCGAAGTACGGTTCGATCACAATCATCCTGTGCCGTTTCGTACCCTTCGTGCGCACCTATGCCCCGCTAGTAGCTGGAATGTCCGGCATGCGCTACCGCACGTTCATTGTCTTTAACGTCATCGGTGGCGTGCTATGGGCCAGCGGCATCGTCTACCTGGGATCGCTGCTCGGCGGTGTAGAGTTCGTGCGCAACAATATCGAGGCCATCTTCCTCGGTCTCGTCGCCTTCTCCGTCGTCCCGATGCTATTCGGAGTGATACAGAAAAGCCGGAGCCAGAAGAAGCAATCTTCCGCTCCGGCTAACGCCCAGGATTAGTTTCCGGCCTTATCCGGTCACATCCACCTCTACAGGCCCGGCGATCCCCAACTCCAGAACCTTCATCCCGCGCCCACGGGCTTCCTCGATCAACGACTCTTCCACCGGGTTGGTGCTAAGCACCATGATGGTCGGTCCCGCACCCGACAGGAACGCAGGGTAACCCAGGTTGCGCAGGCGGTTAACCCACTCTGCGGTCACCGGCAGGACCTCCGCGCGATAGGTCTGGTGCATGCGGTCGCGGGTGCCCTCCCACAGCAGCTCCGGGTCATCCCGCAGCGCGACAGTCATCACTGCCGTGCGGGAAACGTTGAAACGGGCATCCAGGTGGCTGATGTCGGATGGCAGGACGCGGCGAATTGCCTCCGTCGACGCGTGGAAATCCGGGATAAAGGCGGTGGCCTTGATGTCCGGGTGAACGTCGATGTGCCGGGCAAAGTAGTCCGGCGCGGACACTCCGTCGATCGGGACGTTGGTCCAAGAAACCACACCCGAACCCAGCACGGACGCACCGGCGTTGTCTGGGTGGCCTTCGAAGGTCGAGGCGATCTGCACCTGCGCCTTTTCGTCCAGGGTGAACCCGGCTAAGCCATTACCCGCAGCCACGCCCGCCGTCGCGGCTGCTGCGGAAGACCCCAGGCCACGGGACTGCGGGATGGAGTTCGTGCAGCTCACGCGCAGCCCCGGAACCGTCACGTCGGCTTCCTTCAGCGTCGCGCGCAGTGCCCGAACAACCAGGTGGCGCTCATCCAGCGGCACTTCGCCTTCGCCCTCGCCCGTGACCTCGACAACCAGGCCCGAATCGATGACCTCTGCAGTCACGTAGTCATACAAACCCAGCGCCAACCCCAGGGTGTCGAAACCCGGCCCCAGGTTCGCGGTCGAAGCGGGCACCTTGACGGTCGCCTTGCGCCCAACAGGTATTTCGACGCCCATTAGTTCAGCCCCAAAGCGTCTGCAACGGCGTGCGGATCTACGTCGGTGACGGTGGGATCCGGCATCTGCGACAGGGCGGTCGTCGGATCCTTCAGGCCGTGGCCGGTGACGGTGCAGACGATGCGCTGCCCGGCGGAAAGCTCACCGTTGGCGTGCGCATCCAGCAGGCCCGCGACGGAGGAGGCAGAGGCCGGCTCGACGAAAATACCCTCACGACCTGCGATCAGGCGGTAAGCCTCCAGGATTTGTTCGTCGGTCTGGGCGCGGAAGTCGCCACCGGATTCCTCCTTTGCGGCAACGGCCTGCTGCCAGGAAGCCGGGTTACCGATGCGGATCGCGGTGGCGATCGTCTCGGGATCCAGGACCGGCTCCCCCTTCACCAGCGGAGCAGCTCCGGCAGCCTGCACGCCCATCATGACTGGGCGGTGGGTGGACACGCCATCCTCGGCATACTCGGAGTAGCCCTTCCAATACGCCGTGATGTTGCCCGCGTTGCCGACTGGCAGGAAGTGAACATCGGGGGCGTCACCAAGACAATCCACAATCTCGAACGCGGCGGTCTTCTGTCCCTCAATGCGCATCGGGTTCACAGAGTTGACCAGGGCAATTTCCGGGAACTCGGTGGTGGTCTTACGCACCAGCTCGAGGCAGTCATCGAAGTTGCCGCGGATCTGAATGATCTGCGCGCCGTGCATGACGGCCTGCGCGAGCTTGCCCTGGGCGATCTTGCCCTCCGGGATAAGGACGGCGGACTTCAGACCAGCGCGGGCAGCATAGGCAGCCGCGGAGGCGGAGGTGTTACCGGTCGACGCACACATCAGAACCTTCTGGCCCTTGTGGTACGCGTCGGTCACAGCAACGGTCATGCCACGGTCTTTGAAGGAACCGGTGGGGTTGGCGCCCTCGATCTTCAGGTAAACATCGCAGCCGGTGAGCTCCGACAGGTGGTTCGCACGCAGCAGCGGGGTGCCGCCCTCGTTAAGAGTCACCGGCTCCCAGTCCTTCGCGAAAGGCATCCGCTCGCGGTACATGTTGATCAGGCCGGTCCAATGGTTCAGAACCTTGTTAGTCATTATTCCCTGTCGTTTCTTCCCAGTCGTTGGTTCTTTGTAGAAGCACTATTGTAGTGCTTCCCCGGCACGCTTAAACGCGCCTTCAGTTTTTAGCCCGCAGTTAGCCGACTACCGGGGTTAGCCTTCCATGCGGATGACGGAGTCGATGCGCTTCACAGCGTCGAGCTGCTTGAGCTTCTCTACCGTCTCCTCCAGGTCTTGTTCCTTCGCACTGTGGGTGATCACGACCAGGCGGGCACCGTCGTTCAACCCTTCTTGACGCACCGTCTTCAACGAAACACCCTGCTCAGAGAACACTGACGCAACCTCGGCCAGCACGCCCAGGCGATCATCCACCTGCATGTCGACGTGGTAGCGGGTGCGGATCTCCCCGAAGCTGGCAATGGGCAGAGAAGCGTAGGTGGACTCCCCTGGGCCACGGCCACCCAGGACGATGTTGCGGGCCACGGCCACCACATCGCCCAGCACGGCGGAGGCGGTTGGGCCGCCACCGGCACCGTTGCCGTAGAACATCAGGCGACCGGCGGACTCGGCCTCGACGAAGACTGCGTTATAGGACTCGGACACGCTGGACAGCGGGTGCGAAACAGGGATCAAGGCGGGGTACACGCGGGCGGAGACGGACTCCTTACCCTGCTCATCGACCAGGCGCTCACAGATGGCCAGCAACTTGATGGTGGAGTTTGCGGCCTTGGCTGCCTCGATGTCGGCGACAGTGATGTCGCGGATGCCCTCGGTGTGCACGTCCTCGCCAGAGACGCGAGTGTGGAAAGCCAGGGAAGCCAGGATGGCGGCCTTGCTGGCGGCGTCGAAGCCGTCGACGTCGGCAGATGGGTCGGCCTCGGCGTAGCCCAGCTCGGTGGCCTCTGCCAGCATCTCGTCGTAGCTGGCGCCTCGGCTATACATTGCGTCGAGGATGAAGTTGGTGGTGCCGTTGACGATGCCCATCACCTGGTTGACCTTGTCGCCAGCCAGGGAGCGGCGCAGCGGGCCGACCACTGGGATGGCTGCTGCGACGGCGGCCTCGAAGAACAGGTCCACACCGGACTCGTCGGCAGCAGCAGACAGCTCGTCAGCGTGGGCTGCGATGAGTGCCTTGTTGGCGGTAACCACGGACTTGCCGGAGCGCAGAGCAGCCAGGACGACCTCGCGCGGGTAGTCGATGCCACCGATAACCTCGATCACCAGATCGATGTCATCGCGCCTCACCAGGGAAAGCGCATCATCCGTCAGCTTGTCCTGATCCACGCCCGGGCGGGGCTTGGATAGGTTGCTGACGGCGATTCCTCGAACCTCCAGCGGGCCACCGATGCGGGCGGCGAATTCCTCGCTGCGCTCCTCCAGCAGACGCAGAACCTCCGCGCCGACGGTACCCATGCCCAGCAGAGCCACACCAACGGTCTGGCCAATTCCCTTGCCTGGCTTAAAATTCTGCTCGGTCATGTCGCTCCTTTGTGGGGTCTCGATGAGAGGATTGTCGATATCGTTTTCTTAGGTTATCGCACCAATCTACCCCGCGACTAGACAAAGCTGTCCATTACCCCTGTTTTAGCCCTTTAGCGGGGAGGTTACTCCTCCAAAGCCAACACGTCGTCAATGGTTTCGCGGCGAATCATCAACCGCGCTTCGCCATCCGCTACGCGCACCACCGGGGGTCGGGTCATCATGTTGTAACGGGAGGCCATCGCATAGCAGTAGGCGCCCGTCGCGCCGATCATCAGCAGGTCGCCGGGACGCACATCCTCTGGCACGAGCGCGTCGTTCACCAGCACGTCTCCCGACTCACAGTGCGAGCCCACGATGCGGGTCGGCAGCAGCTCACCAGCTACCTCGCGGTTTGCCACGCGGCAGTCGTATTCCGCCTGGTAGAGGGCGGGTCGAATGTTGTCGCTCATGCCACCGTCGACGGAAATGTATCGGCGGGAAATGCCATCGGCAACCTCGACGTCCTTCACCGTGCCGACACGGTACAACGTGATCATCGACGGACCGGCGATCGCACGGCCCGGCTCGACGTTAAGCGTCGGCTCGGGAACGCCGGCCGACTCTGCTGCCTTGCGCACCTTGCTCTTTAGTTCGGACGCCACCTCTTCCACGTCCAGAGCCTCCTGATCCGGCATGTAGGCGATACCGTAGCCACCACCGAGATCGAGGGTATCCAGCAACGTGGGGGCGTCCGAACCAACACCTTGAGACGGGTCAACAGCGTGCTCGTCCGTGAGCGTCGCGATGGAGTCCAGCAGCTGCTTCCACAGGCCCAGCAGGCGCTCGGCGGCCAGGGCGAAGCCGGCGGCCTCGAACACCTGGGAGCCGACGTGGCAGTGCAGGCCGCGCAGACGCACGCCGTCGGCGGTGTGGCATGCCATGGCCGCATGGTGAGCTGCACCGGAGGCCAGAGAGAAGCCGAACTTTTGGTCCTCGTGGCTGGTGGCGATGAACTCGTGGGTATCGACGTGCACACCGGGGGTCACGCGCACCAGCACATCCTGGGTCTTGCCGAGCTCGCCAGCAACGGTGGAGAGCGCCTCGATTTCCTGCAGCGAGTCGACGACGATCAGCTCCGCACCCTCGGAAACCGCCAGACGGAGGAACTCCGGAGACTTGTTATTTCCATGGACCGTGATGCGCTCGGCCGGGAATCCCGCGGCCAAAGCGACCTGCAGCTCGCCGAGGGACGCAACATCCAGGGACAGGCCCTCATCCATCACCCAGCGGGCAACCGTCTTCGACAGGAAAGCCTTGGAGGCGTAGTGCACAAAGTGCCCACCGCCGAAGGCCTTGGCCAGGCGACGACAACGAGTGCGGAAGTCCTCCTCGTCCATCACGAAGGCGGGAGTGCCGAAGGTCTCGGCGATCTCGGTCAGCGGCACGCCAGCGATGGTGACCTCACCCCGGTGCTCCCCTGCTGTCTCACGGCGAAGGGTCTGCGGGTAGACATGCGCGGGGATCGCATTGAACTCCGCGGCGTTAGCCGTGCGACGGCGCAAGGGTGTGGAGTTCAGGTGAGTCTCCGGATCCAAGGGAACCTCCTAGGTGAGTGTGGTGTGCAGGGGGCGGGGACGTGTGGGCGTCCCCAAAAAGCGACAGCTACATACGCTCCGGGGCGGTCACGCCCAACAGCTCCAGCGCGTTGGCCAGGGTCTGGCGGGCGGCGGCGGCCAGGGACAGGCGGGCGGCGAACAGAGCCTTGCTCTCCGCCACAGTCTGCTCGTCGTCACTGGGCTTCGGCAGGACCTGGCAGGCGTCATAGAAACGGTGGAAGGTGCCGGCCAGAGACTCGGCGTAGCGGGCAACGCGGTGAGGTTCGCGCAGCTCAGCCGCGGTCTTCACCACGGCCGGGAACTCGCCGAGGGTGCGGATCAGGTCGCCTTCGCGGTCGTGAGTCAGCAGGGATAGATCGGCACCCTCACGAGTGACGCCAAGGTCAGCGGCCTTGCGCCCCAGGGAACTCAGGCGAGCGTGCGCGTACTGGACGTAGAAGACCGGGTTGTCGTTGGACTGGGAGGCCCAGAGATCCATGTCGATATCCAGGGAGGAATCCACGGAGCTGCGGATCATGGCGTAGCGGGCAGCGTCCACGCCGATGGCCTCCACCAGGTCGTCCAGAGTGATGACGGTGCCGGCGCGCTTCGACATGCGCACAGCCTTACCGTCCTTGACTAGGTTCACCAGCTGGCCGATGAGAACCTCCACCTGCTCCGGGTCATAGCCCATAGCGGCTGCCGCCGCACGCAGGCGAGCAATGTAGCCGTGGTGATCCGCACCCAGCATGTAGATACACAGGTTGTGGCCACGGTCGAACTTGTCGGCCACGTAGGCGATGTCGCCGGCGATGTAGGCCGCGTTGCCGTCGGACTTGATGACCACGCGGTCTTTGTCGTCGCCGAAGTTGGTGGAGCGCAGCCACCAGGCACCGTCGGCCTCGTACAGATTGCCGTTGTCCTTGATCTTCTGGATCGCAGCCTCAACCGCGCCGGATTCGAACAGGGAATTTTCGTGGAAGTACACGTCGAACTCCGTGCCGAACTCCGCGAGGGTGCGCTTAATGTGAGCGAACATGAGCTCCACACCCTGGGAGCGGAACAGCTCCTGCGCCTCGTCCTCCCCGAGCTGCTGCCAGTCAGGGTTTGCCTCCACGATCTGGGAGGCGATGTCCTGGATGTAGTCGCCGCCGTAGCCATCCTCCGGGGTGGGCTCGCCCTTCGCGGCAGCCAGCAGGGAGCGGGCGAAGCGGTCGATCTGCGCACCGTGGTCGTTGAAGTAGTACTCGCGGGTTACCTTCGCCCCGCGGGCAGTGAGGACGCGTCCCAAGGAGTCGCCGACCGCTGCCCAGCGGGTACCACCCAGGTGGATCGGGCCGGTCGGGTTGGCGGAGACGAACTCCAGGTTGATGGCTGTGCCTGCGAACTCGTCGCCGTGGCCAAAGTCTGCACCGGCGGCAAGGATCTCCTCAACGATCTTGCCCTGGGCGGCGGCGGCCAGGCGAATATTAATGAAGCCCGGGCCGGCAACGGTGGCCTCGTCGATGCCCTCGTGGGCGCCGAGGGATTCCGCTAGCCAGGTGCCGAACTCGCGGGGGTTCGTGCCGGCCTTCTTGGCCACCTGCATGGCGATGTTCGTTGCGTAGTCGCCGTGCTCCGGGTTGCGCGGGCGCTCCACGGTGGCGCTTTCCGGCACCACGGAGGAATCCAGACCGTGGGCATCCAGGGTCGTGCGGGCAGTTTCGGTAATCAGTTCAGACAATTCAGCAGGAGTCACAGCATTAAACACTAGCAGTGAGGCTGGACGACTCACGCAGTGGCGGAGGTGATTAAACTACCGCCCCGGTGCAGTGCTAGACTTTCAACCCGTATTGACGTGAACGTGAAGTGAACCGCCGATACGCGCCTTCGTAGCTCAGGGGATAGAGCACTGGTTTCCGGTACCAGGGGTCGTGAGTTCGAATCTCGCCGAGGGCACCATTTTTTTACTGACGCTCACCACCGTCACGGCTGCGAAGCTCCAGCTTTCTTTACGCTGTCAATGCTTTGGAACTCCACGCCCGGAATCCGGGAGAATCGATCCTTGTCGCAGGTCAAAACGATGATCTGATTGTCCTTTCCCAGGGCGCCAAGCACCTTGTTCATGCTCTTAGCACGGTCAGTGTCGCTGAAGCCCAACACGTCATCCAGGAAGATCGGCACACCGTTGCCGTCGTGACCCACCAAGCGAGCAATAGCGAGCAACTGCAGGATCTCCACCTGCTCCTGCGCGCCACCGGAGAGCTGTTCCTTGTCCAAGCGCACGTTGCCGATAGCGCGGCTCGAAACCTGGAACTTCTCATCCACATCCAAATCAACGTCACTGCCAAAGACCATCCCGGAGAGCTTGTTCAAAGCCTTGCGGTAGGGCTCGGAGTACTTTTCCTGCATCCGCTTCCGCGATGCCTGAACCACCCGATGCAGTAACTCCGCCGCATCCGCCTGCCTACGCAACCTGGCAACTACTCCCCCGAGGCGCTTTACTTCCGCTTCTGCCTGTTCTTTCGCTTCTGCGGAACCGCGGGCCTGCCCCAGCTTCGCATTCAGGGCGGCAATGTCCACGCGGCACTCCTGCATCTGCTGGTTCAGCATGTTCACGCGGCTCTGGGCACCGTCGAGGCTCGCCTGCACGTCCGCCACGTCGCCTAGTTCGCCGACCTCCAGGCGCTTCGACTCCAGCTTCTCGCGGGCCGCAGCCACAGCCTGGGTGGCTTGCATGTGCTTCGCCTTCAAATCTTCGTCGGAGCAGCGTTCGCGGGCCGTGTTCAGGTCCTTCGTCACCACCTCCAGTTGCTGCTGCAGGTTTTCCACCTTGGCTTCGTGCTGGATTTTCCGCTCGATCGCATCGCTGCTCTGCAGGGAAAGCAGCCGTTCGTTGGCCTCATCACGGGCAAGGGTGGCCGATTCCAGGGCTGTGACCGCTGCCGCTTCGTCGACATTCTCGTCGGCCCCCACGTTGGCGTCACTACGCAGCACATCACAACGCTCCTGCAGCCTTTCAACTTCGGCGGTGAGGCTGCCGACCTGGCCGGTCAAATCGGACAGGGTGCGCTTGCCGAGGGTTGCCTTGAGGTTCGCGCGCAGGTCGCGCAGGTTTTCCTCTTCCTCGTTGCGCGCCCGTACTGCCTGCCCAAGCTCCTCGAGGACCTCCGCACGGGAGTCCTCTAGTCCGATGTGCTCGCGCCCAACCGCCGACAGCTCCGCGTTGACTTTCTGCAGAGCCTCGGCGACGTTCAGGTCGAGGTTGCTGGAATCTTGCGCCGGGGTCACCCGCACCTGGTATTCACCCAGACCGACGGTCCATTCGGCGGTGATCTTCTTATCCAGGCCACCTTCCTCCAGGGTGGTCTCGGCACCATCATCAACGACCGTGCCACCTGTCGGCCCAGTGATGTGCACGGAGGTCGCGCCCGCATCGCGGATCTTTATCTGCGCTTCCAGGTCCGTCATCGCCTCGCGGATCTTCTGCTCCGCCTTGGGGGTAGCCGGGTCGCGAGCCACTTTCTGCGCCAGCTCCGCGACCTGCGAGTCCAGCTTTACCGCACTGTCGCGCTCCTCCGTCAAGCCATCCAGGCGCTCCTGAACTTCCTCCGCACTCTTCAGCGCCGCGGCCAGCTTCGCCCGCTTATCGGCCAACACATACGCAGCGTGAGCACTATCGAAGGCCTTCTTCGCCTCGTCGCGCTCGGCATGTTGTTCATCTGCTTGTTTCTGGACGCCACGTAGCGCCTCCCTCGCATCCTTGAGCGACTGTTCTAGTTTCCCCAGCGCGGACTTCTGACTATCCCGGGCTTCGGTGGCCTCCTTCCACCGCCCGACCTGGCTGTCCTTGAGCTCCAGCTCGCTTTCCAAAGTGCGGAGAGTCTCCGCTACCTTCTTCGCAGCCTCCAATCGCTTGGCATATTCGTCGTATTCTTTCTGGGCCTCCGGCAGGTCAGCCTCCGCCGCCGCGCGCTGTGCCTGCTTGGATTCGATCGCGTAAATCGCTTCCTGCGCATTGTCGTAGTCACTCCGTGCCGTGGCCAGCGCCTCCTTTGCGCTGGCTAGATCCGCCTCAGCCGTGGCTAGCTCCCCTTTGGGATTTCGGTTGGCTCGGCGATCCTGTAGCTTCTTGTCCTCCTCGTCAATCAGGTGGACCAGAAGCTCAGCAGCGCCTTGGTCACCTTCGCTGATGCTGGCGCCCGTCCCCGCTGTGGCGTCACTAGCGTCGTCGCCGGCGCTGCGCAGGGCCGAGGAAAGGGAAGGGATGGCCGTGAAATCGAGGGCATCCAGGCGTTGCCCCTGGCTGACGAACAGAGCCTCTCGCAGCGCGGAATCGATGCTTTCGTTTAGCAGCTCGTTGAACTTCTCCATTGCTTGGTCGCCGGTGTAGTTGCGCACGGAGGGGCGCAGCACATCCAGCTGCATCTTCTTGCCCTCGAAGTCCTTGGTGTATTCCACCAGGTTCTCGCCCAGGCGCAGTCGCGCGGTGATCTTCGACTTACTACCACCACCCACGGGGAAGTAAATGCTGACTTTCTTGGAGCTCGTCGAGACCTTCCAATCGGAAAGCAGCAGTCCAAAGGCATTCATCAGGCTGGATTTTCCAGCCTCGTTACTGCCGTGGATAACGGTCACACCCGTTGCACTGGGGGCGAAGTGTGCAGATTCGATGCCCGCGAAGTTGCGGACGTCCAGGCTTTCCAGCACAAAGCTGGCCTTGGTCTGAGTGTTGGACGAAGCCTCGTTAGAAGTTGTCATTTCTTTGCCGTTCCTCTCCCCTAGTTACCCTTCTAGTTACCCTTTTCCGCGTGGTGCGCCAGACGTACCAACAGGCGCAGAGCGTCCTGCGCCTGTTGCGCCTGCTGCATCTGCTGGGGGTCTTGACTGTCGGACTCGGCCAAGCTCTTGAGTTCCTGCACTGCCTCGCCGATGAAGCCCTGGCTCAGTAGCCCTTCGGATAGCTCATCCTCGTCGGGGATGACGTGCACGTCCATCAGTCGTTCGCGCTCATACAGGGCCGCAAAGGTCGGCGCGATCTTCTCCAACTGCTCATCTAGGTACGCAGCATCGTGGACGGACAAAGTGCCCACCAGCGCGTACTTCACCACGGTGGTGCGCTTCGACTCAATTCCCCCCAGCCGCTCCAGGAACTCGTCGATATCAGCGGTCGAGTTCACTGTCGCGTTGAGCGCCTTGAACGCCCAGCGCCCAACTGGAACCTCCTCCACCTGCACCTGCGCTTGCTTTTCTGGTCGCGCCGGATCCACTGCAATCTCCACCACCAGGACGTTGCCGGAGTTCGACTCGCCCCGCCCGTCCTGCTCAACGAAGTCCGTGACCTCCTGCGCCCCGGAGTACCACACCCGCGCCTGCGTCGCGTCTGCGTCCAGCGGCATCGTCGAGTGCGTATCCCCTAGTGCCACATAGTCCACCTTTCGCTCGTGGCATGCCCGGGCAGCATTGTCCACGTCGATGCGGTCGAAATCGTCGATCTCACCGAAAGAGCTCACCCCGCCATGCCCAACCAGCACGCGGATCCCGGCCCCCTGCACCGGATCGAGACCACTCAATGCGGCCGCAACCAAGTCCTCGTCCGCGGTTTTTCCACGCAATGGGGCGCCGACGATCTCCAGGGCAGCTGCACCCTCTGCTCTACCACCACCGGACTTTGGCACCGCCACCGGCTCCGAATCCTTCAGCACGAAGACATTCGCCAGTTTGTCGAACTCCTTCCGGTGATACACACTCGCTGCATCCAGCGGATCGTGGTTTCCAGGCAGCAGAAATACGGGCACTGTCGAGCCCTTCAGCACGTCCATCGCACGCCCGTAAATCTCTGGTTTCAGCAAGTTATCGTCGAAAACGTCACCGGCCACCACGACGGCGTCACATTGCCTTTCCTCCGCGAGCTCCAGCAACGCCTCGATCGCCGTCAGCCGCGATTCGTCGAAGCGCGACTGCGCCTCCCCACTCAAAAAGTGGCGCTTCATCCCCAATTGCCAGTCCGACGTGTGCAGGATCCGCGCCCGATGCGCGGACGTTGCCGCCATTGCTTGTGTCACGTGTCTGCCCTACCTGTTCTTTCCGTACTATTCGTTCCGTCCTCGTCGCTTACCTCGTCCGCAGTTTTATCAATCGACCCGGACAACCTAGTTTCATAATAGAACATAGGTTCGACATTTTCTAAGGTTTCGTAGCAAACCTCCAGCTCGTGCTTCGCCTTCAGCTGATCTACCGCATGCCATGTCACCGACCGCAGAGCCTCATTCAAAGCCTTCTGGTCACCCTGTTCCATCCCGGATTCCCACCGCAGCGGCTCCCATTCGATTAGTTCCGCCGACGTGCCCCAGAATGCTTCCGAATCGACTTGTTCCGGCTGGTTAGCCTGCTTGTCTAAGCGTTCCTGTTCTTGCGGTTGCCTATTTGGGGACGCCCCCACGCCCCCGCCACCCCAGCCCTGCACTGGGCGCAGCAGCTCCTGTGGGTTCAATCCCCGCCATTTCAGAAGGAGACTGGGGTCCCGATCCAGCCTCTCAGCCGCCGAGTAGGCCAGCGCCACCACGTGTTTGCAGATCGCGGACTTGTCCGGGCACGTACAGCTCACCCGGTTGACGTGCCCGGGATGTAGCAGCACCGATGCAACGTCCAAGCCCGGCGCGCCGCCACCCAGGAGGGAGCGGACATGCGAGCTATCGGTCAGCATCTCGTGGTGCACGAAATCCCTCTGCCGATCCGTAAGCCCGCGCAGATGAATGGACGTTTCAAACGGCTCCAACTGCGAGCCGTGGATCAAGCCTGCTACGACGTTCTCCGCAAACTCCACGCTCAGGACCTTCCCACCCCGGAAGTACTCTCGACCGCGCGCCAGCCGCCCGGAATCCGTCGACCTAGATATTGCCTCCATCAGCTGCGAACTAGCCCAGCTATCCTCACCGCGGATGTGCGTGCCGTGCTGATCGCGCAGGCGGTTCATCTCCTGGCGTCGTTTAGCTCCAAAATCGGCGAGCACCACGTTCTCACCCCAGGTCGCATCGGTGCGCGTGCGTTTCCTCGGCTGCTTGTTAACCATCGTTATCCTCCAGCTGGGTGGACTCGCGCAGCTGCAGCAGTTCACTGAGCTCCGCGTCATCGAGGTTGGCGATCCACCCTTCGCCTGCACCGACAATGTCCCCCGCCAGCTCGCGTTTGCTCATGATGATGTCGTGGATTCTTTCGTCGATGGTGCCCTGCACCACCAGCTTATAGACCTCCACGGACTTGTTCTGGCCGATTCGGTAGGCGCGATCTGTGGCCTGGTCTTCCACCGCCGGATTCCACCAGCGGTCGATGTGAATCACTACCGAGGCTTCGGTCAGGGTGATGCCAGTACCGCCCGCCCGCACCGACAGGATCATAATCGGCGGCCCATCGGCGCTCTGGAAAACGCGGACCATCTGCGTGCGCTTGGCACGCGACAGGCCGCCGTGCAGCACGGGAACCTCCACGCCGAAGGTGCTCTGCAGTTCCGGTGCCAGCATCTTGCCGAAGGTCGGGAACTGTGTGAACATCAGTACCTTCTTGCCTTGTTCCAGCGCCTGGCCGGCGATCTCGAAGATGCGCTCGACCTTCGCCGAACGGTGCTTCCCGTCTGCCAAAATCCCCGACCCGTCACCCGCAAAATGCGCCGGGTGGTTACAAATCTGCTTGATCTTCACCAATGCGCCCAGGATGTTGGCGCGCCGTTTGCCGCCGGGCAGCTGCAGGCGCATCTCCATGTCCTTAATGAAGGACTCGTACAGCGCCGCCTGTTCCCTAGACAATGGAACGCGCTCTACGATGTCCTGCTTCTCCGGCAAGTCCAGACCAATCGCGGCGTCGCCCTTCAACCGGCGCAGAATAAACGGCTGTACCAGCCCACGTAACCGCCGCTTGGCTTCCTCATCCCCGTAGCGCTCAATGGGGATGGCCAAGCGATTCTGGAACGCCGCGGCGGATCCGAAGATCCCTGGGTTCGCGAAGTCCATGATGGCGTACAGGTCGCTCAACCGGTTTTCCACCGGGGTGCCCGTCAACGCAATGTGGGTCGCAGCGCCCAGCGAGCGCACCGCCCGGGACTGCTTCGTCGCCGGGTTCTTAATCGCCTGCGCCTCGTCGGCTACCACTCTTCCCCACTGAACTTGCTGGTAACGGGCAGTGTTCCGGGCCACGCGCCCGTAGGTTGTCACCACCAGATCCGGCTGCTTCGTTGTGCCTTCGAGCCCCCGAGACGTGGCGTCGCCAAACTCCTCATCAGTGAGCAACCCCGAACCGTGATCGACCAGGACCTTCAGACTCGGCACGTGCAGCGCGGCCTCGGCACGCCACGCCTCCACAACGGTGGTGGGCGCAACGACAAGGGTCGGACCTTCGCAGTCGTCGACCTCACGCTCCCATGCCAGCAGCGACAGCACCTGCAGAGTCTTGCCCAGACCCATGTCATCGGCCAGGATCGCGCCGATGCGGTGGCGGTGCATCCAGGCCAGCCAGCTTAAACCGCGGCGCTGGTGGTCGCGCAGCGTGGTTCGCACCGCAGCGGGCACCTGCACCGGCTCCGGAGGATCCAATTGCGCCTCACCATCCAGCAGTCGCGCCACCCATCCGTCGGCAACCACCCGGAACTCATGGTCGGCATCGACCACCTCGGCGGCGCTTAACAGGTCGGCTTCCACAATGTCCCGCACACTAACGGTGACGTCGCCGACGGGCGCATCCTGCTCCTTTGTCACCTCCGCGAACCACTTGCGGGCAGCAGACAGGGCCTCCTGATCCAGGAACACGTATTCGCCGTTGATGCGCACGATCGCTTCGGCCGCATTGAGCAACTCCTGGCGTGTGGCCTCGTCGAGATCCCCGTCTGCCCCACCAGCACCGCCGGCACCATCGCCGCCCAGGCTGACCTCCCACGAGAAGTTCATCAGCTGGTCCATCCCCAACTTTCCCGATCCCGGCCCCTGCCCCACCGGAGTCGCCGTCGCCTTCACCCGCGGGCGCACCTTGCCCCATTCGCGCGGGATCATCACGCCGAACCCGGCCTCCCGCAGCGCCGGCGCTCCTTCTTCTAGGAAGCTCGCGAGCTCGGTGATGTCCAGGTTCGTGCCCAAGGTCGGCTGTTCGCTCGGCAATTCTTCTGGACGCCACCATCCCCGCTGCTGTGGATTCGCGCCAATGTTGATCCACGTCAGCAGGCTACGCACGTGCGGGTTGAACTCTTTCCACGCTTCCTCTGCCCGGTAGAGGCCACGGATGATCTGCTCCCTGAGCTCTTCGTCCATGGTGGCGGGGTTGAGAGGTTCAAAGGGGCCACCATTCAGCGAATAGGCGATCTGTAGCCACCAACTCGGCGTAGCACCGCCTACTGCTGGATTGTCGGCGGTCTCTTCTTCCTGTTCTTCCTGTTCTTCCTGCACCTCCGACGGAGTAGACAACAGAAAGACCAGCTGCCCGGCCTGCGCTTCAGCCTCGCGCCGCCACTGCCCCAGGTTGACGACGGTGCTGGCCCCTCCACGTCGGGTGGCCGTGCCCGTCGCCAGGGCGCGGACGAAGTCGGAGGTAAAGTCGCCCAGCTCGCGGCGCAGGTGCGCCACAGCGATCCAGTGAGCAAACTCGTCGGCAATCCGCTCCACCACATCGGCGCCGCCGTTTCGCGTGAGCACCCCAGGCACGCGCGTGCGGAATTCTTGCAGCACCCGCATGTGGTCGCCCGCCGGCGACAGAGTCCACCGGGGGAACCACTGATCGTCGACGCGTTCCATGCGCACCATTACCCGCCCAGCAAGTACCGCTTCCTCAACGAAAGTGCAGAGCTGCATAAGAAATGTAGCTTCCGCACCGAGTCCATCGATCAGTCCAGATTTAGTACCCTGCCCAGAACTAATATTATTATTCGCATACTCGCATAATGCCCCCATTAACCCAACAGATTCTTCGGGCGTTAGAGCCACCGCAGGAACCGGCAATTCCTTCACCCGCCCACGGGGCGTGGCCAACCACATTCCACCCCGATTTCGCCACGGTCGGGACCCCAGGATTTCCATACAAACCGCAGGCAGATCGCCTGATTCAAGTTCATCGATATCGAGCACCACCCCGTGGCCTGCAACGCGCTCTACCCACAACCACAGCCCGCCCGATGTGGGTGCAACAACGTGCATCTGATGCGTGTATCCCATGGTGGAAGTTTTACCACGTACCCCAGACAACCTTCGCAGCGCAGAACTGTTCGCTAACGTGGATACGGAGTTGTGCGCGTCACACATGCGCGCGCCTTCTGTACTTCGGAGCACAGAGAGCCCGAAAGCTGACGTATAGAACTTATACATTCAACTTGAGGAGATGACTGTTTATGGCTGACCAGACATGGTTTGTCATAGCCATGGTGATCTATCTGTTCATCATGCTGCTGATTGGACTTTATAGTTTCAACCAGACCGACGAGTATGAGGATTACATGCTCGGCGGACGCAACCTGCACCCCTTCGTCGCCGCTTTGTCCGCCGGCGCTTCAGACATGTCCGGCTGGCTGTTGATGGGCCTGCCGGGCCTCATCTATGCGACAGGTTTTGGCGGAACATGGATGGCCATCGGCCTGCTGATCGGTGCCGCCGTGAACTGGATCGTCACCGCTCCGCGCCTGCGCTCCTACACCGAGGTGGCGAACAACTCCATCACGATCCCTTCCTTCCTGGAGAATCGCTTTAACGACCGCAGCCACTTCCTGCGCATCGCCGCCGGCATCATCATCCTGGTGTTCTTCACCTTCTACGTAGCCTCCGGCATGGTCGCCGGTGGCGTCTACTTCGAGTCCACCTTCGAGGGCGACTACCTGACCGGCATGATTATCATCGCCGCCGTCACCGTGGCTTATACCTTCATCGGTGGCTTCCTGGCCGTATCCTTCACCGATACCGTCCAGGGCTGCATCATGTTCGTCTCCCTGCTCCTGGTGCCGGTCATGGCACTGTTGCACATGGATGATCCGGGCGCGATCTGGACCTACCAGCTGGAAAACTCTTACGGCCTCGATTCCATTGAGCCGAACCCGGACTGGTTCTCCCTGTTTACCGGCGTTTCCTTCATCACCATCATCTCCAACGCCGCGTGGGGTCTCGGCTACTTCGGCCAGCCGCACATCATCGTGCGATTCATGGCGCTGCGTAGCCCGTCCGATGCCCGCGCAGGTATGCGCTACGGTGTCGGCTGGATGTTCCTGTGCATGGTCGGCTCCGTCATGGTCGCCATCATCGGCCCTGCATTCTTCGGCATGGACCCCTCCATCGCCATCAATGACCAGGATAAATTCGAATCTATCTTCCTGGACATGGGTCGCATCCTATTCCACCCGCTATTGGCTGGTCTGATCCTGACCGCCGTTCTGGCAGCGATCATGTCCACCATTTCCTCTCAGCTGCTGGTTGTTTCCTCCGCGCTGATCGAGGACATCTACAACGGCCTGATCAACAAGAATGCGTCCGACCAGTCCCTGAAGAATCTCTCTCGAATCTCCGTGCTGGTTGTCGCTATCTTCGCCGGCGTGATTGCTCTTAACCCGGAGTCCGGAATTCTTGGCCTGGTCGAGTTCGCCTGGGCGGGCTTCGGCGCCTCCTTCGGCCCGGTCATCTTGGCTTCGCTGTACTGGCGCCGCCTCAACGCTCCGGGTGCCGCCGCGGGCCTGGTCACCGGTGCTATCGTCGCCTTCATCTGGGGCGGTCTACCGCAGTTCGGCGTTATCGAAAAGCCCTTCGGTCTGTACGAGATGATCCCGGGCGTGGCTC
This sequence comes from Corynebacterium macclintockiae, assembly GCF_027570165.1. Lineage (NCBI taxonomy): Bacteria > Bacillati > Actinomycetota > Actinomycetes > Mycobacteriales > Corynebacteriaceae > Corynebacterium > Corynebacterium macclintockiae. Next base: position 152,612 of record NZ_JAKMUV010000001.1, read on the forward strand.
TGAACGTCATCGTCATGGTCACCGTCACCCTGCTCACGAAGGCTCCGTCCAAGGCGATTACCGATACCTTCGACGAGGCAGCCAAGCTGTCCAAGGTCGCTACGAAGAAGGACATCGACTTCGAGGAAGCCGCCGAGGTTGTCGCCAAGTAGTCACCCAAGGTTAATTGCTTGAAATCCAAGCGAACCTTTCTAGCGCCGCTGCAGTCTATTACTGCATGCGGCGCTTTTTCTTGCCTTCTTCCCGCCCCACTCTCTTTCGCCCCGCCCCCTTCACCATTTACTGCCTTCTCCTGGCCGTGCTGGTCGCTGGTGTTGCTTGGGTGAGGACGCCACATCGTCACCACCCCCAAGATCAACAAGCGGTCACGGAATACCTGCAACGCATCCACCAAATTCCCGCCCGTCCCCGGGTGATTGGCTATTCGCGGGAACGCTTCGGCGATGGATGGGGCATGCAGGTCACAAACCTGGGTATCTGCACCACCCGCCACCTGTTGTTGGTGCAAACCTTCGGGGGTTCCTCCGGCGGATGTGCCAGCAACAACGCAGGCGGTGCATCGGGGGAACGAGGGGGCGTCGATCCCTATACACATCAAGACATGGACCGCCAGAACGTCGACATCGACCACATCGTCCCACTAGCGGCGGCGTGGGACCTGGGAGCCTATGCTTGGCCGGAGGCACAGCGGCAAGAGTTTGCCAACGATACGCTGCGGAACTTGGTGGTCACGGACTCTGCGGTGAACCGGGAAAAGTCCGATGCCACGCTGAGCGAGTGGCTGCCTCCCGTAGACCAGTGTGCTTATAGCGCACGCTTCGTGCGGGTAATCGGCGACTATGGCCTGGCCTTGGCGGAGGCAGACGCGCGCGCTGCTCGTGAAGCCTGCGACATTTAACTTTGCCCCCTCGCTTATGCTCCGTGGTCGCTCTAGGTTCGCTCAGGGTTCGCTCTGCGGTAGCTCTGGGGTAGCTCTGGGGCGCATGAAGCGCCCGGCGGACGTGCGGGAATGGGTGGGCTGTCAAAGTGACAAGTCACCTGCTGATCTGTCAAAGTAGAGGACATGTCTACTTTTATTGTTGCCCTTCACGTTCTGGCTGCGATCCTGCTGATCGGCCCCGTTGCCATCGCTTCTTCCATGTACGCGCCGCAGTTCCGCAAGGCGCAGTCCGGTGACCAAGCTGCTGTCGGCGCGTTGCGCCTGGTTCACCGCATCACCCGCGCATACGGGTTTGTTTCTCTGCTGGTTCCGGTGCTGGGTCTGGTTGCATTCTTCACCGTCGATGGAGCAATGAAGGAGCACGCCCTGCACTTCGCCCTGCTGCTGGCCATCGTCGCCTGGGGCATCCTTATCGCCCTGGTTATCCCCAGCCAGCGCAAAGGCCTGGTTGCACTGAATGCTGTCGAGGCTGGCGACGCTCCGGCTTCCGAGACTGAAGCTGCCAAGGCTGCGGACGCAGATACCTCCAAGATCCCGGGTCAGGCTGCAATGTTCGCCGGCATCTTCAACTTGCTGTGGCTGATCACTGCAATCCTGATGTTCATCTAGCCAAAAAATTTTTTAGACGGTCGCTCAGACCGAAAAACGCACCCTCGGGGTGCGTTTTTGTTTGATGTCGCTGGGACAGCCTTCTAGGGCGCAAAAGAGCCGGCGCCCCTACCAAGGGGTGCCGGCCTTCATTGCTAGTGGCGGCCACCTCGGTGCCCACGGTCGCCCTTAAAACCGTGACCTCCTCGACCACCGTGTCCGCCGCGACCACCGCGGCCATTACGGTCATCGCGACCACCTCGATCGCGACCACCGCGGCCATTCCAATCACCACGGTCGTCCCGGCGGTCGAACCCGCGACCGCCGCGGTCCCGTCCCCCGCGGTCGCCGCGGCCACCGTGATCACGGTCGCCACGTCCGCCACGATCATAACCACGCCCACCGCGGTCGCCACGATCGCGATCGCCGAAGTCATTGCGGTGCTGGCGCTTATGGCTGCCCGGACGGCCAGACGGCGCACCCGGATCCGGTTCGATATTGATCAACTGACCGGACACGCGGGTCTGATCCAGCGCGTGGAAGACCTCCATCGGCAGATCCACCGGAAGCTCCACCAGGGAGTGCTCCGCGAAAATGCTGATACGACCGAAGTCGCGGGAGTTCATACCGCCCTCGTTGGCCAAAGCACCCACAATGGCACCCGGGCGGACTCGCTGACGGTGCCCCACCGACAGACGGTACACGGCAAATTCCTTGCCACTGCGGTCCGTGATGCGCGGAGCTTCCTTGTTGAAGCGCTCGTCGATCGGCCTGTAGGCTCCGCCGCCGTTGCGGGAATCGTCGCCATAGCGATCCTCCCGGCGGCGCCGCGGGCGCTCCTCCTTCGGCTTCTCCTTCATCAGGAAATCCTCACCCGCCTGCAGCTGGGTGGCCAGAGCTGCGGCGATATCCGCAAGCTCCACCTCGTTGGACTCCGCGTATTCCTTCACCAGGTCGCGGAAGATGCCGATCTGCGGATCTGCCAGAGACTCGGTCAAGCTGTCGCGGAACTTTTCCTTGCGAGCCTCGTTCACCGCGTCCACCGTGGGCAGCTCAATCTCATTCAACCGAGACTTAGTTGCCCTTTCGATGGCCTTCAGTAGGCGGCGTTCACGGGGCGTCACAAACAAAATAGCGCGACCCTTGCGACCTGCACGGCCCGTGCGACCAATGCGGTGCACATAGGACTCGGTATCGTGCGGAATGTCGTAGTTGAACACGTGCGTGATGCGATCGACATCCAGGCCGCGGGCAGCAACATCGGTGGCCACGAGGATATCCAAGCGGCCGTCCTTCAACTGGTCCACAGTGCGTTCACGCAGGTTCTGCGGGATATCGCCATTGATGGCAGCCGCGTTGAAACCGCGGGCGCGCAGGCGCTCGGCCAGCTCCTCGGTCTCGTTCTTCGTGCGCACGAACATGATCATGGCCTCGAACTCAGTGACCTCGAGGATGCGGGTCAGCGCGTCCAGCTTGTCCCGGTGGCTGACCAACAGGTAATCCTGCTCGATGTTTTCGCTAGTCCGCTGAGTAGCCTTGACCGTGATTTCCTGCGGATCATTCAGGTACTGCTTCGATAGGCGACGAATGCCGGAGGGCATCGTCGCAGAGAACAGCGCAACCTGCTTGTCGCTGGGCGTATCCTCCAGGATGCGCTCGACATCCTCCTGGAAGCCCATGTTCAGCATCTCGTCGGCTTCGTCGAGCACCATGAAGCGCAGCTCGGAGATATCCAGGCTGCCCTTTTCCAGGTGATCAATCACACGGCCGGGGGTACCAACCACAATGTGCGCGCCACGGCGCAGGCCGGACAGCTGCACGCCATAAGCCTGGCCGCCGTAGATCGGCAGCACGTGAATGCCACCCAGGTGCTCGGCGAAAGACTGGAAGCTCTCGGCAACCTGCAGCGCAAGCTCGCGCGTCGGCGCCAATACAAGCGCTTGGGGGTGACGCTTCGACACGTCAATGCGGGACAGAATCGGCAGCGCAAATGCTGCCGTCTTACCGGTACCGGTCTGCGCGAGGCCGACCACGTCGTGGCCTTCCATCAGCACCGGAATGGTCTCTGCCTGAATCGGGGATGGTACTTCGAAACCGACCTTCTTGACCGCAGCTAGAACGTTGTCTGGTAGTCCTAGGCCGTCAAAAGAGGGTCGCTCGTCGCCCTTGTCTGGGGTCTTGACCGGATCGTTGACCGGGTCGTTGTCTGGGTCGTTATCTGGAACTTTCGCTTCGGCGTTCTCAGACTCTACTGCCTCATTGGTCACACTCTGTGACTCTTGCTTTTCTACGGCAGAATCCTGCGAAGAATTCTCCGTGATGTCACCCTGCAGTTCACTCTGAGATACCACCTCGTCATTGGCCGGCTGGTTTACGTCGCCGGTGACGTTTTCAGTATCACTCATCGTTGCCCAAGCCTACGCGCACTGGAAGGATAAAGCGATTTACAGACCTAAAGACCTAACTGCTCGATCACATGGTTGGCTGCGCGCTGTCCACTTCGGAGTACCCCGTCGATACTCGGTGTCGCGTGCTGGGCGCCTGCCAGGGCGATGCGACTGCCTTGAAGTTCCCGCTCCCCGATCTTCTTGCCTATGCGCTGCAGGCTCTTGGGGAGGATAAGCGGGATGGCGTCAATAAACTTTTGCTCCGTCACCAGCTCCCAACCGGAAGGATCAACACCGAACAGGGTGCCCAGACCGCGCTGCACTTCATCGACGTTCGGCCCGTCCGCAGGGTTAGCTCCGCGCGGGTGCACGTGGTTGCAGGCCACCAGGTGCTTGCCCGGCGCATAGCTCGGCGCAGCGGCTGTCACTTCCGTGGCGGAGGTAATGGGGGTGCTGCGGGTGCCGTCGACGGCGAACAATGCCTCGTCGGCCACTGGCTCATCAGAGACGAACCACCAGGAAGACACGCTGGCCGTAGGTACCTCGGGTGAGCCCAACAGCTTCGTTTCCTGCTTCGAATCGACGGCAACGATGACGTGGGAAAAATGCTCGGTGTTGCCTGACCCCTTGTCGGTACCTTCACCCTCCGCGCCAACTGTCACGCGCACGCCGTCGCCGTCCTCGGCTATCCGCACGACCGGTGAATTCAGCCGGTAGTCCACACCGGGCACGCGCGCCAGCATCGTCACCAGGTCCCCCATGCCGTTTTCCAGCACAGCCAAGTTGCCTCGCAGCAGGGTACCGACCATCCACTTGGCAAAGATCGCCGAAGACTCGCCCTCGGCATCGAAGAGAAACGCGCGCAGTAGCGGATCGATCGCCACCGCGCGGGTGCGCCGGTGCACGCCACGCTGGTCGAGCGACTCGCAGACCTTCACGTCCTCGTCCATGTGCTGCTGCTTGATCGTCCGCAGCTCCAGGCTGGAGCGGTGGGACAGTTCAGACCTTAGCCATTTACGCAGGGCAATCAGGTCGCGGAAGGATAGTGCACTACGCGCCTTGGAACGCATCAGGCGGGGAATCAGGTGCGGTGCGCGGATCGGGTCGCAGACAAGCGCCAACCCGTCATCTGTGAGTGTCTGGATCGCAGGCTGGAAATAGCGAATCCCCAGGGCAGAGTACTCGCCTGGCTGCAGCAGTTCCTTCACTGCCGGGTACCAGGAGTTAAATGTTTGCAGCCCATGATCGACAGTGATGCCGCCAATCTTCTCCGAGCGGACCCGCCCGCCCAGCTGGTCACTTGCCTCAAAGACAGTGCAGGTCACACCACTTTTACGCAAAGTACGAGCGGCAGCCAGACCAGCCAGCCCGCCACCGACGATGGCTACATTCTGCGTGTTGCCACCTACCGTGCCCTGTGCCATATTCGTCGCTCCCAAAACTGTCGCTCGACTGCCTGCCCACGTTTTCTTCGCCCCATGCTATCGCACCGGGCGCCGCGTTCGGTCGTTCAAACCATCTTCCCTTATTCGATTGTTTGTTCTATTCTTTTTTCTTAGTGACGCCACCTTGTCCGCCCCCTCCCCTAGTGTTCGCCCTTGAACGCAAGCCACTGCCGACGGATCTCCACCGTGGAGCCCCGGCACAGCACAAGCCTGAAGCAAAGGAAGTGAACAGCACCATGAATTCCCGCATCACCACGTCGCACACCATCAACGCCTCCACTGCGGTTCGCCGTTTTGGCTTGGGCGAACCTCATCGGACTGCGCAGGAAGCCCGCGCAATCCTGCGCCATCCACGCAGCTTGATTCGCATTACACCCGGCTGGCGGGCACCCAGCTTCTACGTTGGAGCGGGCGAATCCACCGCGGTGGTACACATTTCCCGGCGCCGCATGTCGCCCCTGATGTGGCGCAGGCTTTCCCAGAGCTCAGCACCCACTGGTCAAGAACTTTTCCTCGTCACGGCATCCGTGGAAGGCCCCCGCTGGATGTCCCACAGTTCGGCACGGCTATTGGAGTTGATCCTTGGGCAAGCGTGGACCGTAAAGGAGGACCCGCAGGAATTCAGGGATAACGATCACCAGCGGCAGGTGCGCCTGACGTGGCATGCACTGATGACTAAGGAGGATCTGCGGGCGGGCGATAGCTCGACTCCACAGGTGGCCTAGTCCTCGTCGTCCTCGTCATCGAAGTCTTCTCCGTCGAAATCTTCGTCAAAGTCTTCATCGTCGAACGGGTAGTCCTCCAGTGGAACGAGCAGCTCCTCCCACTCGGTGGCCTGCACCTGCGCTACCGCCAGGGCGTTAAAGAGCTGGTCGAAATCCTTGAAGGTGCCAAGCTCCAGAGTCTCCTGGGTCATCTCGGCGGCGTCTTCCAGCACGTTCTGGTACATCATTTCGCGCTCGAAGTCCGTCAGCGTCTCATCCGCTTCCAGTTCCGCTACAGCCTGGTCGATCAGCTCGTCGTAGTCCTCACCGAAGGTAACGAAGGTCACGGTAGCCTCGGGCTCATCGGAACCCGATCCCAGCAGCACGGTGATCATGGAGTCGGTTCCAACCTCCGCGCGCACCAGCATCGGTTCAATCAGATCCTGCTCGAACTCCAGGTCAGAGATGCGATCGTCGGTACCCTCCAGCAGGTCGTGCAAAACGGTAATGCTCTGATCGGTAGCGATGTACCGGGCAACCTCCGCGACCGCAGCCTCCACAGAGAAGACCACGCCGACCAGGGTGGCCTCAAACTCCTCAATCCCCTCTTCCTCGTCTAGCTCCCCCTTAGCCAGGAAGACATTAGCCGAATCAATGCCTGCCGTCGTACCGGTCTGCTCGATCTGCTGGAACTGGATTTCCAGCTCCGGGGCGATCGGCACAAACAGCATTCCATCATTTACGCGAGACTCAATCCCCTCAGTGTCCAGCGCTTTCGCAATGTCCTCGTAGAAACCCACAGCCAATGTCTCCTAGTGTTTGAGGTGTTTGAGGTGTTCTTTCGCCCCGGCCACAACGTGCAATCCGTGACTTGGCCACCATAGTAACCCGATCTACACCAAAGCGTCCCCACACAAAACGACTTTCTTTACGCCCCTGCTTATCGTCCCGGTCTGGGCATCGCCACGGAGCTTTCATCCCCGTTCCAGCCCCGCATATCGAATTCCTCCCACACACGCCGGAACGGCGCCCGCGGATCCTCCTCCATGCGGGTCTCCCGCTCGAAAATCTGCGTGGCACGGTACATCGCGGTGTAGGGCTCCCACCCAGGGTGTGCGTCCCAGATGAAGCTCTTCCAGGATCGTTGCATGTGTTCGGACACCACGGCCAGCTCATCGCCCAACACGAAGCTGGCTTTCGAGGATTTGGCGTCACCAAAAAGGGCCGACAGCTCCATCGAGTGCATCGCTCCCACACCAAGGCGGCGCAACATCGTGGGCGCGTAATCAAAGCGATACATCCACACGGGCGCCCCGGCCGCCTGGTGCAACTCGGCCAGCCGTACGGATTGAGCCCAAAACACAGCGTCCGTCAGCATCTGCGCGAACACGCCACGGCGTCCAATATCTCCGTAGGCAGCCTCGATGTCCTCGGCTAACGCCGGGTCATGGGCGCGCAGCATCTCGCGGGCAGTCCTCAGCCGCGCGGACTTAGAGAAGAACAGAATCTGCGCCGCCGACAGCTCATCGTTGTTCGTACCAATGAGCAGCGGAATGCGCTGCTGCAGCGATTGTTCGAACACGTCCAGCGGGTGCTGCGACAACAACTCGCCGTCGATAGCAATACCAAAAGCAGCGTTCAGCTGCCGCAAACCGCGCCCTTTCCACAGCATCTGCTGCCCGGCGCGAACGACATCCGCAAAGGGCAAGGCACGCAGCTCGGCGATGGAGGTCGTGCGCGGCACCAGTCCGGAATATTGAGCCAGCTTCCGCGCCCACAGGTTCGACTGCGCGTTCGTGTGCACGCTCATGACTGGCGCGGACTGCAGGATTACCCGATGGAACAGCCCTCGCGCCGCGGGCATTGCCATGAGGGCCGCTGCAGACGTGCCTCCAGCGGACTCGCCCATCAACACCACGTTGTTCGGGTCGCCGCCAAAACTCTCGATGTTGCGTTGCACCCATTGCAGCGCCAGGATCTGGTCGCGGGTTGCGGGGTTGGCCTCGCAATCGTGGGCGTCCGGCACCTCCAGCGAACTCAAGTCCACATACCCCAGGGCTCCCAGGCGAAAGTTCAGGGCAACGTAAACCACGTCTAGCTCTTTGGCGAAGTTATGGCCACGCAGTACCGCTGTGTGCGAGGCACCGGCGAAGAACCCGCCGCCGTGGAGGAATACCACGACTGGCAGCTTGTCTTCCGTATCTGGCCGGACGATGTCCAGGTTCAGGCAATCCTCGTCGCCGATGACCTCGTCTTTCCAGTTGTAAGCCGTCTGGGGAGCAATATTTCCGTACTCATCCGCAGGCCACTCCCCTTCCCAATGCACAGGGTGTGGTGCCTTCCAGCGTTCTGCCGCACCGAAGGGGATGCCCCGCCACGTCCGCACCCCATCGATCCGCACGCCGTGCACGGTGCCGCCAGAGGTTTCTATTCGCGTGGCGCCTGTAGTCGTCATCTGTATTACTTTTGTCTTGCTTTCATCAAAGGTGTCCCACCATCCTATGCCGACTACTGCCAAAGTTTTGCCCTACTCTTGGGAAACATGGGTATTTTCAATTTCGGCAAGTCCGGCCATGCGCGCGACGAAGCCGCAGCTACTGCGGATCTGATTCACCAAGCTCAGCGCGCCCCCTATCCTTCGGGGCCGATCGCTCGCCGATTCTTCGGCGCGATCGATCGGACAGTGTCCGTCCAGGAACCGCTGATCCGTTCCTACGTCGCCAACATCGAAAAGAGGCACGGCGACGCCAGCCTGCAGCGCAAACAGGAAGTTCTAGACACGCACTTTAAGAACCTGGCCACGGGTTCCGGCGCGGGAACCGGCGGCGTGGCAGCCGTGCCGGGCGTGGGCACGTTGCTTTCACTTGCTGGCATTACCGCGGAATCCGCGCTGCTGGTCGAGGTATGCGCACTGTACGCTCTGGCCTCCGCGGAGCTGCATGGCATTGATATCTCAAAGGAAGAAACCCGCCGTGCTGTCGTGTACCTGGCTATCTCTGGAGCTACGGCCAAGGAACTGGTGCAGGCAATCGCCGAGGACAACACGTTCGGTTCCCTGAAGGCTGCGAACAACCTGCGCGGTACGTGGAAGCTGCGGGATACCAGCTCTGTGGAGCTCAAACAGGCCAACAATGTTCTGGTACGTTTCGCATTCCGCCAGGTCCGCAAGCGTTTCGGCGGGGCGATGTTTAAGAAGGTTTTGCCGTTCGGCGTCGGCGCCTACCTAGGCGCTAAAGCCAACCGCAAGATCGCGGAACACATGATCGACAACGTGCATGTCTTCATCCGCGAGGCTGACAAGATCCTCTAGTTCTCGCCCAGCTCGCGGCTAACTCTCATCCAGCCCCAGGAAGCCGCTGTTCGACGGTATGGGGTGGTCCGCGCCTCGCGTTAGAATCATCGGCGTGTTCAGAGTCATCCAAGAAGCCGCCCGACACCATCGATGGTTGTTCATTTCCGTCGTCGTGTTTTCGGTGCTGCTTCCTGTCATCGAGCTGCTTTTGCCACTCCTGGCGGGTGCCTCTGTGGATGGCAGCCGGCGCGCTATTGGGCTCCTGGTGGCCGCTGCCTGTGCGCGTTTTGTCGTGCAGTCGCTGCGTCGGTTCCTCGCCGGTACGTTCAGTGTGCGCACCCAGCACAGCCTGCGCACTCGGATGTTCCGCGCGATCCAATCCGTCGATGCGCAGCAGGGGCGAGCTTTCGGCACTGGCCAGGTCATTTCGCGCACCATCACCGATCTGACGAAGGTGCAGGGCACGGTAGCGATGTTGCCGTTGATGGCGACCAGCATGTTGGAGCTCGTTCTGATCTTCGCCGTGGTTCTCTGGATCTCCCCTCCCATCGCAGGCATTGTGGCGGTGCAGATTCCCCTGCTCTTCGCGGTGGCTTATGCCTCCCGCACGCGTCTGTACGAGCCGTCGTTGGCGTCACAGAAGCAGGCCGCGGTGATCGCCGAGCAGGTCGACCGCACGGTCTCTGGGGTCCAGGTAGTCAAGAGCTTCGCCCAGGAGCCCCGGGAGGTCGCCCGCTACAGGCGGGAATCGGCGAGGCACTACGGCATCAACATGCGCGTCGCAAAACTGAGTGCCCTCTTCCAGCCAGCTCTATCCGCCCTCCCAAACGTTGCTCTGGTCGCCGCAATCGGGCTGGGCGGATGGTTGGCGATGCGCGGCACGATCAGTGTGGGAGATTTCCTGGCTGTCTCCACGTACATCACGATGATCGCGCGCCTTGCCCGAATGGCAGCGGGGATGCTGGTCAATGTGCACGTCACCGAACCGTGTGCGGATCGTATTTTTGAAATTATTGACGCCCCGCCCCGCCCCACCGGCACCACACCTGTGCGCGGCCCGATGGGGTTCTCGGGGTTCCTCCCCATCTCGCCGAGAAACACCCCAGTAAGGCTGGACATTTCCCCCGGCAGCACCGTCATCGTGGAGGGTCCGGTGGCCTCGGGGAAGACGCGCCTGGCGCATGCTCTAGCCGGTTTGAACAGCGTGGATGCGCAGGATATCGAAGTCACCGACGGGGAGTCGGCAGAGTCGGGACGATCTGCACAGTCGATTCCGCTGCTGGAGATTCGGGAAGCCGACCGGCCCGCACTGGTGATGGATGAGGCCTTCCTCTATTCCGGCACGATCCGGGAAAACATCTTGCTCGGTCATTCGGCCACGGATCAGGAGGTGTGGGAAGCAGCGCGCCTGGCCTGCGCCGATACTTTCATCAGGGACGCTGGCGGGCTGGACACAATCGTCGGCGAGCGCGGAATCACCCTGTCCGGAGGGCAGCGCCAGCGCATCGCCATCGCCCGCATGCTGCTGCGTAAACCACACACGATCATTTTCGATGACGCTACCTCGGCCATCGACCAGGCCACCGAGGCGACAATCCTAGCTAACCTGCGCGCCACCATTTCCCGTCCCACCGTGGTTTACATCAGCCATCGAGCCGACGGGGGCTTCCGCAATCCGGACCAGGTAATCACTCTGCCCTCGGCGCGTCCCAACCCCGAAAACGACACAGTTAGCGAGCAGCCATCTGAGAATTCTGCAGAGAATTCGGCCGAGAAGCTCGCAGAATATCCGCCCGCCGAACCGCACATCGCGGATCTTTCCCTGCCGTCCGGCGGCGATGGTTTCCGCCTGCGCACCCTGTTCGGCATGGTGCCGGGTCTGATTGCGGCAGTTGTGGCGACCCTGCTGCTGTCCTCGGCCGCGGACATCGCCCTCCCCACCTTTATCCGCCACGCCATCGACCACGGAGTTGCGGCCAACGATATGCAGGCGCTCTGGATTACCTGTGGGGTCGCATTGATAGTAGTCGCAGCTTCCTGGGCGGCGCAGATCGCCAACACCATCCTCACCACCCTCACCGGCGAGAAGCTGATCTTTGCACTGCGCAACAGACTCTTTAGGCACATCACCGACATGGATCTGCTGTGGTTTCACCGCCAAGCCAGCGGCAGAATCATGACTCGTCTGACGACCGACATCGATTCGCTGTCCAACTTCCTGCAAACGGGTCTATCGCAGACGATCGTGTCCGCCTCCCTGGCACTGGGTATCGTCGGCATGCTGCTGGCCACCGACCTAACTTTGGCCGGAATAGTGGCACTGTTCTTGCCCGTCATCGTGGTCGCCACAGTCGTCTTCCGTATCATTTCCCGCCGCCTGTACAGCCGGGCACGCAACCAGGTCAGCCAGGTTAATGCAACGTTCCAAGAAGCCCTCATGGGGCTCAGTACCGGCCAGGCCTACAACTACGGATCCACTTTGCAGGGTCGACTGGATGAGGAATCCAGGCAATACCTCCGTCTGCGCACCTACTCGCAGACTGCCGTCAGCCTCTACTTCCCCGGCATCAATCTGTTGACTCAGCTGGCGCAGGCCGCGGTTCTCAGCGCCGGTGGAACCCTCGTTGCACAGGGACAGACCACCGAGGGCGCACTGGTGGCCTTCAGCCTGTACCTCACCATGCTCTTCGGGCCGATCCAGCAACTTTCCCAGGTATTCGACCAGTTCCAGCAGGCCAGCGTAAGTGTCTCGCGTATCCGGGAACTCCTCAACGAGCAACCAGCAATCACCGCACCCGCGAACCCAACTACGCCCGAGTTGTCGGCAGGCCCGGCGATCCGGTGTGAGGGCGTCATGTACAAGTACGGCGATGGCGAACCCACCGTGCAGATCAACCACACCTTCCGCGGCACCACGGCCGTGGTCGGCGCAACCGGGGCGGGCAAGACCACGCTGCTGCGATTGATCAACCGATTCGTGGAACCGACGGAAGGGGCGATCCTGGCCGACGGGGTGGATATCCGAAACTTCGACGTGCGCGACTGGCGACGTTGCATCGGCACTGTGCCCCAGGAACCACAACTTTTCGCCGGAACTGTCGCGGAGAACATCGCGTATGGCTCCGACAACGGCAGCGTGCTTGCTGCGGTAGAGCGCATCGGCGGGGCAGCTATCCTGCAGACGATCCCCGGCGGGCTGGGCGCCCACATCTCCCCCGGCGCACACGCGCTATCGGCGGGCCAGAAGCACATGATCGCCCTGGCACGCGCCGAATACATCCGCCCGGCGATCATGCTGTTGGATGAGGCGACGGCAAACATCAGCGACGAAGAGGAAGCGCAGATCGTCGAGGCGATTGCCCTCGCTACCCGCGAGCGCACGGCACTCATCGTCGCCCACCGGCTGCGCACCGCCGCGCGAGCCGACACGATCGTCGTGATGGAACACGGTCGAGTCGTAGAAATTGGCTCCCACAAAGAGCTGCTCCAGCGTGACGGAGCCTACGCTGAATTATGGAATGCCGCCCCAAGCCCAACTGCGGGTTTGTAGTAGGGTGGAACGACGAGACTTAGAGTCATTAAGGAAAGAGGCGAGGACCTGCTGTGAGCAGCGCGAATTTCGGTCAAAACGAATGGCTGGTCGATATGATGTACCAGCAGTATAAGGAAGACCCAAAGTCTGTCGACGCAGAATGGCGCGATTACTTTGAAGAAAATTCCTCCCCCGTAAGTACGTCGGGCAACACCCAGGCTGCGACGGGCAATGGATCTCAGAAGACCACCGTCACCCCTACCCGGGATACGACGGCCGGCGGTAAGCAGCCGAAGGGCTCTGCGTCCCAGAGCCAGACCCCTCAGAGCTTGGGCAGCAGCGCTAAGCCCACGCCGAAGCGCACCGTCCCGCCGGCACCGAAGCAGCCGGTTGAGGCTCCAGAACCGGGCAAGACCACCATTAAGGGCGCCGCAAAGGCCGTGGTGAAGAACATGGACATCTCCCTGGAGATTCCGACTGCTACGTCCGTGCGCGATATGCCGGCAAAGCTGATGTTCGAAAACCGCGCCATGGTCAACGAAACCCTGCGTGCGCGCGGTGGTGGCAAGATCAGCTTTACCCACATCATCGGTTACGCCCTGGTGCAGGCCGTCAAGGCTCACCCGGACATGAACAACTCCTACGAGGTCGTCGACGGCAAGCCGACCCTCGTTACCCCGGAGCACATCAACCTGGGTCTGGCTATCGACATGGTCGGAAAGAACGGCCAGCGTTCCCTGGTGGTCGCCGCCATCAAGGAAGCCGAGAACATGTCCTTCGGCGAGTTCGTCGAGAAGTACGAGGACGTTGTTCACCGCGGCCGCGAAGGCAAGCTGACGATGGACGACTTCACCGGCGTGACCATCTCCCTGACCAACCCGGGCGGTATCGGCACCCGCCACTCCGTGCCGCGCCTGACCAAGGGCCAGGGCGCCATCATCGGCGTGGGCTCCATGGACTACCCCGCTGAGTTCGCAGGTGCCTCCGAGGATCGTCTGGGCGAGATGGGCATCGGCAAGCTGGTGACCATCACCTCCACCTACGATCACCGCATCATTCAGGGCGCCGAATCGGGCGAGTTCCTGCGCACCATGAGCCGCCTGCTGATCAACGACGAGTTCTGGGATGACATTTTCCACGCCATGCGCGTGCCCTACGCTCCGACGCGTTGGAGCCAGGACCTGCCGAATATCGGCGTCGATAAGTCCACCCGCGTGATGCAGCTGATCGAGGCTTACCGCTCCCGTGGCCACCTGATCGCCGACATCAACCCGCTGCAGTGGACCCAGCCGGGTCTGCCGATCCCGGATCACTCCGACCTGAACATCGAATCCCACGGCCTGACCCTGTGGGACTTCGATCGCACCTTCCACGTCGGTGGCTTCGCTGGTCGCGAAACCATGACGCTGCGCGAGGTACTTGCCACCCTGCGCAAGGCCTACACCCTGAAGGTCGGTTCGGAGTACACCCACATTCTGGACGCCGAAGAGCGCAACTGGCTGCAGGATCGTATCGAGGCTGGCCAGGCAGAGTTCACCCCGGCTCAGCAGAAGTACATCCTGCAGAAGCTGAACTCCGCCGAGGCCTTCGAGAACTTCCTGCAGACCAAGTACGTCGGCCAGAAGCGATTCTCCCTGGAGGGCGCTGAAACGCTGATCCCGATGATGGATGCAGCCATCGACCGCGCAGCCGACGCAGCCCTCGACGAGGTCATCATCGGCATGCCGCACCGCGGCCGACTGAACGTGCTGGCCAACATTGTGGGCAAGCCCTACGCGCAAATCTTCACGGAGTTCGAGGGCAACATCGACCCGGCCGCCGCAGGCGGTTCCGGTGACGTGAAGTACCACCTGGGCCAGCAGGGCCAGTACCACCAGATGTTCGGCGATAACGAAATCGACGTTTACCTGGCTGCGAACCCCTCCCACCTGGAGGCCGTAAACCCGGTCATGGAGGGCATCGCCCGCGCCAAGCAGGATCAGCTGCACGAGAAGCACACCGTTATGCCGCTGTTGCTGCACGGTGACGCCGCGTTTACCGGCCTGGGCATTGTTCAGGAAACCATCAACCTGGCTCGCCTGGAGGCCTACGAGGTCGGCGGTACCGTCCACATCGTGGTGAACAACCAGATCGGCTTCACCACCACCCCGGATGCCGGCCGCTCCACCCACTACGCAACCGACTTGGCAAAGGGCTTCGACTGCCCGGTGTTCCACGTCAACGGCGACGACCCAGAGGCCGTTGTGTGGGTTGCACAGCTGGCTGTGGACTACCGCAACCGCTTCGGTAAGGACGTCTTCATCGACCTGGTGACCTACCGTCGCCGTGGCCACAACGAGGCCGACGATCCGTCGATGACCCAGCCGCTGATGTACAAGCTGATCGGTGAGACGAAGAGCTCCCGCGACCAGTACACCGAAACCCTGCTGGGCCGTGGCGACCTGACCGAGGAAGACATCGAGCGCGTTCAGCGCGACTTCCACGAGCAGCTGGAGACCGTGTTCACGCAGGTTCGCGAGGCAGAAAAGGGCGCTAAGCCGAAGGAACAAGGTGGCATCACCGGTTCCCAGGATCTGCCGCACGGTCTGGATACTTCCGTCGACCGCGCGCTCATCGAGCGCATCGGCGATCTCTTCGCCGACGTGCCCGACGGCCTCACCCCGCACCCGCGCGTTAAGCCGGTCATCAAGCGCCGCAAGGAAATGTCCCGCAACGGCAACATCGACTGGGGCTTTGCCGAGCTGCTGGCCTTCGGTTCCCTGGTGGACGGCGGCAAGTTGGTTCGCCTGGTCGGTGAGGACACTCTGCGTGGTACCTTCACCCAGCGCCACGCTGTCCTGTTCGACCACACCGACCACGACCGTTACAGCCCGCTGGAGGAACTCGCCCGCGAGTCCGGCAAGGGCGGCCGCTTCGAGACCTACAACTCCGCGCTGACCGAGTACGCGGGCATGGGCTTCGAGTACGGCTACTCCGTCGGTAACCCGGACGCTCTGGTCGCCTGGGAAGCACAATTCGGTGACTTCGCCAACGGCGCCCAGACCATCCTGGACGAGTACGTTTCTTCCGGCGAGGCCAAGTGGGGCCAGATTTCTTCCCTGGTTCTGCTGCTGCCGCACGGCTACGAGGGTCAGGGTCCAGACCACTCTTCCGCCCGCATCGAGCGCTTCCTGCAGATGTCCGCGGAGGGCTCCTGGACCATCGCCCAGCCATCCACTCCGGCGAACTACTTCCACCTGCTGCGCCGCCACGCACTGGGCTCCCTGAAGCGCCCGCTGGTTGTCTTCAGCCCGAAGTCCATGCTGCGTAACAAGATGGCGGTCTCCTCCGTGGAGGACTTCACCGAGGTCAAGAAGTTCCAGTCCGTCATTGACGACCCGAACCAGAACGGCAAGAACGAGAACATCAAGACTGTTCTGATGTGCTCGGGCAAGATCTACTGGGATCTGGAGAAGAAGCGTCAGGCTGACGGTCGCGATGATGTCGCCATCGTCCGCGTGGAGATGCTGCACCCGATTCCGTTCAACCGCATCAAGGATGCGCTGGATAACTACCCGAACGCCGAGGTGCGCTGGGTACAGGACGAGCCGGCCAACCAGGGCCCGTGGCCGTTCCTGGCTCTGCAGCTGCCGGAGCACATCCCAGGCATCCAGCTGAAGCGCGTTTCCCGCCGTGCACAGTCCTCCACCGCTACCGGTGTCGCAAAGGTGCACCAGCTGGAGCAGAAGCAGCTGCTGGAGGAGGCTTTCGAGTAAAACTCGGCAAGCCCTCAGCGGCTAGCTACTAGCCAGCAACAAGCCCGTTGCACTAGCGGCGGGCTTTTTCTTGGTCTCAGCGCCCTGCCCTGCCCCGAGCCCAAGTCCTAGCCCTAGCCCTGCCCTGCCTCGCCCCGAGCCCTAGCCTCCGAGCATCTCCATGGTCGTTCCCGTAGCCACGGAGTTCAGCTTCCCAACAATGTCGCGGCTCAGGCCTTCCTTCGCGTAGAGCACAACGGCGTTCTGCGGCAAAACAGTGCCTTGGCACGGCATGGCCTCCCCCGGCGCAGTAATACCGATATCCTGCGGAAGCACGTTGCGCAGCTCGTCGTACACCAGCGCCTCCCATTCCCGGTCGGACTTCGGGGTGCCGGACTTCGGGGTGCCGGACTTCGGGGCGCTCTCGTCCTGCTCCCCGCCCTTCACAGCCTCCCGATCCGCATACTCCCGGCGCAGCTCGAGGCCCCGGTTCCGATCCAGCCTTTGCAACAGCTCGCCCGTGCAGCCGAAGGTCACGGTCACTTCACCAGTGCGCAACTGGCGGACCCGGTAGTCTGCGGACACGAGTTTGCGCTCCACCTTTCGGTGGTCATCCTTGAGTCCCCGCACCAGGTAGCGGGCAAAAGCATCGGCATTGCGGTTGGGCATGGGCGAATTCCCGAGGGACTGCTCCGGCACGCCGACGACGAACTGCGGAGCGCTCTGTTCCGCGCACCCTGCCAGCCCACTTGCGGTGGCAAGACAGGTCACTGCTGCGATTAGTGACGCCACGTTGCGCCCGCCCAACACTCGCATCTGGTTCTTCCCCTTTAACTTTCTGGCGATATCCAGCATTTCTGGCGCTATCCAGCGCTTCTGGCTGTGTGCAGCCATCCAACTTGCCACATACTACCGCGTCTTAGGCATCAAGTAACCTTAGTAGACATGAGTACTAGTCGTGTGTATGCAGGACGTTTAGCCGGCTTAGTGGTGCTGGGGCCAGACGGCGAATCCGTCGGTCGTGTCCGCGATGTCGTGATCACCATCCACGGCGATAATGCGACGGCACTTGGTTTGGTGGTGGAGATCTCCAATAAGCGAAAGATCTTCCTGCCGATGCTACGAATCGCGGCAATCACCGCCACGGACATCACCACTACCTCCAGTTCGGTGAACTTGCGCCCATTCAAATCCCGCTCTGCGGAGTTAACGATCTTCGAGGACCTCATCGGCTCCAAGGTGCACACAGACGATCCGGAGCACGAGGACCTTCATGGCAAGGTCGTGGAGATCACCGATGTGGAGCTCAGCCGTAGCCGTCGCCGGGAGTGGAAGATCCGCAACCTGGCGGTCACCCAGCGCAGTCGCCTGGGGCGCCGGACTGCGATCGACGTTATCCCCATCGAGCACATTCAAGGCCTCCACGCCTCTGGAACGGGAGCGGTGAACCAGGATGCGGAGCTGATCGCCTCATTCGCGCAAATGCGCAATGCTGACGTGGCTAACGCCCTGGTGGAGATGGATGATGCCCGCCGCAACAAGATCGCCGCGGAGCTCGACGACGAGCGGCTGGCGGACGTGTTGGCGGAGATGCCGGATGACGATCAGGCTGCGATCCTGGAGCACCTCAACATCGAACGCGCCGCGGACGTGTTGGAGGAGATGGACCCGGATGACGCAGCCGATATTCTGGCGGAGCTGCCGGAGGATACCTCGGACGTGCTGCTGGAGCTGATGGATCCGGAGGAATCCGAACCCGTTCGTCGCCTCATGGACTTCTCGCCCGAGACCGTAGGCGCGCTCATGACTCCTGAACCCATTATTTTGACGCCGCAGGCCACCGTCGCCGAAGCTCTCGCTCACGCGCGAAACCCAGAGCTACCGACGTCCCTGTCCTCCCTCATTTTTGTAGTTCGCCCACCCCAGGCCACCCCGACGGGTAAGTACCTGGGCTGTGTCCACCTGCAGAAGCTGTTGCGTGAACCGCCGTCCTCCCTGATCGGTGGGATCCTGGATCTCGAACTACCGGCGCTGTTCGCGGAGGATACGCAGGAAACCGCGGCCCGCTACTTCGCGACATACAACCTGGTGTGTGGCCCGGTACTCGACCACGACCAGCACCTGCTGGGCGCGGTCAGCGTCGATGACCTGCTGGACCACATGCTTCCGGAGGACTGGCGCGAAGAGGATTGGCGCGTCGACGCCTCCTCCGTGGCACGCCCTGCCGCCGAATCCACTGACAGCTCCAGCCCCGAGGCAGCGAATGCAGCCAACAATGAGACTGCGACCAACAATGAAGTGAAGGGGGTCTAGGCACTCTATGGCACGAAAGTTTTCCCGCGCAGAGCTAGATACGCCCACCGACGCAACGCGTCAGAAAAAGAAATTCAACTTGGACGGCGACGGTGTTGGCCGCGTAGCCGAGAACATCGCCCGCTTCCTGGGTACGGGCAAGTACCTCTTCTATCAGACGATCATCGTGGTCGCCTGGATCGCTCTGAACCTGGGCGGCATGTGGTGGAACTGGGATCCATACCCGTTCATCCTGTTGAACCTCGCTTTCTCCACCCAGGCCGCCTACGCCGCACCGCTCATTCTATTGGCGCAGAATCGCCAGGACGACCGTGACCGCGTGAGCCTGGACGAGGACCGCCGCCGCGCTGCGGAGACCAAGGCCGATACGGAATTCCTGGCCCGCGAGGTCGCCAGCGTCCGTATCGCCGTCGGCGAAACCGTCACCCGCGATTACCTGCGGCGCGAACTGGAGGAGCTGCACGACATTCTGCAGCGCATCGATGACAAGATCGACGATTCGCGGCGCGATGAGGAAGCCCGCGGAGAGTCCCGCGAAGACTAAGTCAGAGTTCCACCTACCAGGCCAAGTTAACGTCTGGGCAGTCGTTCGATACACTGAAAGCCATCATGTCCCAAGTCACTGAATCCGCTGTACGCAGCGCGCTATCCCGCGTAGAGGATCCTGAACTCAACCGCACGATCACGGATCTCGGCATGGTGAAGTCCATCGACATCAACGGTAGCGATGTCGCCATCGAGATCTACCTGACCATCGCTGGTTGCCCGATGAAGAACCACCTGACGGAGAAAACGCGCGAAGCTGCGGAATCCGTCGATGGCGTGGAGAACGTCACCGTCACGACCGACGTGATGAGCGACGAGCAACGCCGCAACATCCGCCAAATGGTGCGTGGCGATTCCGCTGATCCGGTCATCCCCTTCGCCCAGGCCGACTCCACCACCCGCGTGTTCGCCATCGCCTCCGGCAAGGGTGGCGTGGGCAAGTCCAGCGTCACCGTGAACCTCGCCGTAGCCTTGCAGAAGCGGGGTCTGAAGGTTGGAGTGATCGACGCCGACATTTACGGCCACTCCGTACCCGGCCTCATGGGCTCCACGGATAAGCCCCACCAGGTGGACGAGATGATCATGCCGCTGCAGGCGCACGGCGTGAAGCTGATTTCCATCGGCCACTTCATCGGCGATAACTCCCCCGTCGTGTGGCGTGGCCCCATGCTGCACCGCGCTATCCAGCAGTTCCTGGCGGATGTGTTCTGGGGTGACTTGGACATCCTTCTGCTGGACCTGCCGCCGGGAACCGGCGACGTGGCGATCTCCGTCGCCCAGCTGGTTCCGAATGCTGAGCTGCTGATCGTCACCACCCCGCAGGCTGCTGCCGCGGAGGTGGCGGAGCGCGCCGGTTCGATCTCCCAGCAGACCCGCCAGCGCATCGGCGGCGTGATCGAGAACATGAGCTGGATGGACATGCCGGACGGCTCCCGCATGGAGGTCTTCGGCTCGGGCGGTGGCCAGTTCGTCGCCGACCGCCTGTCCCAGATCACCGGCACTAAGGTGCCTCTGATGGGCCAGATCCCGCTGGATCCGAACCTGCGCATTGGCGGGGACTTAGGCAATCCGATCGTGCTGTCCGAGCCGAACTCTCCGGCCACGATCGCCTTCGGCGGAATTGCCGATCAGTTGGCCGTTCGTCGCAGTTCGCTGGCAGGTAAGTCGCTGAACCTCGGCGTCACAAAGAAATAGGCCGAAAGGCTCCGGCCGCAACCGCGGCTAGCGCGGTTTAGGTCACGTCCTCCCACCCGTAACCGGGTGTGGAGGGCTTTTCTTTATCCCCAGCGTTGCCTGCGTTTCCCGCGCCCCCGGCATCTCCCGTGAGCTGCTCTGCAGCATCGGCGACCGGGCTCGAGGTCTGCGCGCGGGACTCCCCAGCCGTCGACTGCTGGGTTACGGCGATGCCTCCGTTGTCCGCGCTACCGCTCGCGGGGGCAGCGCTGTCGGCAGGAGCCTTCTTCTTTGCACTGTCCGCCTTGAGGGACTCGCGCAGGTTCGGCTTACGCACCGTATCCACGGTGTCTTTCACTTCCTGCTTCGTCTCGCTGAAAGAGGTCAGGATACTGTCATCATCGTCCAACAGAGTCTTGGTGATGAAGCCCTTAGCACCCATCTGGCGCACCGAGTTGAGCTCCTGCAGCGGCTTGGAGAACTCCCGGAAATCCTCCCCCAGCTCCCCATCCAGCTGCTCTTTAGCCTGCGAGACGGCCTTGCGCACTGCCAACAGCATCGCCCGAGCTTCCTTGATGAGCCCCGGCAAACGCTCCGGGCCAATCAGAAACAACGCAACGATCAAAAGTACGAGGACTTCGCCCCAACCTACATTGGAAAACACCTGTCTAACCTAACTTAATCCGCACAGACTTTCACTCTACTTGCCGCGCAGGTGCATCTTCCGAAGCAACAAATCAACTCGGTCGACTAGAGTTTCGGGGCGCCGACAGCCGTCCACTGAGAATCGGTGGGGCGAATCGTCCTCGCAGCATTCCTCCGGAATGCGCTGCAGCTTCTCCATCAGCCCACCCGGGGTGTGTACTGCTGCGGCGTGTTTGCGCATGCGATTGGCTGCCGTGCGCTGTGCACGAACCTCTTCCCGGCAGTGTTCGCAGTGCACAAGGTGGATCTTGGCTCGGTGCTCTGCCCGGCGCGATAGTTCGCCGTCCACGAGGGCGGCGATGGCCTCGGTTGACAGGTGATCGATAGACAGCTCCCCGGTGAAGTTTTCTACGAAAGATGTCACACGCGCTACCTACCTTTCTGTCCCTGTCTGTCCCGCACTATCTCGCGCTATCCCGCTTCGCTAGCTACACCGGGCTTTTAGACCTGGCCGGTGTAGACCAGTTCGCCTTGGTTACGTTCCAGGTTACCGCGAAGTTGGGCACGGGCGCGGTGGATGCGGGAGCGCACGGTGCCCATCTTGATGCCCAGGGTTTGGGAGATCTCGTCGTAGCTCATCCCCAGCCCGTCACACAGCACCACCGCCACACGGTATTCGGGGGCTAGCTGATCCAGAGCCTTCTCCAGCGCCGGATCCAAGTTATTCAGTTCAAAGGTCTCCGCTGGGTCCGCGATGCCACCTTCGATGCGGTCGTAATCCTCGGGCAGCTGCTCCATGCGAATCTTCGCGCGACGGCGCACCATGTCCAGGAAGAGGTTGGTTGTGATGCGGTGGAGCCAACCTTCGAAGGTGCCTGGCTGGTAACTCTTCAAGCTCCGGAACACGCGCATGAACGTGTCCTGCGTGAGGTCTTCGGCGTCCTGCTGATTGCCCGCCAGCCGGTAGGCCAGGAGGTACACGCTGTCTGCGTGTTCTGCGACCAATTCACCCCAGCTGGGAAGCTCGCCGGTACCTGCATCAAACTCTGCGGTACTACGGGGGTTGGGGGTTCGGTCTGCGTTCATGACCATATTGTGACTGATCGTCCTCAAATTCTTGTGCTGCACACCTGGCAGTTTCCTGTGAGAATTTTACCCCCTCGTGGGGAGGGGAGGAGAATTAGTCACTCCGGTCACATCTGTTCACTCTCTTTTCTATTTTTGACGCCACAGTCTGACATGCCGAAGTCAAGCACAACATTGGCGCTTCCCTGGCCTATCGTCAGGAATCGTGAATGCTGCATCATCTTCCCCAATCGAGGCCATCCGTGAGTACGTCCGGGCCACTACCGAGCCAGACGAGGTCGTCACTGCCGCCGTCGAGGCCGCGCAGGAGTTCGGTCTGCTCACCCCCGATGCGATGACGGCCGAGTTCCTGGAGTTCCTGGCTACCCGCGCCGGCGCGAACGCCGCCGCCAACGGCCACACCCCCACCGGCATCATCGTGTCTCCCGCCAGTGGTGTGATCGGCCTGCACCTTTTCAAGGGACTCAACGCTGCCCAGGTGGAGGGACACCTGACGTGCATCGAGCCAGAAGTGCAGCATCAGCAGCTGGCTAAGCAGGCTTTCGCGAACGCTGGGCAGCGCCCCAACACCTTCCGATTCCTGCCCAGTGCTCCGCTGGACGTTATTCGCCGTCTGGCTAGCGATAGTTACGACATCGCAGTTGCGGAAGCCGCCACGGAGGAGTTCACCGCGATCGTGGAATCCACCCTCCCGGCACTGCGCCGCGGTGGCGTCCTCATCCTGCTGGACTCCCTGATGGATGGACTCGTCGGCGATGACAAGCACGCCGATCGCCAGACCACCCGCGCCCGCGAGGCAGATCAGTTCTTCCGCGAGCTGGATAACGCGAAGGTTGCCCGCCTCCCCCTCGGAGCGGGCGCCACGCTGATCACCAAGATCAGCTAACTCCCCTATTCCCCGCCGCTTACGCGGCGGAGGTTTAGACAACCACGTTCTTGCCGATGCAGACCACGCCACCCTTGGAGATGGTGAAGCGATCCTGATCGCGGGCGCGGTCCACTCCGATAATCTCGCCCGCGGAAACCTGAACGTTCTTGTCCAGGATGGCGTGGCGCACCACTGCGCCGCGGCCAATGCGCACGCCCGGCATGATCACGCAGCCTTCGACAGAGGCGCCCTCTTCCACAATCACGTTCTCACTCAGCACGGAGTTACGCACCGTGCCGGCGGAGATGATGCAGCCCGCCGAAACCATCGAAGACTGGGCGATTCCGCCCTTAACGAACTTCGCGGGCGGCAGGTTGCCGGTCTCTGCGGTGTGGATCGGCCACTGCTGGTTGTACAGGTTAAACACCGGGTGCACGCTGATCAGATCCATGTGCGCCTCGTAGAACGCGTCGACCGTACCCACGTCGCGCCAGTAT
The DNA here is from genome assembly GCF_027570165.1 of Corynebacterium macclintockiae. Classification (NCBI taxonomy): domain Bacteria; kingdom Bacillati; phylum Actinomycetota; class Actinomycetes; order Mycobacteriales; family Corynebacteriaceae; genus Corynebacterium; species Corynebacterium macclintockiae. Next base: position 176,362 of record NZ_JAKMUV010000001.1, read on the forward strand.
CCCTTGTCGCGCTCGGTCTCACCCGGGACGTAGTTGTTGGAGAAGTCGTAGACGTAGGCCTCTCCACGGTTCACCAGGCGCGGAATGATGTCGCCACCCATGTCGTGGTTGGAGTTCTCGTCCTCAGAGTCCTCCTTCAGCGCGTCAATCAGCGTCTGCGCGGTGAACACGTAGTTGCCCATGGAGGCGAAGGAGACCTCTGGATCATCCGGCACGCTCGGCGGTTCCGCCGGCTTCTCCAGGAACTGCTCGATCTTGTTGTCATCGTCTGCTTGAATCACGCCAAATGCCGTAGCTTCGTGGCGCGGAACGCGCAGTCCTGCAACCGTCACACCGGCGCCGCTGGCGATATGTTCCTGCACCATCTGCTCCGGATCCATGCGGTAAACGTGGTCCGCACCGAAGACGATGATGTAATCCGGCTGCTCGTCGTACACCAGGTTGAGGGACTGCAGAATTGCGTCCGCGGAACCGGTGAACCAGCGCTTCCCCAGGCGCTGCTGTGCAGGTACAGGGGTGATGTACTGGCCGGTCAGACCCGACAGCTGCCAGGACTGGGAAATGTGGCGGTCAAGGGAGTGGGACTTGTACTGGGTCAGCACACAGATCTTGTAATAACCTGCGTTGACCAGGTTGGACAGTACGAAGTCGATCAGGCGATAGTTACCGCCGAAGGGCACGGCGGGCTTAGCGCGGTCGGCGGTGAAAGGGTACAGGCGCTTTCCCTCGCCACCGGCAAGGACAATGGACAGGACATTCGATCTGCTCTTCACACTTTCCAACCTAGCGACCCGGCGGTAGTTTTGCTTGCCAAGCAGGCAATCAATGTCCTGGCGACCGTTGTTGCCAGGACACGCGGTGCGCAGCCGGTTAGTCTGGAAGCATGCGTATCGCCATGCTGACAAAGGAATATCCCCCAGAGATCTACGGTGGCGCCGGGGTGCACGTCACCGAACTGGTTCGCTACATGCGGCAGCTGGAGCACGTCGACGTGCACTGCATGGGCGGGCCGCGCGAAGAGCAGGATGTTTATGTCCACGGGGTAGATCCCGAGCTTTCGGACGCCAACGGTTCCATCAAGACACTTTCCACCGGACTTCGCATGGCGCACTCCCTCGGCAATGTAGAGGTTGTGCATTCCCACACCTGGTACACCGGCCTGGGAGGCCACGTTGGTGGCCTGTTGCACGGCATCCCCCACGTGGCGACCGCCCACTCGCTAGAGCCGCACCGCCCCTGGAAGCGCGAGCAGCTCGGCGGTGGCTACGATGTCTCCTCCTGGTCGGAGAAGAATGCGATGGAGAACGCGGATGCCGTTATCGCCGTCTCCGCCAAGATGAAGGAATCCATCCTCGACGCCTACCCAGCAATCGACCCGGATCGCATCCACGTGGTGCTCAATGGCATCGATTCCGAACTGTGGCAGCCCCGCCCCACCTTCGAGGCGGCCGTGGAGGCTGGCAATCGATCCGTACTCACGGAGCTCGGCGTCGACCCCAATCGCCCCATCGTCTCCTTCGTCGGACGCATCACCCGCCAAAAGGGCGTACCCCACCTGCTTAAGGCAGTCGCCCACCTTGATCCGGAGATCCAGGTTGTGCTGTGCGCCGGCGCCCCCGATACCCCGGAAATCGAAGCCGAAGTCACCGCATTGGTGGAGGCGCTGCAGGCAGAACGCGACGGCGTGTTCTGGGTAAAGGAAATGATGGAGAAACCGGCTTTGCAGGAGATCCTGTCGGCCTCCGATGCGTTCCTCTGCCCCTCCATCTACGAGCCCCTGGGAATCGTTAACCTGGAAGCCATGGCGTGCGGGACGGCAGTTGTGGCCTCCGACGTTGGAGGCATCCCGGAGGTTGTCGTCAACGGAGAGACCGGCACGCTAGTCCACTACGACGAGAACGATGCCGAAGCCTTCGAACGAGGCCTCGCCGAAGCCACCAACGCACTTGTCGCAGACAAGGACAAGGTGCGCAGCTTTGGGGAGGCCGGCCGCCAGCGTGCAGTGACGACTTTCAGTTGGGCAACCATCGCCGAGCAGACCGTGGACGTGTACAAGTCCCTGCTTTAACCGCAATCCGCTGGTATGAATGGTGGCATGCATTCTTCCTCCCACAAACACCGCCCGGAACTGCACATCACCGCAGAAACGGGGGTGTTGGAAGCCCCAGCAGGCGCCGTTTTCTCCGGCAATGCCCTGCACGTATTCCACCAGTTCCGCCCGCGCCCTTCCGAGGGCTCTCGGTGGGCGCACCAGGTGGCTTCGGAAGCCACCTACGACTGGGACATCTGCGATGACGTGGTCGTTCCAAACCGGGGGCTAGCAGACCGGGAGGGCACCGCCCGCGGCGCAGAGGTCGATATTCTGGCCGGCGCCACGGTCCCGGTGGGTCTGGGGGCGGAACTGTTCTTCGTCGTTACTCACGCTGCAGGTGAAGCCACTGCTGCGGAAGCGCGCGGTGCCGACATTCCCCACGGCCAGCGCGGCCCACGAACCTTCACGATCGAACGGGCGCTTATCCCCAACCTGATGGAGGCCACGGAGGTATCCGACGATCCGAGTCTGCCGGATCCCCACGTCCAGCGGCTCGGCGCCATCGACATTGACGATTCCTCCCACCCGGTAGAAAACCTGGTCACCCCCAGCGTGATTCGCCACGAGGATCCCGCCCACCCGGATGAAGGCTGGCTGATGATCGCCCTATCCCTCATCAACGACGTGGATGCGCAGATCGTTGTTCTGCGGTCCAGCGACCGCCAGCATTGGCGGGTACTCGGCCCACTGGAGCTGCCTGCCGAGGCCGCCCTGCGCCCCGATCGCCCCTTCGCTCCGCGCATTGTTTCTATGGTGGACGCCGACTCCTCCGCCCGCCGGGATGTCTTGTTCGTGACCTTCCCCGGCGGCGCGGGCGAATCCGATGAGGTCGCTGGCTATGTAGTCGGCAACCTGAGTGGCAATGCCTTCAAGGTGACCACCCCGTTCACCGTCATCGACTTCGGCCACGACTTCACCCGCCCGCGTGTGATCGACTACCACACGCCGGTGATGTTCGGCCTGGTGGGCGCGCACCCATCGCTGGACGGCCAGTGGGCCAACTGCCTGTCGGCACCCCGCTACCTCTCGCTGGTGGGCGGGGAGCTGTACCAGGATGTCGTCGGCGCCCCTACCGCCGTGCGCACGTTCTCTGACTATGCGTTCATTTGGTCCGCTCAGCTGGACGCCCAGCAAGGCAGCGTGGATGTCGATGTCACGGATGATTCCGGGCAGGTCATTGCAACAATCAGCTACACCAACGATGCGGTGTCCGTCACCCGCCTGGGCGTGGATACCCGCACGGCACCGCTCAAAGACGCAGACTCGGACACCCTGACGGTGTTCCTGGACGGGCCCGTGTGTGAGGTGTTCGCCGATGGCGGTGCTGTGACCCTCACCAGCGCTATTCCGGCGCACTCGCAGATTTCCGATATCGACGTGCGCGCAACCGGCGGCGCAAAAATTATCTCCTCCATGCAGACGGCCGGTCGGCACCTGATGCGCATGCAGGCTGGCCTGACCTCCCCGGAGGATCAGGAAGCCTACATGGCGGAGGCCCTCATCGCCGATCGCGACGTGGCCGCGGGAATCTTCGACGAAGACTAACTGGCCGCTAGTCGCGACCGAGCAAGCGCCTAGCGGTTGGCCTTCGCCAAGCGCGTGATGGCCGCGCGGGCGGTGACCTCCATGGTCTCCGGCAGTGCAGCGATGCGCTCCTGCAGCACATCTGGGTGGATGTGGCGCGCAGAAGGGCTCATGCCGATCTGAGCGGCAATGGAGGCCTGATCCAGCACCATCGGAAACTCGATGTGCTCCGGATCCCCCACCGGCACCAGGTGACCGGAGGCCTGGTTGATCATCCGCTCAACCTTGCCCTCTTCCACATCCAGAATGCCCAGGGGCTCGCGCAGCTCACCCAGGTGGCCAACCTCCGCGGTAAGGACAACCACCTGTCCCTCCGGCGTAAGGATGCGGGCGAACTCTGCCGCATTGCGTGGAGCGAAGACAACCATGATGGCGTCCACACTTTCCGAAAGAATAGGCAGGCGCGACCAGGCGTCGGCAACAACCGCACCGACCCGCGAGTGGGAAGAAGCCAAACGCTTCGCCGCCGCGGTCGAGACATCGATGCCCACGCCGCGAGAGCGCTCGACCGTGTCCAGGGCGTGGGCCAGGTAGTAGCCCGTACCCGCGCCGATCTCCACGATGGATGGGGCGTGCTCGGCGGCGACATTGCCATCGTCGAGGACGTGCTCGACGTTGGCAGTCACGGCCTCGACGAAGGGGGCGAAGTGGCCACCGGAGAGGAAGGTCTCGCGCGCATCGATCATCGAGGCGTCATCACCCGAATAGCGCAGCCCAGAGCCACCGGCAAGAGTCACATAGCCCTGCCGTGCGACGTCATAGCTGTGGCCCGATTCGGAAACCAGGGTGCGCCACTCTTCGTCGCCAGCGCTCAAGCGGGAACCGTCTACTGGATCGGCGAGGAGGTCAATGACATCTGCAAGCACGAACAGATTCCTTCCTGAAAATTTCTAGATCGCTCTCTTGAGAGGGAGCTAATAAACGACTCCCCCATGGTAAACCGTCCACTGCCTTTTCGCGGAGGGCTAGTGCAACAGCCACTGCACGAGCGTGCGGGCGCCAAAGCCCGTACCCACCGGAGTGACTTCGTCGTAGGTAGATTCCGCGCGCCCCGGACCGGCAATATCCAGGTGTATCAGAGGTAGATCGCGAGTGAAGCGACGCAGGAACATCGCAGCGGTCGTCGCGCCCGGCCCCTTGGGGGTTTGACGCACATCGGCGATCTTGGAGGTGACGTTGTCTTCCAGGTACTCCTGCATCGGCATCGGCCACCAGTTTTCGCCGACGGTCGCGCCGCGACGGGCAAGTTTGACGCCTGCTCCCCAGTTGTCGGAAAACACAGCGCCAGTACGCGTGCCCAGGGCGAGCTTCGCCGCGCCCGTGAGGGTAGCGATCGTCACCACGGCAGTCGGCTTGTACTTCTTCGCGCCATAGCTGATGGCATCGGCCAGAATCATACGCCCCTCGGCGTCGGTGTTCGTCACCTCGGAGGTCAGACCACCGTAGTGCTCCACCACGTCACCGGGGCGGTAGGACTTGCCATCGATCATGTTCTCGGCGGTCGGGATGAGGGCCACGATCTTGCGCGGCACCTGCTGCTCCGCCAGCGCCCGGAAGGCAGCAATCACGCTGGCGCCACCTGTCATGTCGGTGCGCATCGTGTCCATCCCCGCGGCGGGCTTCACACTGATGCCACCGGTATCGAAGGTCACGCCCTTGCCTACTAGGACGACGGTGCGGCGGCGACGCGGCTTGTCGATCTTCTGTGGATCCCAAACCAGCTCAATCAACATCGGCGGGCGGGACGACCCCCGGCCGACGGCCAGGATGCCGCCGAAGCCCTTGTCCTCCAGCCAGCCCGCGTCGCGCAGGCGCACCTTGACCCCGTCCAGGCCCGCCACAGCTTGCTTGGCCTGGTTGGCCAACCACTCTGGGGACTTCACGTTTGCCGGGGCGTTGGCAAGATCGCGGGATAGGCAGGTGGCCTTACCCAGCGCCGTGCCCTGCTGGACCGCGTCAACGTAGTCGGAGGTCTCGAACCCAGAGAACTCATATCCCTCCGGCAACACCACATGCACGTTGCGCACGCGGGCGGGCTTGCGCTTGTTGGTCGTCACGAAGGAGTGGTTACCGACGATCAGGCCGATGACCAGGGAACGGACGTTGTCCGGTGTAAACTCCGCCGGCAGGTTCACCTGTACGATGTGCTTCTTTGCGCGCACGGGGTGGCCGTCTACCACCTTGCCGATCCGGCGCACCAGCTTCGCACCAGCGCCGCGCCAGCCGTCTTCCAAGAACTCCCGGCCGTCGCTCAGGTCCAATGGGCGGGTCGGCTCGGTGGGAACCCACGCAACCCAACGTCCAGAGGTATCAAGCTCGACGTCCCCAGGCGCGGTCTGCCCCGGCGCGACCTTAATTTCGGTTTCGATGATCTCGGAACCTTCGGCGCGCGGGCCGATCGTCACGCTGGTCACTTTCTGCGGGATGTTTGGGATCGGTGCCATCGTTAACGCTCCTGTTCCAGAGTTTCTGCTGTATTTACTGTGGTTGCGCTCGTGTCTACTTTGGTTGCGCTCGCGTCAGCTTCGGTCGCGGCGGGCTGCTCGCTGTGGCCTTCCAGCTCTTCGATGCGTGCTGCCAGGCGCTCGATGTAGAGATCCACCTCGGCTTGGTTGTAGCCACGGAATGCCAGGGAGAAACCGGTCTCTCGGATCCCTTCGACGGTCAGCGGGCTGTTCTGCAGGTCATCCCAGTGCTGTCGTTTCGCCGCTCCCTCCGTGACGGGCGGTAGCGCCTCCCCACGCCCGAAAACGGTGCCGAGTAAGAAAACCAGGAGCGTACCCACCAGGAACGCTCCGACAAGAGACAACAACCAAAACATGATTCTTAATCTACCGCCTTGCGCCAGGCCTAGTCCTCGAGGGGCTCTTCGCCCTCAAAGCGCTCTAGCTGCGCGTTGATCCGCTCCTGCTCGATGGACAGTTCCTCCTGGCGGATCTTTAGCTTCCGCACGTGGTTGGCGTGTGCGTCCACGCAGATCTGCACGGCCTCCGCCGGGTCGTCGGTCACGTGGAAAAGATCCACGTCCTCCGGGGAGATCATGCCCTCGTCGACCAGACGTGTGGTGATCCAATCGACCAGCCCGCCCCAGAATTCCTTGCCGATCAGGATAATCGGGAACTTCCGGATCTTCTCGGTCTGCACCATCACCAGGGCCTCGAACAGCTCGTCCAGCGTGCCGTAGCCACCGGGCAGGCAGATGAAGGCCTGGGAGTACTTGAGGAACATGGTCTTGCGCACAAAGAAGTAACGGAAGTTCAGCCCCAGGTCCACCCAGTGGTTCAGGCTCTGTTCCATCGGCAGTTCGATGCCTAGGCCGATGGACATACCGCCGGATTCCTGCGCGCCCCGGTTGGGGGCCTCCATCAGACCGGGCCCGCCGCCGGTGATCGTCGCGTAGCCGGCCTCGTGGATCAACCGTCCCAGCTCCCGCCCCTTTGCGTAGTACTCGTGGTCGGGCTTTACCCGCGCGGAGCCGAACACCGTGATTGCCTTGGGGATCTTCGCCAGCGCGCCGAAGCCATCGACGAACTCGGACTGGATACGCATCACGCGCCACGGGTCGGTGTGCAGCCAGTCGATGCTGGCCTGCTCGCCCAGCAGTCGCTGATCCGTGGTCGACTTCTGCTTCTGGCTGTGCTTCTTGCCGCGCAGCAGCACGGGGCCGCGGAGGCGGAAGTCTCGGTTGTTCTCGCTGTTGTTCATGCGGGAGTTTGCCTTAAATGTCTTCTAGATCTTTATGTTTCTGTGCGCTTTTCACGCTACTGCTTGGCGGCCTCTGGCGCTCGTTCTAATTGACGCCACCTCACCTCCACCCAGTTCACACCCCTCTAGGTGCCGCGCACCGGGGGCGCGAGTGGGCGGAGTTTGCTCAGAAATAATGGAAAGTTAGCGGGTAAGGAACTGAATTAGTTCCCTACTGACGTCCTCGATCTGCGCGACCGGGCACCGCTCATCCTTCGTATGGCACAAGCCGGGGTCGCCGGGGCCGAAGTTCACGGCGGGGATGCCCAGCTGGGTGAAACGTGCAACGTCGGTCCAGCCGTACTTCGGGCGCACGCGCCCTCCGGTGGCCTCCACCAACTTCGCCGCGAAGGGTTGGTTGAGGCCGGGGCTCGCCGCGGCTGCGGCGTCATCAAGAAGAACAGAGAAACCCTCGGCAGGCGCATCGGGCGTGCCGACCTGCAGCACGTCGTACAGGTGCTCCAGAGCCTCGTCGACGCTGCGGTGCGGAGCGTAGCGGAAGTTGATGAAAGCCCAGGCCTCGTCGGGGATGGTGTTGGTGGCCACGCCGGACTCAGCCATCACGGCGTTGAGGCCCTCCTTGTAGACCAGGCCGTCGATCTCCACGTCCTGGGGCTCGTAATCCGCCACCCGCACCAGCACCCGAGCCAGATCATGCAACGCGTTGTGCCCCAGCCAGCTGCGGGCGGAGTGCGCGCGGGCACCCAGGGCGGTGACCTTCACCCGCAAGGTGCCCTGACAGCCGGCTTCGATCATCCCACCGGAGGGCTCACCCAGCAGCGCCAGGTCGCCCTCCAGCAACTCGGGATCGGACTGCACCAGGTGGTTCAGCCCGTTGTATTTGGTGGCTACTTCCTCGCCTTCGTAAAGCACCAACGTCAGGTCGCAGGCCAGATCCGGGGAGTTCGCCAACGTCGCAAACGCATGTGCGTAGCAGGCCGCGCCGGATTTCATGTCGACCGAGCCGAGGCCGAAGATGGTCTCCTCCCCCGTCTCCGGATCCGGCCCTACTCGGGAAGGCAGGTTATCCGCCGGCGGCACCGTATCCAGGTGGCCGGCCAGCACCACCCGATCGCCCAGGTCGCGGTGGGTACGAGCGACCAGGGTGTTGCCCCGGCGGGTAACCTCCACGTTCTCGATGGCACGCAGGGCGGGCTCGACTGCGTCGGCGATCTGCTGTTCGTGGTGCGATTCGCTGTAAATATCGACAAGCTGACGGGTGAGCGCCACCGCGCCAGCGGTCAGGTCAATGGACGTCTCTGGTGTACTCATCGCTTGCGATCCTAGACGAATATCAAACACCTACGGGGTTAAAACTGCCCATGCTGGCCTGTGGGAAAGCCCGTTGTGTTCTAATTCTGTTATGAAAACTCGAGATTCCGACACAGGTTCTAGCGAGGGCGCCTCGAACCAGCTGGGTCACAGCCTAGAGACCCGCCACCTTACGATGATGGGCCTCGGCTCTGCCATCGGCGCCGGGCTGTTCCTTGGCACCGGTGTAGGCATCCAGGCCGCCGGCCCGGCGGTGCTGCTGTCCTACGTCGTCGCCGGCATCGTAGTGATCGCCGTGATGCAGATGCTGGGCGAGCTGGCCGCCGCCCGCCCCGCGTCCGGCACCTTTGCCACGTACGGCCAGATGGCTTTCGGCCGCTGGAATGGCTTCGCCCTGGGTTGGCTGTACTGGTTCATGCTGATCATGGTGATGGGCGCGGAAATCACCGGTGCGGGCGCGATCATGGGTTCGTGGTTCGGCGTAGAGGGCTGGATCCCTGGATTGATATGCGTGGTGCTGTTTACCATTGTGAACCTCGCGGGCGTGCGTGGCTTCGGTGAATTCGAGTACTGGTTCGCGTTCATCAAGGTCGCAGTCATCGTCGTCTTCTTGTTCGTGGGTGCGGGTCTGCTGTTCAACCTGTTCCCGAACTACGAGTCCCCGGGGCTCAGCAACTTCGCCGACTTCGCCCCCAACGGCGTTTCCGGCATGGCCGTGGGTCTGCTGGCCGTGGCCTTCGCCTTCGGTGGCATTGAGATTGTGACGATCGCTGCTGCGGAGTCCAAGGATCCGGCCTCATCTATTGCCGCGGCTGTGCGTGCCGTGATCTGGCGAATCTCGATCTTCTACCTTGGCAGCGTGTTCCTCATTTCGGCCCTGCTGCCCTTCGAGACACTCGGCGAGGCAGAGTCCGCCGAAGAATCCCCCTTCACCCGCATCCTGGCTCTCGCGCAGATCCCGGGCATCGTGGAGATCATGGAGGGCGTGATCGTCCTGGCTCTGCTGTCCGCTTTCAACGCGCAGATCTACGCAACCAGCCGCCTGATGTACAGCTTCTCCCAGGAGGGCAACGTCCCCCGCTGGTTCGGCAAAACCAACGCGCAGAAGGTTCCTTTCCGCGCCGTGTGGTGCTCGCTGTTCTTCGCCTTCGTTTCTGTCGCCCTGCAGGTATGGGGTCCGAAGGACCTCATCAACATCCTGTTCAACGCCGTCGGCGGCACCCTGCTGGTGATCTGGATGGTGATTGTGCTGGCGCAGATCAAGCTGCGCCCGACCTTCGAGCAGGATGGCACCCTCACCGTGCGTATGTGGGGCTACCCGGTTCTGCCGTGGCTGACTTTCCTCGCGCTCGTTGCGCTGACCGTCCTGATGCTCTTCGACGAAGGCGCTCGCATGCAGGTTCTGACGGTCACTATTGCCTTCGCAGTACTGAGCGTGATCGGCTTTGTTCTGCAGAACACCCAGAAGGGTCACAGCAGCCCAGAATCAACGACCGCTGAAAGGTAGGATCGAAAAGCATGACTGCTGCTTATGGAAATGGATTTGCCACTCTGACCGATTCCGGCGATGTGCTGGATACCTGGTTCTTCGAGTTCAACCTCGGTACATCTGACGCCGCTGGCGATAAGGCTGGAACCCAGGTGTTCGATCTTGATGACGCCACCACCTCCGCCCCTGAATCCTTCAGTTCCCTGGCCAATCTGGCCGGTACGGACGAGGTCCGCGGCACCCGCCGCGTTGCGGTGACCACCACCATTACTGACCTGGATGCCCCGGCGGAGGATGCGCACGACGCCTACCTGCGCCTGCACCTGATCTCCGGCCGCAAGATCAAGCCCCACGGCTGCAACCTGGATGGCCTGTTCGGGCTGCTCAGCAACGTTGTGTGGACCAACCACGGCCCGTGCGCGGTCCCCGGTTTCGAGGCTGTTCGCGCCCGCCTACAGGCCGAGCGCGGCCCGGTGACGATCTACAGCGTGGATAAGTTCCCCCGCATGGTCGACTACGTGGTTCCCACCGGCGTACGTATCGGCGATGCCGACCGCGTGCGTCTGGGCGCTCACCTGGCCGAGGGCACCACGGTCATGCACGAGGGCTTCGTGAACTTCAACGCCGGCACCCTGGGCTCTTCAATGGTTGAAGGCCGTATCTCCGGCGGTGTTGTCGTCGGTGATGGTTCCGACATCGGTGGTGGCGCCTCCATCATGGGCACCCTATCCGGTGGCGGCAAGCAGGTCATTTCCATCGGCGAGCGCTGCTTGCTGGGCGCCAACTCCGGCGTGGGCATCTCCCTGGGCAATGATGTCACCGTCGAGGCCGGCCTGTACGTCACCTTCGGTACCAAGGTCACGCTGACCGGCGAAGTCGCCCGGCAGCTGGGCAAGCAGGAGGGCGAGGCTGTGAAGGCCGCCGAGCTCTCCGGCGCCAGCGGCATCCTGTTCCGCCGCAACTCCGTCAGCGGCGCGGTAGAGGCCGTCGCCAACGCCAACACCGTCGAGCTCAACGAGGCTCTACACGCCAACTAACCCCTGTTCCACTGCGACCAGGGATCTTCCAGGCAGCGCTCGATCGCGATGCGCTGCCTGTTTTTTATTGCGCCTTTTTCTTCTGACGCCACCAGCGCCAACTCGATAACGACCGCGCGCAGCTGTAGCGCCCCCGTCCCGGGACAATATGCCGGGTACGTGTCGTCGCCGTAGATGGGAGCACCCAGATGATTCATCAACGCCCGTAGCTGGTGCGTGTGCCCGGTCCGCGGTTGCAGCTCATAGACAGCGGTAGCGGCTGTGCCAGCGGCAGCATTGGTTTCTGAGGTTGCCACGCAGCGACGGGTTGCCAGCTTCCGGATGCGCGTCACCGTGGACTTCGCCCGGCCCTGCGGTTTGAGCTGTGTGGACAGCGTGGGCTGGGTGGGCAGTGCTGCGGCGCTGCCCACCCGCACCTGCGGGTCGTCCTTCACCTTCAGCATCGGCAGTGCTACTTCTTGCCACTGCGCCCCGATCTCCGGAATGTCCGGCGCCATCGCCTGGTAGGTCTTTTCCACTTCCCTACGCTGGAACTGTGACTGCAGGAACCCGCGCGTGGCGGGGTTGCGGGATAGCACCAACAGGCCGCGAGTGTCCCGATCCAGGCGGTGAGCTGCCACTAACTCCGGCTCCCTCAGGCGCACGCGCATCAACGACTGCACGGTGGCGCGCAATAGCCTGCCATTGGGCGTAGACGGCAGCCCGTGGGGCTTGTCCACCACCAATGCATCCGGCCCGGAGTACAGAATCGGAATATCAGCTGCCAGGAGCTCGGCGGGTTCTTCTGGAAAGTCGGGATAGACCCATGTGGGCGTCGGATCCACAAGAGCAAGCCCTGGTTCCAGCGGGGTGCCGGGCGCGAAAGGGGAATCGCCCGCCGCGGCGGCCAGGTAGGCCCGACCGTCGTCGGGGACGCGGCCAGTCAGCATGGTCTTGACGGCAGATACGCCGTGGCGCGGCGGTGGGCGCCAGCGTTGTAGGGCAGGAATCGGCGCCAGAGCTCCAATTACTGCGCGCTACTGCGCGGCTGCCGATTCGTCACCGGTGAGGCGGCGGGCGGCTGCCTCAATCCGCTCGTCGGTGGCGGTCAGCCCCACGCGGACAAAGTTCTTCCCCTTCGGGCCATAGAAATCGCCCGGGGCAACCAGGATGCCCTTGTCGGCCAGCTCTGCGACGGTCTCGCGGCCGTCACGCCCCTGGGTGGCCCACAGGTACAGACCACCGTCGGAGTACTCGATATCGAAACCGGCCTGCAGCAGGGCAGCCTTCAGCAGCTCGCGGCGTTCGCGGTACAACTGCTTCTGCAAAACTTCGTGGCCGTCTTCCTCCAGGGCGGCGACCATGGCGGACTGGATCGGGCCGGGGTTCATCAGGCCTGCGTGGCGGCGGATTCCCAGCAGCTCCTGGATCAGCGCACCGTCGCCGGCCAGCCAGCCCGCACGATAAGAGGCCAAGTTGGAGGTCTTCGACAGCGAGTGGACGGCGATGAGGTTAGTGAAGTCACCGCCACATACCTCGGGATCCAGGATCGACACGGGGCGCTCCTCGCCCCAGCCCAGACCCAGGTAGCACTCGTCGGAGACGATGATGGTGCCGCGTTCGCGGGCGAATTCCACGAACTTGCGCAGGTGCTCCACTCCCAGCACCTGGCCGTGTGGGTTGGCCGGGGAGTTCAGGTAGATCAGCGCCGGGGTCTGCGGCCCCAGCTTCAGCAAAGAATCGCTGCGCAGCACGTCCGCCCCAGCCAGGCGGGCGGAGACCTCGTAGGTCGGGTAAGCCAGCTCCGGAATCACTACCGTGTGGCCTGCGCCTAGCCCCAGCAGGGTGGGCATCCACGCGATGGCCTCCTTGGTGCCGATCACCGGCAGCACCTGGCTATCGGCATTTAGGCCGGTCACCTTAAAGCGGCGCTCCATCGCCCCCACGATGGCTTTACGCAGTTCCGGGGTGCCCTTAGTCTGCGGGTAGCCCGGCTCCGCGGCGGATTCCGTCAGCGCCAACTGAATCGCCGGGGAAACCGGATCTACAGGAGTGCCGACCGACAAATCCACGATCCCGTCGGGGTGCTTCGCCGCCGTGGCTTTGGCCTCGGCAAGCGAATCCCAGGGGAAGTCGGGCAGTCGGTCGGCTACTTTGGTGCGCTTCAGGGTCATGCTTGTACTCTATACCGCCTGCTCTGTGTGCTCGGCGCTAACCGGCGCAACAGTGGGCGTCGATAAAGAAAAAGCCCTAAGCCTGCGGCGGCAGGTTAGCGATCAGCTCCGCATCGAAGTCCTGCGGCCCCAGCTTCGCAGCACCGCCCGGGGAGCCCAGGTCGTCGAAGAAGGCAGCGTTAGCGTCGTTGTACTCTTCCCACTCGTCCGGCACGTCATCCTCGTAGAAAATGGCCTCGACCGGGCAGACAGGCTCACAAGCACCGCAGTCAACGCACTCGTCGGGGTGAATGTACAGGGAACGCTTGCCCTCGTAGATGCAGTCAACGGGGCACTCTTCTACGCAAGCGCGGTCCATCACGTCTACACAAGGCTGCGCGATCGTGTAGGTCATCGTCTAAATACCTACCCTTTCTGGAAAGTTCGTCATACTCCACAGAGCTCTCTATAAGCTTCTATTCTGTCACTTCAGCGGTTCCAGAGAAAACTGAGGCCGAAGTGGCCACGCGGCCGCTGCCAAACCGACCACAAGCAGCAGCATAGACCACACGGTCTGTGGCATTAACGTCGCCTCGCCGAAGGGCAGCTCCGGCCACATCACCGCCAGCAGGTACCCGGCTAGCCACACCAGCGCGGGGATGCCAGCGATCAGCTTGTTGTCGGTCCACAGCAGTGCGGTTTTAGTCAGTGCGCGGTTGAACACCAGGGCAAAAAGTATTGTCCACGGCAGCGGCACCTCGACGTCCCCCACCGTGATGCGGGAGCCGATGTATAAAACGCTGATGAACAGCCCAAACAGTGCGCCGATAGAGAGCCACACGATGCCGGAAATGCGCTCCGCGCGCGTCGTATCCTTGCGCGCCTGGCTTTTCGTGGGGTGCCCCCAGTTCGGCTCTTCGTCCTGGCCTGTTCCGGTGCTCTTTTTCGCATTCACGTCGATCTATCCTAGTGCTTGCTCTTCTTATTGACGCCCCGGGCCGCGCCGTTTAAGACTTCCCGCCCACCCAGCGCTCCCCGACTGCGCGGGCGAAGAAGTCCTCCGGCACTCCAGGTTTGGTCCACCCGACGCGATAGCTTTCGTTGTCCAGCAGGGGCTGGGTGATCAGGTTGGAAAGGCAGAACAACGTGGCGGCCGTGCGCGCGGGCGGGTTGGATTCCCGCGCCTGATCGTTCACGTCAGAGGTCGACCCATCCGCCACCCAAATCTGTGTGGCATGGGCACGCATGGCGGCCTGCTTTGCTGCCACGTCTTCTGCAGAACCGTGAACCACCAGGTCCACCTCGGAGGAAGGGACAGTGGCGATGTCGCCCGCACTGGGGAGCTTCCATCCCTCCGGCGCCTGCACGCTTTCCATGCCCTGCATGCCCTCGGCGAACTTCTCGTCCTCCGTCACGCACCACAACACTTGGCTGGGCACGAAATTCTCCGCTTCTGTACCTGTACCTGCTGCCTCCAGCCGCCGCACTGCCTCGTGCACGATCTGGTGCGCCCGCTTGTGATCCGGGTGGCCGTAGCCACCGTCGGCGGCGTAGGTCAGGATGACCTGCGGGCAGATCTGCTGGATAAGCTGGATAAGCTGCGCAACCTGTGCCTCGAACCCCGCGTCCGCGATTCCATCGGCGCCGTCGCTGGGGCTTTCCGGCGCGCGTGCGAATGCCCGCGGGTGGCGAATCGAGTCGCTTCCTTCCATTCCCGAGTCCCGCCAAGCGCCGCAACCACCCAGCAGGTTCGGGCCATGCTGAATCCCCAGCGCGCTAAGTGCTCGCTGGAGCTCGGCGATGCGGTAACCACCGAGCATTCCCGTGCCGTGTTCGTACTGTTGGGCGTCCACAAGAGCTTGGTACTTCTCCCCGATCACCTCGCCCTCTTCGCCGAGGGTGCAGGTCACCACGGCTACCTCATGGCCGAGCCTGCGTGCCTTGGCTAACGCCAGACCCGTCCACAGAGTTTCGTCGTCGGGGTGCGCATGCACCGCCATCACAGTGATCGTGTGCGCTGGTTCCGGATTGCTGCTCACGGTTTAGTCCTCCTTGCGGGCGTTATCGGCGGCGCTGCGATCCAGCTCCTCCATCGGCATCAGAGTCCACAAAGGCGCGGAGATCAGCAACGAACTACTGTCGTCCAACGGCCAGTCCTCCAGCTTCTGGGTCGGCCCGCTGAGCCTATTCGACGCCACCACGGTGAAACGATCCGACAGGATCGGTAGGACCGTCGACAGTTCCGCGATGCGATCGTCCACCTGAGAACGTTCATCATCCAGTTTAGTCTCGCCTTCACGGAGCTTGGTGAGGCGCTGTTCCAGTTCTTGGTCGCACGTTCCGCTGAGGTTGCCGCCGCTTGGCGTGTTATCCAGGCGCGCTTCCGCGCCGGACTTCTCATCGGCGCTCCCGTCGGCACCTTCGTTGGCACTCGTGCTTGACCCCTCGCCAGCGTTCTTGCCTGAGCGTTTGCCTTCCCTGCCCTGAGTTTCGGAGCCGGAGTTGTTATTCGACGTGCGCGCGTCCGCAGTCTGCGAGCTGTTCGTGCAGCCGTATTGCTGCACATAATCCGCGATAAGCTGCGGGCTGCGCTGCCAAGTGATCACGCCGTCGACGGTGCCCTGTTGCACCGACGTACCCAGAATGTCTGAGGCTTCCCCGGTGCGCACCACTGCGGGAATACCGGCCTGCAATAGCTGATCCACCACCGAACGGGCAGCGTCCACAGCCAGCTGATCGTCGTTGACCGCACCGATGACAATTCCATCGGGTCGGTCATCGGTCACCAGATTGTCCGGTACTTCCTTTTCCATCTTCGGCTTGACGTTCCAGTGCGGGGAGCCGACATCAGGGTCCCCGGAAACGATCCGGGCGATCTTTTCGGAATCGATCGCACCCAGCAACCGGCGCCGCAGCGTGCGGTTCTGCAAGAGAGGGCTAGCCTGATTCAGCTGCAGGTTCAGCTGCACTTCACGGGTAGTTTTTCGCACCTGGGCATAGGGCAACTGCTCCATGGCCAGGTCGGTGGTGGCCGAGGTGTGCGTCATGTACATCTGGATCTGCTGGGTGCGCATCATCTGCGCGCCCGTCGACTCATTGGGAACCGTGGTGAAACGAATGATGTCCGTCTTCGCCGCCTTCTTGCCCCAGTAGCGGTCGTTGCGCTGCAGTTCCAGCAGCCCTCGGCCTTCGTCTACCGACTTCACGGAGTACTGTCCCGCCGAGGCGACTGAGCCTTCGGCCATCATCGTGGTGAACGTGCGCCCCTCGGCTCGATAAATGTGGCTAGGCAGCAGGTGCAGAAACAGTCGCTTCCATCCGCCCAGCGGGCGATCGAAAGTGACCTTCACGCTCTTTTCTTTATCACCCGGTTTGATGGAAGTGACATGCCGGTACAGCCCCTTGGACTCCGCTAGAGGTTCCTTTAGGATCGCCTCGCGCAGGTACTGAAAGTCGGAGATCGTGATGGGGGTGCCGTCCGACCACTGCGCTTCCGGATTGAGGGTGTAGGTCACCTCTGTCGGAAACTCCTCATCGTTTGGCGCGATCGAACTGATTAGGTCGCTATTGAGGGTCTCCCCCTCAATACCTTGCATGTACACGCTCGGCAGAGTCAGATCCGCTACCGCCGCGACCACCGGGTTGCGGTTACCCACCAGGTGCGGATTGAGGTTACTGGTGAAGCGATCGACTCCCACCGTGATCTCCCGCAGGCTCTCATCCACCGGCTTGGGTGGCTGAGACTGCGTGGTGGCAGAGGGGTCTTCCACCGTCGGAGCCTCCCCGGGGTTCGCCTGACACGCGGAAAGCGTCAGCGCAAGAGCCGCAGAGGTCAGCGCGGCCGCAACGGTGGGCGTCGAACCCCAAAAACGCCGACGACGCGCCCAGCCGGAACGGTGGCGCGACGAAGGATCAGATGGTGGGAAGAAAGAGTACAAGAGCGCTTCTAGGAGTTGTTATTGCGCTGCTTCTCGCGGGAACGAGCGCGGGCGCGGTCGGTGGCGTTCAGGATCACCTTACGCACACGGACGACCTCCGGGGTAACCTCGACACACTCGTCGAAACCACAGAACTCCATAGCCTCTTCCAGGGTCAGGGTGCGAGCCTTAGCCAAGGTCACCGTCGCATCGGCGGTAGCCGAACGCATGTTCGTCAGCTTCTTTTCCTTGGTGATGTTGATGTCCATGTCCTCGTCGCGGTTGTTAGCGCCGACGACCATGCCCTCGTAGGCCTCTGCACCCGGCTCGACGAAGAAGGTGCCACGGTCGGCCAGCTGGATCAGCGCGTAGGCGGTGATCTGGCCAGAGCGGTCGGCAACCAGGGAGCCGGAGGCACGGCCCTTGATCTCGCCCGCCCACGGCTCGTAGCCAGCGGAGTAGCTGTTGGCGATGCCGGTGCCGCGGGTTTCGGTCATAAAGACGGTGCGGAAGCCGATCAGGCCACGGGCCGGAACAATGAACTTCATGCGGATCCAGCCGGTGCCGGTGTTGTCCATGGACTCCATGCGCCCCTTGCGGGCGGCCAGCAGCTGAGTGACGGCTCCGAGGTGCTCCTCCGGGACGTCGATAATCAGGTTTTCGTAGGGCTCGTGAACCGTACCGTCGATGGTGCGGGTAACCACCTGCGGCTTACCGACGGTCAGCTCGAATCCTTCACGACGCATGGTCTCCACCAGGACGGACAGAGCCATCTCGCCACGGCCCTGAACTTCCCAGGCATCCGGGCGCTCAGTGGGCAACACGCGCAGAGAAACGTTACCGATCAACTCCTGGTCCAGGCGGGCCTTGACCATACGGGCAGTCAGCTTGTCGCCACCGCCACGGCCTGCCATCGGAGAAGTGTTCACGCCGATGGTCATAGAAATCGCGGGCTCATCCACGGTGATGCGCGGCAGAGCGACCGGGTTCTCCGGATCGGCCAGAGTGTCGCCGATCATGATGTCCTCGATGCCGGAGATAGCGGCGATGTCGCCAGCGATCATCTCCTCGGCCGGGACGCGCGTCACACCTTCGGTGCGCAGCAGCTCCGCAACCTTGGCGGTCTTGGTGTGCTGGTTTCCATCTTCGTCGTAGTGGATCCACGCAACCTGCTGCCCCTTGCGCAGGCGACCAGCGTGAATACGCACCAGGCCGATACGTCCCAGGAAGGAAGATGAGTCCAGGTTAGTGACGTGCGCCTGCAGCGGGCCGTCTACGTCTGCGGAAGGCTCCGGCAGAACGTCGTAGAGAACGTCGAACAGTGGCTGCAGATCCTCGGAGTCCGGGACGTTGCCGTTGCCCGGGTTCTCGGTGGAAGCCTTGCCCTCACGACCGGAGGTGTACAGAACCGGCAGATCCAGCAGCTGTTCGGCAGCCTCTGCCGCCTCTTCGTCCTCCAGGGTGGAGGCGAGCTCTAGCAGCAGATCCTGTGATTCCTCAACAACCTCGTCAATGCGGGCATCGGGGCGGTCGGTCTTGTTCACACAGATGATCACCGGCATTTTCGCAGCCAGGGCCTTGCCCAGCACGAAACGGGTCTGCGGCAGCGGACCCTCAGAGGCGTCAACAAGAAGAACCACACCGTCGACCATGGACAGGGCGCGCTCGACCTCACCGCCGAAGTCAGCGTGGCCGGGCGTATCGATCACGTTGATGATGAGGTCGCTGCCGTCCTTGCCCAGACCCTTGCGGTGAATGGCGGTGTTTTTCGCCAGGATCGTGATGCCCTTTTCCTTTTCCAGGTCGCCCGAGTCCATCACGCGCTCTTCCACTTCGCCGTGCGAAGAGAAGGCGCCGGACTGGTGCAGCATGGCGTCGACGAGGGTGGTCTTGCCGTGATCGACGTGCGCGACGATGGCGACATTACGGAATTCAGTCAAAGACACAGATCCGATCTTTCCTTAAATTGGGGTCAGTTTTAGTAGTGCAGCGTAAGGCAGTACATGGCCTACGGGAACCTTTCACAGCCTACTCCTTTAGTTCACCAGGATAACGCATAGGACATGAAGAAGTTTTTCTCAAAACCGCAAGACGTGCACTGAAGCCGGTGTTATTGTTTACAAAAGGTTCCTAATGAACGTTACTAATGTGACAAATGTGAATAATGTGACTAATGTGACTAATGTGGTTTGGGTATATGCTCGAGCAACTTTAGAAACAGCGACAAAACCTGAAAGGTACGCCATGGCTTTCTCCCGACGCTTGACCCGTGCTGCTGCAGCACTGACGACCGCCTGCGCGCTTGCTGTCCCGACCGTGGTGGCTCCTGCAACGGCTGGCGCTCAGGTCCAGGGTTCCATCGATCACCTCGGCCGCCCTGCGCCGCACATCCTGAACCAGATCGAGGCTTTCGCTAACAACCCGCAGCTGCCGCCGAACGTTAAGGCGTCCCTGAAGAAGCTGGTTGGCTTCTTCCGTGGCGATGGCAAGCCAGGTGTTGACATCCCGAAGAACGCCCCAGTCTTCACCCAGTTCGGCTGGCCGACCGTTTCCGGCAAGTGCATCGGCGGCAAGAACAAGGCCGTCGGCACCGCCATGGGCGTACCCGGCCCCGCTAAGCTTCCACTGCCGGGCATCGGCGCTGGCGAGGTCAACTTCGTGTTCACCGCCATGGGCACCGGCACCGTGGCTAAGAAGCAGAACACCGCCATGAACGTGCACTGGATCAACATCAACACCGGCAAGATGGGCCGCACCCCGCTGGGCTACACCGGCATCAACCCGAAGGGCCCGGCTACCGTCAACGGTGTTGCTAAGACCGGCAAGGGCACCGTCATCGCACTGCTGGAAGGTGGCGTGACCACCCACGAGAAGGAATCCGGCAACTCCAACTGCAACTTCCTGCCCACCGCGGCACTGCTGCACGTCTAGTAGCTTTCGCCTAGACACCCGGGTTTCCGCCCTCGGCCGCGCTTCCCTGCGCGGCCTTTCTCATATCCTCATCCTCTACCTGCACCCCGCTCCCCCTGGGCACACCGCATCCTGCTCACCACAATCGCACAAGCCATGGCCGATCTGCACAAAGTAAAGCAAGAGACCTTCGACATCGCCCGCGCGATCAACATCGACCCCAAGGGATTCGAGCGCGCCGTGGACGCCTACGAGCTGCTTTCCGCGCTGCCCGTCACGGAGCATCCCTGCCCAGTACACCCAAGCCCGGAGCATCCCAGCCCAGAGCACCCAAGGCCAGTGCTGTACATGCGCCGCCCCACCCCCGGCCATCCGCGCTTCCATTACCTCGAATCCTGGCTAGTCCCCCACCTAGACATACGCCTCAACAAGTTCCACTTCTTCGAGGGCATCGAGCCCATGCAGGACCTCTACATCGACATCGCTTTTATCGATATTGATGACGCCACCACCCCAGCAACCTGGCGTACCCGTGACCTGTACGTGGATGTGGTGACGCACCTCCCAGAGGCTTCCTCCCGGGAACAATCCCAGTCGAGTTCTAACTACGCCCCGGGCACATCTTCAAAGGCAAAAGTCCAGGTGCTGGACCTGGACGAGTTAGGCGAAGCACTCCTGGCGGGCTACATCACCAACGAGGAAGCTCGCCGTGCTCTGGACTCTACCCAGCGCCTACTAGATGGACTGCATGAACACGGCAGCGTGGCCGAATGGCTTGCCACCCAGGGCGTGCGTCTTTGACGCACCACCTAGACCAGCCGCAAGCTCAAAAAAAATAAACCCCCACCACCCGACACGGGTGATGAGAGTTGTAGCGGACTAGTACCTCGGACGCTTCTCGCAGCCTACGCCGTCGCCGTCACGATCAAAACGGCTAGAGAAACCGGCATCCCGCTGGTAGATCGGACGACCCAAGCGATTCCAAACGTCCTTGCAATTCGCGTAGTACGCGCTTTGCGGACGTGCAGGAGCTGGGCGCTTTGCCGGGGCAGGACGCTTCACCGGTGCAGGCTTCGCCGCAACAGGCTTCTTCGCCGGAGCAGGCTTCGGAGCAGGCTTTGCCGGCGCCTTCTTTGCCGGAGCGGGCTTGGGAGCAGGCTTTGCCGGAGCGGGAGGCGCAGGCGGATTGGGGATCAGGCCCGGGAGAGGATTGGGGATAAGGCGGAGCTGAACTGCCCAGTTCAAACCAGCAGCGATGAGGGCGCCCGCCGCGAGGGTTCCGACAATCGCGCCAATAACCGTCTTCAGGTCAGTCGAGCCGACTGGCTTGGAGCTAAGGTCTACACCACCCTGCGGGTCAGCAGAGGGGTTCTGACCAGCTTCGGAACCAGGTTCCTTGCCCTCGTCCTTGTTCTTATCCTTGTCAGAGTCCTTGTCAGAGTTCGCCGGTTCGGAGTTCGTCGCCCCCTGGGAGGAGCTTCCTACAGAGATTTCAGACTTACCTTGCGCTGCTACTGGGGAGATACCACCCATGACCAGGCTGACCGAAAGTGCGGCCACCACCACTTTTTTCATCATGATGTAAAGATAAACCATTGTTTAACTTTTTTCTAAGCAAACGCTCAGGGGGGCTTTGCGCTACCCCCTCCGAATAGGCTCTCCCGGAGCTCACACCCGGTGCCGCAACGGCCAAAAACGCCAAAGACAGAGCCCGCGCACCGGTTAAGTGCGGGGGCTGCGGAAGCGTCGGTCGCTCCCTCTTGAGAACAGGGTGCGGACTACTAGCCCAGGATCTGGCGCCCCATCACCATGCGGCAGATCTGGTTGGTGCCCTCGTAGATCTGGGTGATCTTGGCGTCACGCATCATGCGCTCCAGCGGGAAGTCGCGGGTGAAGCCGTAGCCGCCGAGCAGCTGAACAGCATCCACCGTGACCTGCATGGCAACGTCGGAAGCAAACGCCTTGGAGCCTGCAGCCATGAGGCCCAGCTTGGCACCATCCTCAGCCACGCCACGCTCTGCATTGGACGCAGCGGTGTAGATCATCAGGCGTGCGGCGTCGATCTTCATCTTCATGTCCGCCAGCATGAACTGGGTGTTCTGGAAGTCGGCGATCGCCTTGCCGAACTGCTTGCGCTCCTTCACATACGCAACGGCCTGGTCGAACGCACCCTGAGCGATGCCCAGAGCCTGCGCGCCAATGGTCGGGCGGGTGTGATCCAGGGTCTGCAGAGCGGTCTTGAAGCCGGTGCCTTCCTCGCCGATCATGCGGGAAGCCGGAACGCGGCAGTCCTCGAACAACAGCTCAGCCGTCGGGGAACCCTTGATGCCCAGCTTGTGTTCGTAACCGGAAACACTGAAGCCCGGGTCGTCCTTGTTCACCATGAACGCGGAGATTCCGCGCGCGCCGGCCTCCGGATCAGTTACAGCCATCACGGTGTACCAGGTGGACTTACCACCGTTGGTGATGAAGCACTTGGAGCCGTTAATCACCCAGTCGTCACCGTCGCGGACAGCGCGGGTCTTCATCGCGCCGGCGTCAGAACCAGCCTCGCGCTCCGTGAGCGCGTAAGAGGCCATCGCACCGTTAGCGATATCCGGCAGAACTTCCTTCTTCAGCTCGTCGGAGCCCTGCAGGATCAGGCCCATCGTGCCCAGCTTGTTCACAGCCGGGATAAGAGAGGAGGAACCACAGACGCGGGCAACCTCTTCAATGACGATGACGGCAGCGAGGGAATCGCCGCCCTGTCCACCGAACTCCTCCGGGACGTGAATGGCGTTGAAGCCGGCAGCGTTCAGAGCGTCCAGGGCTTCCTGCGGGAAGCGCTCGTTTTCGTCAACGTCCTTGGCGTATGGAGCGATCTGCTGCTCCGCCAGATCGCGGATGGCCTCGCGCAGAGCGATGTACTCGTCAGGCAGACGGAATGGTTCGAAATCGGGGTTGAAACCCATGGTTAACTCTTCGCCTCTCTAGCAATGAAGTTCAGAACGTTCTTTCCCACCGAGTGTAGTGCTCTCCGGCAAGTCGGTGATCCTAAAGGCCATATTTACATAAAGAAGTTTGCGAGTTGCATTCCCCCTTCCCTGTGGTCTGCCCGTGCGCATATCACTGCCCGTTCACCTTTTGATAACAAAATGTGAATCACTCTAGCCCCACCAGCACTTCACATTTACAGTAATAACCATGAAGAGCTTCAGCCCCCGCCGCAATTCCCCCAGTTCCCGCTCTCCGCGTGCAACTTTCCTCGCGGGAGCAACCACGATCCTACTGGCAGGCTCCGCCCTCACAATGGCCGCCTGCGACGATGAGGACACAACCCCCTCCGAAGCCGCCTCAACAAGCAGCGCCGAAGCCGACGGCGACGCAGGACAGTCCCCTGCCGACGGTGACGGCAGCGCCAACCCCACAGCCCCCGCCGCCAACGCCAACGGCAACGGCAACGGCAACAACAGCAAGGCCGACGACGGCTCCGTCGGCAAAAACGGCATGTGCGCCACCAACAGTCTCAAGATCACAACCGCCGACCAGCAAGGCGCTGCTGGCTCCACCTTGATCAACGTCGTGTTCGAAAACACCTCAAACGAACCGTGCTCCATGCGCGGCTTCCCCGGCGTTTCCCTCGTCACGAATAACAACGGCACCCAGCTGGGTAAGCCCGCCAAGCGCGAAACCGGCGCTCCGGACGAAACGGTGAAGCTCGCTCCGGGCGCGTCCGCCGTTGCTGGGCTAAAGATCTCCAACCCGGGTGTTATGGATCCCGAGCAGTGCAAGCCGCAGCAAGCCGACGGCCTGCGCGTCTACCCACCAGAGCAGACCAAGGCCGCATACGTGCCGATGAAGGGTCTGGAAGGCTGCAGCGGCGACGTCGAGTTCCTGTCCGTGCAACCCGTTGGGCCGAAAAGCTAAACCGTCGAACGCTACTCACTAGTGCGACTCTCTATTCCCACTCACCTCACTGTCACGCGCGCCAGCACAAGCACTGTCAAGCGCGCCCGCTTCACCGCCCTACTCACACTGGTGGCCATCGTGGCGCTCGGCGTGCGCGGTTGGCAGCTGAGCCAGCGCACGTTCTATTGGGATGACTTCATCATCCCCGCGACCTTCCGTGGCGGTTCCATCGGCGATTACTTCACCAGTTACGACGGCCACCTGATGCCCGCCTCCGCGCTGGTACAGGTTGTGGCGCATCGGATCGCGCCGCTGAACTGGGCACTCCCGGCAACCCTGTTGCTTGTGCTCAGTGCTGTCGCGGCTGCGTTATGGGCGCGGGTCTGTGTGCGCTTGACCGGCCGTTCCCTCACCACCTTGGGGCTCTACACCGCTCTACTGTTCAGCCCCTTCCTTATGGACGCCGCCGGTTGGTGGTCCGCAGGCCTCAACGCTCTGGCTTGGCAGGTCGGAATGGCAGGCTTCACGCTCTGCTTCCTTTCCGCCCGAAGTTCCCCCAATCCCTGGCGCCACTCCCTCATCGCCACAGCCATCCTGCTGCTGGCGCTGTGCTTCACCGAGAAGTCCCTCACCATCGTCCCGGCTGCCGTAGCCCTCGCGTTTCTCGTCGACTGGTCTGTTGAAGGGGCCCACGATTCTTCCCGCAGCACCATTACACGCTTCTTCGCTGCTCCCGGCGCGCTTTTCCTATTATGGTGCGTGCTATACCTCACGCTCTGCCCGCTCCCCGCAGAAGAGCCCGCGCGCGAGTCCCTATGGTCTGGCATTCCCACCAGCCTTTTCTCCACAGTTCTTCCCGGCGCGCTCGGCGGTCCACTGTCCTGGGATCGCTGGTCACCGTCAAGCGCCTTCGCCACCGCCCCCACCTGGTGGAGCATCACCAGCGCCGCGCTGCTCCTCATCGCCGCCTCTATCTGGTTGCGCCGCGATACCCGCCGCCGCGCCCTGGGGCTGCTGGTGATCGTGGGTTACCTCGCCATCATCTACCTGCTGCTCAGCCGTGCGCGAAGCACCACCGGCACCTCCGACTTGTTGCTGCGCTCGATGCACTACTTCGCCGACTGGTTTAGCTTCGCCGTGCTGGTCGTAGGTTGTTGCCTGTTTTCTTTAGGACGCCCCCACGCCCCCGCCCGCCCCGATGTCAGCTCCGCGCACGCTCGCGGAGCCCAGTGGCTAGGAGTCTGCACAGTCGTGTGCGCAGTGGCAATCAGTCTGATCTCGACGTTCACCTGGGTGGGAGCCTGGCGCGACGATAGGACAGCCGATTACCTGGCTAACCTGCGTGCATCCACCAAACTGGACGGCTCTGGGCCTCCCCCGCCCCTCCTGGGGCAGCCGGTACCGCTGGATATCCTCACTCCAGTGGTGCACCCGCACGACCAAGTCTCTACGCTCACTGGCCAGCCGCCTGTCACGCAGCTAGACCACGAGCCCCGGATCATCGACGAATCGGGCCAGATTGTGGATGCGGAGGTGGTGGCGTCCGCAACAACACAGCAAGGAAAAGAACCAGAGTGCGGCGTGCGCATCACCGCGGGAGAGTCCCAACCAATCCTGCTGGATAAACCGCTGCCTTTTGGGGATTGGACATGGCAGCTCAACGCGACGGCAAGCACGGACATGACGCTGACCATCACCACCCCCAATGGTCTGGAGGACGCCAAGGAGACTAAAAGCCGCGCCACGAAGGTGCAGGTCGATTCGGAGTTGAAGCCGCGTTGGGTGCGGGTCTCCGGGGGCGGGGGGATCCTCCTGGTGCGGGCGGAGGCGGATTCCGGTACATCTGATGAATACGTGTGCATCGGGGCGGGTGGCATCGGCCCGCTTGTGGCGAAGGCAGGCTAAAGCTGGAATAGTGCGCCTTTCCGTACCGTTGAGGGTGGCTAGGAAAGAACCAAACCCACCTCAAGGAGGCATTGAAGCTATGTCGACCCAGAACGCACGGAACGTCATGATCCTCGGAGGCCACGGCAAGGTGGCGCTGAAGGCGTCCCCAAAGATCGTAGAGGCCGGCCACACACTAACGTCCGTGGTGCGTAACCCCGACCAGGTGGCGGATGTGGAGGCCACCGGAGCCAAGGCTGTAGTGCAGGACATCGAGCAGCTGGATGTCGCAGGTTTCGAAGAGCTATTCGCTGATCAGGACGTAATTATCTGGTCCGCAGGCGTGGGCGGTGGCGATGATGCGCGCACCTACCGCGTGGATCGCGATGCGGCGATCCGCTCGATCGATGCGGCGGGTAGCAAGCGCTACATCATGGTCAGCTACTTCAACTCGCGTGCTGACCACGGTGTACCGGAGGATCACTCCATGTTCACCTACTGCGAGTCCAAGGCCGCGGCGGATGACCACCTGCGTGCCTCGGCAACGCAGTGGACCATTGTTGGGCCGTCTGCGCTGACCTTGGACGAACCGACCGCTAAGATTGAAACTCGCGCGCCGAAGACCGACGGCACCGCCAATGGAGACGATGAGCTGCCGTCCAGTCAGGTCTCCCGCGCAGACGTCGCCACCGTGATCGCCGAGGTAGTGGATCGCCCGAACCTGGTCGGCCACTTCATTGAATTCAATAACGGCGATACCCCCATTGCCGAGGCTCTCGACGCACACGCCGAAAGCTAAACAAACCCCACCGCACAGAAAAGAGAAAATCCCCATGGCAGCTGGCCTTGCAGCACTGTTGGACGACATTGCACTTATCGCCAAGAAGGCTGCGGCCACCACTGATGATGTCGCTGCCATGGCCGGTCGTACCTCGACGAAGGCGGCTGGGGTTGTTATTGATGACGCCGCCGTCACACCGAAGTTCGTCGCTGGGGTAAGCCCGGCGCGCGAGCTGCCGATCATTTGGAGGATCACCAAGGGCAGCCTAGTCAACAAGTTGGTCATTATCCTGCCGATCATCTTGCTGCTCAGTTGGCTGCTGCCAGGAGCGCTGACTCCCCTGTTGATGCTCGGTGGTTTCTATCTTTCTTTCGAGGGCGCAGAGAAGGTCCTGCAGAAGGTCGGCCTCGTTGAGAACGAGGAGGCCGAAGGCAAGGACGAGGCAGCAGGCCAGTCCGAGGACGCAATGGTTCGCGGCGCAGTGTTCACGGACCTCATCCTGTCTGCGGAAATCATGGTGATCTCCCTCAACGAGGTGGCTCACGAACCGCTACTGACCCGCGCCCTGGTGCTGATCGTGGTGGGGCTCTTGATCACTTTCGCCGTGTACGGCCTGGTGGGCGTACTGATCAAGATCGACGACATCGGCCTGGCACTGGCAGACAAGCAGGGCGCTAGCGAGGGCACAAAGAAGTTCGGCCTGTTCCTGGTCAAGGGAATGCCGAAGCTCCTCACCGTTATTGGAATCATCGGCACCCTTGCCATGCTGTGGGTCGGCGGGCATATTCTGCTGGTCGGCTTGGACGAGCTAGGGCTACACTGGCCGTATCACACGGTCCACCACGTGGTGGAACTCGTTGAGCACCTTGGCGGGGCGGTGACCTGGCTTGTGGAAACCGGCTTTAGCCTGGTCTGCGGCCTGCTCATCGGTGCGATCATCGTGGCTGTGATCGCGGGCATCAAAAAGCTCCGCGCTCGCTAGACCTCCGTCCGCTAAACCTCCGTCCGTAACCACCACGTATCCGCACAAGCACCACTAACGCACGCAAGCACCCGATCAACAAAAGGAGGCTCCACCGCCGTGTCTGCCCAAGAAGTCGCCCTCATTCTCGAGGGTGGTGGAATGCGCAATAGTTACACCGCCGCCTGCATCGACCAGCTTCTGGAACACAACATCCACTTCGGCTGGGTCGGCGGCATCAGTGCAGGAGCCTCACACACCGTGAACTTCCTCTCCGGGGACAGGAAGCGCGCCCGCGAATCCTTCGTGGAATTTGGTGGCCATCCTAAGACCGGCGGAATGAAGTCATTGGTGCGCGGCACTGGCTACTTCAACGCGGAGTACATCTACGAGACTGCGGGCGCCCCCGGCAACGATCTGCCCTTCGACTGGGAAACCTTCCAGCGCTCCACGTCCCAGGTGTGCATCGGCGCGACCCGCGCGGATAACGGCGAGACGGTCTACTGGCGCCGCGAGGACATCAAGGATCTTCCGGATCTCATGCGTAAAGTGCGCGCCAGCTCGACTCTGCCGGGTCTCATGCCCGTCCCCACCATCGACGGGGTGGACTATGTCGACGGTGCGCTGGGTTCTTCCGGTGGCCTGCTGATCGACGCAGCTATCGAGGATGGCTTTGAGAAGTTCCTGGTACTGCGTACCAAGCCAAAGGGCTACGTCCGCCCGGCTCTGCGCAGCCCACACCTGGTACGCGCCCTGCTACGCAAGCGCCCCGCCGTCGCCCAGGCGATGATCGACCGCCCGCCGAAGTACAATCTGGCCTCCGACAAGATTACGGAACTGGAATCCAAGGGCCAGGCGCTAGTGTTCTATCCGGAGAAAATGCAGGTGAGCAACACAGAGCGACGAATGGATCGGCTGGAGCAATCCTGGAACGACGGATTGGCGCAGACCAAGCGCGAGTGGGATACGTGGATGGAATTCCTGGGCGAAGCCTAAATGACGAGGCCTAAATAGCGAGGCCTAGCCCCTGCTAGAAGATGCTCAGCAGTCCCAGGACGATCAGCATCGCCGCCACTACATAGCCCGCCAGTGCCACCATCTGTTCCTTGCGGTGGCGCAACCCGTCAATGAATACCGCCAGCCCGCTTTCGGGCTTGCGCAGCACTATTCCTAACGCCAGCGCAGACAACGCCGGCAAGCTCAGCGCGAGGCTGGCATATAGAAACACGGTCAAGTACTTTCCCGCCGCGCTGATCTCCACGGTGCTCAGATAAGCCAAGCCAGCGAAGAAGGGCGCCGATGTCGCGGACTGCACCAGCCCTAGAACCATGCCGGAAAGAAAGGTGCCCAACGACGCTCTGCGAAGGGGGCGGGCCAGGCGATTGATCATCGGAGCAGGGTCGCCGCCTCGTAGCGTCAAAAAGATACTAAGAAGGCCAATAGCAATCAGCACCAGGCCGAAGATCGGCGAGGCCAAGGCCGCCTGCACCGCATCCTCAATGCCGTTGAAAAGCAGCAATGTGACCAGCGAGAGCAAGAACACTCCGCACCAGTCCCCCGCCACCAACACCGCGGCGATAGTCGCGTAGCGCCGTGGCTTAGGATGCATCACCGCGATAGCGAAAAGCACTCCGATGAGTAGAACGTTGACAGAATCGGCCAACGCGAAACTCACGGCGTGCAGCATGCGGTGGGGTCCTTTCGGCAGATCCCCTTCGCGTAAAGACCGTTGCAAAGGGGAAGGTTTGAACTCCTGCGAACTCTAGCTAACCTTCCGGCCGTGAACAAGGAAGTACACGGCAGCACTGATGACAACCAGCCCGGCCAACATCGTGTACATCACCTGGTAGCTAGTGGCCGAAACGATCATGCCCAGCAGGATCGGACCGAAGCCCACGCCGACGTCCAGCAGCAAAAAGAGCGTGGAGATCCCTGCACCCATCTGATGTGGCTCAACAGCCTTGACGGAGATCGCCTGCGCCGCCGGCATAAGTGAACCGTAGCCCAAGCCGGTTAGCGCACCTGCCAGAATCACCATCCAGTCCTGGGTAGAGAATGCGAGGACAACCAGCGCGATAGCGAAAGTGACCAGCCCCAGGTAGATAACGATGTTGTCGCCCTTCTGATCCTGGATTTTTCCCAGCACGAAACGCATCACGAGCGTGACCAACGCATAAGCCAAGAAGAAGTACTTCGCGCCGGTGACCAGGTTGTTGTCCTCGGAATAGCCGTTTAAGTAGGTGATCACGCCTGCGTAGCAGATACCGACCAGCAGCATAAAGAAGCCGATGGGTGCGACCTTCGGATGGACGATGGCGGAAAGGTTGAAGGTCGGGCGGTGCGGGTGCGCATGTTCACTGTGCCCATGAGCCTCTGGGGAACGCACCAGCAAGGAAAGCAGGAATGCCACGATGGACATTCCGATGACGACCTGGAACATAGTGGTGTAACCGACGGAACCGACCAGCCACAGGCCCAGTGCTGGCCCAATCGCGGTGGCCAGGGTGGTACCCAGCGCAAAGTAGCCGGTTCCTTCCGCGCGCCGTGAGCTGGGAATCACGGACTGCGCGACGGCCATCACTGCGGTGCTAGCGAAGGCGTACCCAATGCCGTGGATGATGCGCACGGTAATCAATAGCCCCAGCGAATGTGCGGGAATGTAAAAAGCACAGGTCACGATGATCAGCACCAGCGCTGTGAAAAGCACTCGCCGCCGCCCCACCGCATCGACTAGGAAGCCCGAGAACACACGCGCCCCTGTTGCGCCGATAACGAAGGCGCTGGAGGCCAGACCTGCGCTCGCGTTATTGGCTGCGAATTCCTTGACTGCGTAGCCCGCCATGGTCGTCACGAGGACGTAGAAGATCATGAACTGGGCGAAGTTGACTAACCATGCAAAGACGAAAGCCGGTGTTACAACCGGCTCTTTCGTTGGTGCGGACGTTAGGGACACCTTCTTCATTTAATTGTTTCTATATTTAATGCCGCGGAGCACGTTACCAAACATCTGCAGCCCCGGTGAGGCAGGGGTCACTTTTTCTGTGTTCTTTCTTCGTGACGCCCCTACGCATCCAGCCCGCAATCAGGCATCAGGAAAGCACCACGCGCTCCCCCACACTGGGCCTCCAATACGCCGCCTCAGCTGCGGTGATGGACTTGAGCTCGCGCGGTGTGATCTGAGACAGGGCGTCAATATAAGAAGGAACAATATCCCGCGGCAGCCTTAAGCCGACCGTGAGGTGCGGCACCCAGCGCGGACCGCGACCATCGGGATTCAGCGCGCTGAGTTCGCGGGCGACGTTTTCCAGCTCGTCCGTGGCTTCGAGCAGCCACGCCACGGTCTGCTTCTTGCCTGTGCCAAAGACGACCACGCCCCGGCGACTGAGCTCCGAGGGGACGGCGGAAGGCAGGATCTCGCGGGCACGCTCCACGACGTGCGGGGCCATGTTCGGGGAGAACGTGACCGTGATGTGCGGGGTCTGCCGCTGCGGCGGGAATCCGCGGGCTGCTAGCTCGTCGAAGATCCCGCGGATGGTGGCGCACTGCTCAGCGGGCAGGTTCAGCAGGATGTTCTCAGGGGAATTGACGGACATTGTCCCCCATCCTAACTGGCTGCACCGAGACCACCGGTGCGTCGCGTTGCCCGGCGGTGCACAACTCGGCGGTGCGCAACTCGGCGGTGCGCTACTTGAAGGACACGTACTCCGGCAGGTCGGCCGGCTTGTCCAGCGGCTGCTTCTTCGGGTTCATATCCAGCCCCAGCTCCTTGGCGAAGACAAGGCGGGTGGACTTGTAGACGCGCTCGTCGGCCTCGTCCAGCTCGAACACTCGGGCGCCACGCAGGGTGTGCATGGACCAGGTGCCGTCTTTCAACCCATAGGGGCCGAAGCCGGTGCCCGGGCAGTAGCCCAGCTCTACGCCGAAGTAGTTGCCGTTAAACGAGTTGATGTGGTCGTGGCCGCAGTAGATGCCCAGCACATCGCCGCGCTCGCGGACAGCAGTGTAGATGCCGGGGTTGAAGGCACCGACATAGACGTCCTCGTTCTTCACGCCTTCGATGCTGTGGCGCTTCTTCGCCTCGCCATGCTTGATGGGACCGTTGTGGTACGGCCCACCGAACCACATATCGCGGTGCTCGTAGGTCGGGATGTGGAAGTACATCAGGCCCGGGATCTTCTTTCCGTAGCGCTCCTCATAGCTCCGGGAAGTATCGCGGTACCACTGGATCTGGTCGCTGTGGATGTAGTCGTAGCCGGGGATCTCCTTCGTCTCCTGCCCCGCCAGTTCCTCGCCGATATAGTTGCCAGAATCCAGCAGCCAGATGGCGAATGCCGGGTTCGAGTTTGCGTTGCCCTGAACCAGCAGCGATACGTTGGATTCGCCGTGAATCGGATCGTCAGCGACGTTGAGGTTGTACTTGTACTTGCGCACGAAATTCAGCAGCGCGACCTCGTTGGCTTGGGTGCCGTCTTCCATCGAGTCTTCGTCGTGGTTACCGAAGGTGATGGCCCACGGGATCTTGCGGGATTCCATCGGCAGCACCACGTTGTTTACCGCCTGGAATGCCTGCTCGGTGGTCTTGGGCCCAGAGGAGATCACGTCGCCGTTGATCAGCGCAAAGTCCGGCTTTTCCTGATCCAACACCTTGCCCATGAACTCGATGGTGCGACGATCAGTGAGGTGATCGTCTTGAGTGTCGTTGAACTGGACGATCTTGAACTTGCCGTCGCCGTTGAACTTCAGCGGCATGTCTGCGCCGTTGCCGCCGTTGTTGTCGCCGCCGTTACCGCCGTTTCCGCGCCCCGGGCCGAAACTGGATCCTGCCAGCGAGCCTGCCGACGAGTTCCACCCCTGTGCCTGCGCAGCCGGGGCAAGTGCAGCGGTGACGCCCAGCGCCCCCGTTCCTGCCAAGAAGTTACGGCGATTCACATTGAACTGCTTGGACGCATTCTGGCCTTCCAGCTGCTGCGATTTTTTAGATGAATTACTAGACAAGGTAATTGAGTTCCTTTTCCTGCGAGAATTGAACTTCCACAAGCTATCGGCCGCAGGTAAGCGCGAGGTTGCCTAAAGATGAATTCATAACAACCTCACCGCTTGGCCTTGCCACTTGACCACTTCGCTTGACCTTGCCGTTGCGGCAACCGAAAGGATGTAGCCCATGACCGAATACACGATTGGTGATGCTGCAGATTTTTTGGGAGTGACGCCCAAAGCGTTGCGCCATTGGGATTCCATTGGGCTGCTCAGCCCACAGTGGCGCACATTGGGCGACTACCGCCTCTATACCGAGGATGATCTGCGCATCGGCGCGGCCATTGTGCTGTACCGGAACATGGGCTTCAAGCTGGCGGAGATCCCCGCCCTCATCGAGGCGCCTTCCGATGCAGCCCTCGACCGCGCCCTCCGCGCCCACCGGGAAGCCTTGGCGCGCAAGCGCGAAGAGGTGGAGAGCCAATTGCGTGCGGTCGAGGATTTGATAACAACAACCCGAGTGGAGGGATACACCATGGAACAGATGGACAAGATCAAGCAGTACTTCGGCGAGAAAATGCCTGCCTACCAGGAGGAAGCTCGCGAACGTTGGGGCGACACCCCTGAATACCAGCAGTCTCAGGAAAAGCTGGCCTCTATGAGTGACGGCGACTTCCAGGAGGTTAAGGCCAACCACGACCGCTTCGTGGCGGATTTGGTAGCCGCCCGAGACGGTGGCGTCACACCCAATAGCGAGGAAGCACAAGAACTCGTGGAGCGGCACCGTGCCACGATCAACCAGTGGTACGAGGTTACGACCTCGCGGCAGTTGATACTGGCGCGGATGTACGTAGACGACGAGCGTTTTGCCGAGGCGTACCAGGGCGCACAGGACTACCTGCTTTCGCTGGTGGAGTACCGGGCGCAGCAGGAGGGAATCACAGACCCCAGTTGGGATGACTAGCTGACGCAGCTAACCGGGACGACGAGGCGCCGGACTGCACCATGGTTGCTACGATTGCGCCATGAAAGGCTACCGCACCGGAGAACACGCACTGGCTATCTACTTATCCTCCATTGCAGGGTTCGTAGATACGCTGGGCTTTTTGTATCTGGGCGGGTACTTCCTATCTTTTATGTCGGGTAACACCACGCGCCTGACAGCGGCAGTGAATGCTGGGAAATGGGAGGTCGCAGCCACTGCGGGCGGAGTGATGGTGCTATTCCTCGTCGGCGTGGGGATTGGGGCGCTGATCAGTCAGCTGGGGCAGCGGTACTTGCCACGGACGCGAACGCGCGAGGCGATTCTGCTGTTCATCTGCGCCACCTCGACAATTGCCTCAGTAATGGTACTGACCGGGCACGAGCAGTGGGCGGTGTACAGCCTGTCGTTCACCGTGGGCGCTATGAATTCCACTTTCGAGCGCGACGGCGAAGTGAGTATTTCCCTGACGTACATGACCGGCACGCTGGTGAAAATGTCTCAGCGATTCGTGGCCGCGCTCTTCGGCGGCCCGCACATGGATTGGCTGCGCTATTTCGCGCTGTGGATGTCACTTGCCTGCGGGGCACTGCTAGGCGGTTGGATGTATGTCCAGGTGGGTCTGCACGCGGTGCTGGTGGTGACGGGCATGCTGTACGCGGGAACGGCAACGGCGCTGGCGTACCGCCAATGGCGGCGCAACCGTGGGCTGGCGGTTTAGCGCTAGTGGACTAGAGCTCCCAGGGGTTCAAATATTGCACCCTCGCGGTTCGAAGTCCATCCTTTCGTCCTCGAGGTCAATGTCCTCTTCCATTTGCAACCGCGAAGCCCAGCCTTCATTCGAG
Organism: Corynebacterium macclintockiae; assembly: GCF_027570165.1. Classification (NCBI taxonomy): domain Bacteria; kingdom Bacillati; phylum Actinomycetota; class Actinomycetes; order Mycobacteriales; family Corynebacteriaceae; genus Corynebacterium; species Corynebacterium macclintockiae. The sequence continues at coordinate 210,854 of NZ_JAKMUV010000001.1, forward strand.
CCAGAGATCTTCCGGTAGTCATCAATGGATAGCAATACGAAGGCTGGCTCACCTCGATCTGTAATCACAACGGGCCCCTCACTGGCCTTCCTTTTCGCGTAACTCACATCCTGGTTGAACTCGTGGGCACTCAAGCTCGCCATAGCAGGCCTCCTTACTCACCAACGTAACCACAAAATAGCGCAAAGATGTCTGGGTGCCTTCAATAGAACGTTAGAAACACTCTGTTTTCATCGTGGCAACACATTGTTGCTCAAGTCTGCGTAGCGACTGATCAACCGCTCACCTCCCCAACCCCAACCCCAGGAATTTTCATCATGTTTTTAGCCTTGTGCGAAATGCTTTTTGCGCGCACCCGTTTCCTTCTCATGAGCGTCGTGTTGGCACTCATGTCCTTGCTGGTCGTCATCATCTCCGGCCTCACAGACTGGACTTAAAAACGTTACGGTGACCTACACCGATGGTGATTCCCAGATCACCGCGTGGACAAGGTGAACCTGACCGTCGAGCCCGGAGAGTTCGTCGCCCTCGTCGGCCCCTCCGGTTCCGGTAAGTCCACACTGCTGGCCGTTGCTGGAGCGCTAACCAACCCGGCCTCCGACAGCCTGCCGGGCGCCCTCACCGCCGAGGAACAACTGGAGCTCGCCGCGCGCGTTATGGGTAGGCACGGTCGTTACTCTGGTGCGGAGCTGTTGGAGAAGGTTGGTATGACGCCCCGAGCTAAGCACCGCCCAGGAAGTCTGTCGGGTGGCGAACGTCAGCGGGTGGGCATCGCCCGAGCTCTCGTCGGCGACCCACAGGTGTTGCTGGTCGACGGACGCCTGAGCGCTTCCTCCATCTAGGCACCCAAATAGGCCTGTACGCAGGCCGAAAAGCGGGTAGTAAACTAGGGAACCATGCCGAAGATCACGGAGACGACAGTAGCGGAGCACCGCGCGGTTCAGCACCGCGCGGTGCTGGAGGCCGCCGAGCGGCTGATCGTTGCTGGCGGCGGCAAGGTTCCCTCACTGGCAGAGGTGGCAGCCGAGGTTGGCCTAGCCCGCCCCAGCGTCTACCGCTACGTCTCCTCCCAACATGATCTGATGGTTCAACTGCTGGTACTTAACAGCGAAACCTGGCATGACCAGCTGGAAGACAAGGTCAAGGCCGCTCCGCCAGAGCACGAAGAGCGCATCTGCGCCTATGTGGACGCGATGCTCGATCTCTTCGTTCACGGCTCCCACGGCCCCCTAATGGCCGCCGCCCAGCACTTCCCGGAAGCGTTCGCCGAGGAAAAGGTGCAGAAATCACACGCTGGTTTTAAGGAGATCGTGGATAGCTTCTGCCCCGGCGTTTCCTCCATCGATATTGGATTGCTGAATGCGGCGGTGGTGAGGGCGTCAGAAATGGCAAAAACCCCCGAAGACCTAGAACAGGCGACGGCAACACTGCACCGCATGGCGCGCGCGATCGTGTCGGGATAGACCGTCGCAACGAGCCCCCAATTCCTTAGTTCGGCGGGGACAATCCCCGGCGACGTTGTACGCTTAACCTCATGCGAAATCGCCTTGTTGCACTCTCCGTTGCCGCATTGACGGCCCTCTCGCTTGCAGCCTGTTCGGATGATGAGAATCCACCTGAGCAGAGCGCGGCTCAGTCTTCGAAGGAGTCTGGCGAAACTTCCGCCGCCGAAGGACAAGGAGACACTTCGGAAGAAGGGCAAGATGATGAGGCCGCAGATAACACAGATAACAAGGCCAAAAAGCGCCCCAATCCCACGGCACCAAGCACTCCGAAGCCCGATAAGGTCGAGCTCGCTCCGAATGAAGCAGCCCTGGAGGGCGAGCTGATGAAGGTGCGTTTCAGCGACATGACCCCACCGGAGGACTTCGCACGTGTGGCGGACATCGTGGACGATAGCGTGGTCTACTACGCGATCAAGCTCGACCCGAAGAAGCCCGTGACGGCGAAGTTGGGGGCGGGCATTGGCACCCAGACTCCCGAATGGGCCATCGTTGGCAGCAGCAGTATGCCGAATGAAATGAACTGGGACTCTATGGTCGGGCGTAAGATCCGCGCCATCGCGCACAGGGATAACATGACCTTCGCGACGGACCCATCCGCTCCCCCGACGGCGGTGACGGTCGAGAACTCGGACTACAAGCCAGAGATCCTCGACTAAGGGGTATGCCGCTATATTCCCATCAAGTTTTCGGCAGATGCATCCAGAGTTCATGAGATCATGTACCTGGAAAGCTGCTGGTTACTCCGAGGTGAAAAATGGGATTCCTATCTAAATTGCTCGGCCTGCAACAAGCCAAGCCGAAGCCGCAGAAACGCGAACCTGCACGCAAAAATGGTAACTTCCTGAAACCATGGCCCGCCAAACCACAAACTAAGATTCTGGAGTTACCCGGCGGGTTCGACCGCACGCTCTATGTTTACGATGACTCACCTTTCTCCACCGCCAAACGCGGCGACACTATTCAGGTTGAATTCTTCCCTGGCGAAGCAACTCTGTTGAGTAAAAAGTCAGGGTCGGCGGTGGATACCCATAAAGACGCGGCGGTTTGCCTGCTCCACAAGGGCCGGCCAGTCGGCGTGGTTTTCGACTATCGGAACGACGTTCGGCTCGCTTACGACAAAGGAATCCGGCTTTTGGCTACCGCAACGGTCGGCCGCCAATTACCTGATTATGGCAATATCCGCGCTCTAACTCTTCACCTTCCAACCAGCCGAAGCACTACTAGACAATTAATTGAGAACTATGAGGTAAACAGCAAAGTTCCCAAGAGTGCACAAAGGATTCAATTTAACGAATGGGACGAGCAGGACTTCGAACAGCTCACTGGAAGAAGTAGTTGGGTCTTCGAAAATGCAAGATTGGAGTTTCTCCCTGTCCCCAAGGGATCATCCGCGAAGCCCCACATTCTTGCTTCCTCAGCGGAGGGGCGAAAGGTATTCCGTCTAACTGCACGTAACTCGGTCTACAAGGATGTAGCCTCAGCCATTGAATCCAGCGCAGAATTCCTGATTCTTGCTGAACGGCGAACTGCTGGAGATGGGCGAGTGGGCTACAACATCACACTCGCTCATTGGTAACAGGCTAGTTTTAAGTTTCCCTTCACCCTGACCAAGGGAGTTGGCCCCATATCCTTCACCACCCTCGCGTCACTTAGTGCCCAGCAACTCCCGGATGCTGACAACCGACCTCGACACCTTGCTCACGTCTCTGCCCTCGACGGTAGACGGCGGAGGATAGAGGGAAATGCCCTGTGACAGCGCCAACGGCGCCACCTCGTCTTGCCAGCCAGGCCAGCGCAGCCCCTCGAAAACCACCCCCAGTCCGCCGCCCAGCGCAGCCATAAGGAACGCCGAGTAGCCTCCACCGAGCCCGTCCCATGTGAGGGTGTCCGGCCCGAAGTAGCAGACTTCGCCGGGCGAGACACCCAGCGCGCCGCCGTCAATGGCGAATAGGCCACCGAGGACGTCATGTCCGACGATGAGCGCACCAGGCGGTGCCGAAACGGAGCCTCCCAGCCCGTTTGTTTCAGCGATGCTAGGCAGGCTCTCACTACCGCCGCCGTACAGACGAACCCAGCCGTGCTCCGCGACGATACCGCCGGTGTGCAGCGCGACGGCTCCCATCATCGACGCGGCAGTGACCTGCAACTCCCACAGCGAACGCTGCCCTTGCTCTGAGGCGACGGACAGCGCGATAGCCTCAGATTCAGCTAACGCCTTCTGAAGGTGGGGCCAGGCCGGATCGTCGACGGCGATGAGGCTTTCGGTGTCGCGCATTAGGGCTCCTTCGCTTGTGGTAGTCACATATCCAATTGGAGGGCGGCCTGTTCGTCGTCGACGATGCCCGTCAGGTAGTCGACCATTCCGAGCATGCCCATCTCCCAGTGAATAGCTTCTGACAGGTATTGCAACGGAATTCTAGAACAGAGTTCTCCTAAGCTCAGCGCAGTCGCGCCTGGGCGGATCGACCTTGTCCGTGGCGATCGCAGTTCTATGCCGAGGCAGCTTGGACCGGCTGAATCTGCTCAATCTCGGTGAGGATTTTATCCTCGGCCACATCCAAGTCGTACTGGGTCTGTAACCCGAGCCAGAACTGGGGGCTCATCCCGAAAAACTTCGCCAAACGAAGGGCCGTGTCCGCGGTAACAGCGCGCTTTCCATGAACGATCTCATTGATCCGACGAGGGGGAACGCCGATAGAAACAGCAAGCTTGTGCTGCGTAATCCCCATCTCCTTGAGAAAATCCTCCATGAGGATCTCGCCGGGGTGAACCGGAGGGAGCTTGTCAGTGGTAGTCAACGATCTCAACCTCCTCTGGCCCTGCGGCGGACCACCGAAAACAGATCCGCCACTGGTTGTTGATTCGAATACTGTGCTGACCCTGACGATCGTCTTTCAATGCCTCGAGACGGTTTCCCGGAGGAATCCGCAACTCTTGAAGGCTCTGTGCATAGCCAAGCTGGCGCAGTTTACGCAGCGCCACTGAGTGAATGCGGGGATCAATCGAGGGCACACGCTCTCGATTCCACAAACGCTCAGTGTCCTTGTTGGCGAACGACTGGATCATGCTTCACCCTATCCCCCATAACGCGAAGCGTCAATAACGCTACACGTTAAACTTGAACTCCACGACGTGTCGTTGCTAGATACACTTTACCCTATGGACATACAGTAGAAGCTGCTAGAGATTGAGTAGATACAAGAAGTAAAAAGCGATAGCTAGGATCGCAGTACAACCTTCGAGACCGCGACGACGGCTGCTACCGTAGGCCTCGTTGCCTAACTGACACCAACGCCGTGTCCACTACTCGGAGGACACCCCCAACATTAATGCTGCCCTGCCGGCAGACCAGGGCGGCCGTGTGAGTATCGGACAATAATGCGTAGTCCTCCAAGGGTCTGGACACAGGGGCTTTCCCCTTTCCTCAGTGGTGCGACCAGAGGGAGTAGAAGCATCCACCCCGGTGCACCCGCTGCGGTGACAACGACCCATCGCCCGCAGCAGGTGGCAATCGTCACGGTTATCCCTCTTTTTCAGATTCCTGTCCTCGGGATCAGAAAAAGACGGGGACCTGTCATAGGTCAGTGAGCATTTGCTGCATCTGGGCGATCTCGGCCTCCTGGTCGTTGATAATTTGTTCGGCCAGGGTGGTTGCATGGGGATTCTGGCCGTCAGCCACCTCGTCACGGTCCATGTCGACCGCACCTTCGTGGTGGGCGGTCATCCGCTCCAGGTAAAGGCGGGCGGCGCCGGTGCCCTGGGCTTCCTCAAGGGCTGTCATGTCCTCCTGGCTCATCATCCCGCTCATGCCACCCATCTCGCCGTGATCCATTCCACCTATCTCATCCATGGTCCCCATGCCCCAGAGTCGGTGACCGGCTGCTGGCCCCAGGCCTCGAGCATGGCGTTCATCCGGTCAATCTCCGGTCCCTGGGCGTCAATAACCCCCTGGGCAAACTCCACGACCTGGGCGGGGATGCCCTCCTTGGCCAGGAGCATCTCACTCATTTCCACGGCCTGCTTGTGATGGGGGATCATCATCTGGGCAAACATGATGTCCGCGTCGTTGTGATCGGCGGAGATCTCCCCGTCCTCCTCAGTCGCCGCCCTGGTGGTCTCGGTCGTCTCAGCGGTAGTCGTCACAGTGCTGGTGCCGAGGTGGTGGCGTCGGTGTTGCCTGAGTCGGTGGCCTCACCGCAGGCGGCCAGCGCCAGGATGGAGGCTACGGCGAGAGCGGAAAGAACAAGGGTGCGCTTTATGGTGGAGCCCTTTCAGGGTCATATGGGGTCAGTGGAGAGAAGTGATGGATCAGTGGACGGCGGTGGATTTCGGAATAGGCGTGGTGTGTTACTCCTTCGGACTGGTGGGAGCCAGGTGGGCCGGGTCCAGATCAATCCGGCGCAACAGCTGGGCGTTCAGGGCCACCACGATGGTCGAGGCAGACATCAAGATCGCGCCCACGGCCGGGGACAGCACGAACCCGATCGAGGCGAGCACTCCGGCGGCCAGCGGCACGGCAAGGATGTTGTAGCCAGAGGACCAGACCAGGTTCTGGATCATCTTGCGGTAGCTGGCCTGGGACAGCTCAATCATCGACAGCACTGCCCGCGGGTCATCACTGGCTAGGACCACCCCGGCAGATTCCATGGCCACATCCGTGCCGGCACCGATGGCGATACCGACCTCCGCGCGGGTCAGAGCGGGGGCGTCGTTGACACCGTCGCCGACCATGGCCACGCTCAGGCCACGCTCCTGTAACTGGGTGACCTTGGTGTCCTTGTCCTGGGGCAGGACCTCGGCGAAGACCTCATCGATCCCCAGGTCCTGGCCAACCGCCTGGGCCACCTGCTGCGCGTCACCGGTGATCATCGCGACTTTCACCCCGCGGTCCTGCAGGGCTTTCACGGCGGCGTGGGATTCGGGGCGGATCTTGTCCTCGACGGCCACCGCACCGATGATCTGACCGTCGCGGACAATATGGAGCACACCGGCCCCACGCCCGGTCCAGGCGCTGGTGGTGTCGGTGAGCTCGGCCGGGGTGGTGAGGTTGAACTCGCGCAGCATGTTCGGCCCGCCCACGAGGATCTCAGCGCCATCGACAGTGGCCCGGACCCCCCGGCCGGAAGCGGCGCTGAAACCAGTTGCACGGATTTGCCGACGGGAGGCCTCGGGATGGGCGGCCGCGGCCGCCACGATGGCGCGGGCCACGGGGTGCTCGCTGTCGGCCTCCGCGGCGGCGGCCAGGGCCAGCAGCTCGCCCTCGGTGACGCCGCCAGCTGCCGCGACACCGGTGACCGCGTGCGCTCCCTCGGTCAAGGTGCCGGTTTTGTCGAAGAGCATCACGTCGATGGTGCGCATCCGCTCGAGCGCCATCCGGTCCTTGATGAGCACTCCGGATTTCGCGGCCCGCTCGGTGGAGATCGCAATAACCAGCGGAATCGCCAGGCCCAGGGCGTGCGGGCAGGCGATGACCAGTACCGTGACCGTGCGCGCCACGGCATCGTCCGGGCTGCCGATGATGGTCCACACCACCGCGGTGATCAGAGCGGAGATCAGCGCGAACCAGAACAATAACGCCGCCGCCCGATCCGCCAGGGCCTGGGCCCGGGAGGAGGACTCCTGGGCGTCGGCAACCAAGCGTTGGATCCCGGCCAGGGCGGTGTCCCCGCCGGTAGCCTCCACCCGGATGCGGACGGTGTTGTCGGTGGCCACAGTACCGGCGACCACCTTGTCACCGGTGTCGCGGAAGACGGGACGGGATTCGCCGGTGATCATCGCCTCATCGAATTCGGCGGCTCCGTCGAGGATGGTTCCGTCGGCCGGCACCCGGGCACCGGCCCTCACCAGCACGACGTCGTCGACGGCCAGCTCGGAGATGGCCACGGTGCGGGTGGTCCCGTCGATGACTTTCTCGGCCTCATCCGGCAGCAGGGCAGCCAGCGCGTCAAGCGCGGAGGACGCGGCCCCGAGAGCGCGCATCTCCAGCCAATGGCCCAGCAGCATGATGGTCACCAGCAGAGCCAGCTCCCACCAGAAGTCCAGGTCAAAACCGCCCAGCCCCAGAGTGGTGACCCAGGAGGCGACAAACGCCACGGTGATGGCCATGGCGATCAGGAGCATCATCCCGGGTTGGCGGGATTTCAGTTCGTTCCATCCGCCCTTGAGGAAAGGCGTTCCGCCGTAGACGAAGATGATCGTGCCCAGCACCGGGGGGATCCAGGTGGATCCGGGGAATGCCGGGAGATGGTAGCCGAGCAGCTGGGCGACCATGGGGCTGAAAATAACGACGGGAATGGACAGAATCAGCGACCACCAGAAGCGTTCCCGAAACATTGCGGTGCTGTGTCCGGCGTGTTCGCCGTGACTATGAACGTGGTGGTCGTCGTCCATGGCGGAGTGCGGGTGATCGTGGGGCATCGCCTGGCCGTGGGTGTCGGCATCTGCGTGGTGTTCGTGGCTGGCATGATGCGGGTGGTGGGTGTGGTCTGTTTCCGGAGCGGGGTGATCACCATGGTGATCACCGGAATGGTGGGGAGTGCTCATGACGTTCCTTTCGCTCAACCCGGTCGGGGTCGAGATGATGGGTAAAACTGATCAGGATAAGACGGTGTAGCCGGCCTCTTCGATGGCCCGGCGAACCATCTCCGGAGGTACGACACCGGTGACCGTGACGGTAGAAACACCACCAGCAGCGAGATCAATCTGGACGTCGTCGACCTGGGGGAGGGCCTGAAGGGCCTGGGTCACGCTTTTCACGCAGTGCCCGCAGGTCAGGCCGGTGACCTGGTAGCTCGGGGAGGATCCTCCTGCTGACGAGTCGCTGGCGGCAGGGATGGAGGCGGTGTCGGCACGTGAGGCAGGTCCGCAACAGCTGCAGCCGTGGGAGTCCATCGGCAAGAGGCGGGGCGGGGAGGTGATCATAGGAAAGCTCCTTCGGTTCGGTGGGGTTCGGCGATGCCGCTCTCTAGCGTATACCCCCAGGGGGTATATTTTCAGCATACCCCCCGGGGGTATATTTTCAAGGGTGGAGGGCGCGGCCCTCACGCGGGGCAGGGTGTGGTCACCGAGCAGCCTCCTCACTGTCGGGAGGGGACAGCGGGAGGCGGAGGGCAAACACCGCTCCGCAACCGGGTCCGGGGGAGGTGGCTGTGAGAGTGCCGCCGTGGGCCTCGATCAATGCCTTGGAGATGGTCAGACCGATACCGGCCCCGGCGGCGTCCCGGCTGCGGGCGGCATCTCCCCGGTAGAAGCGTTCGAAGATGTGTCCGAGCTGGTCAGGTGGGATGCCCTCGCCGTCATCGGCGACGTGGATGAGCGCGGTGGACGCCCCCTGTCGGTGGACGCTAATCCGGACCTGCCCGCCGGCCGGGGTGTGCCGTAGCGCGTTCGACAGGAGATTGCTCATTACCTGGCCGAAGCGTTGCCGGTCCACGAGCACCCGGGCGGTTTCTGTAATGGTCTCGACCTGTAAATCGACGCCTTTGTCAGCATAAGCTTCCCCCGCGGCAGCAGCGGCGGTATGGAGCAGATCCCCGAGCCCTTCCTCCGCCAGGTCCAAATCGATCCGGTGTTCCTGGGCCCGGGAGACATCGTCGATGTCTTCCATCAACCGGGTCAGGCGGGTGAGTTGGTCAGCCATGATCGTGTGGGTGGCATTATTCCAGTCCACGACCCCGTCCTGGAGACCATCGAGGTAGACCGTGAGCACCGATAAGGGGGTGCCCATTTCGTGGGCCAGATCAGAGAGCATCTGGCGGCGGACCTGTTCGGTGTGTTCCAGCCGGTCGGCCATGGTGTTGAAGGCATGCGCCAGGGTGGTGACCTCGGGGCCTGCTTTTCCGGCGGGCACGCGGATACGGGAGTTGCCGGCCGTTAGGCTGGTAGCGGCGCGGGTGAGATCCTGCAGGGGGGTGCGCAGACGACGCGATAACCACAGGCTGGCCAGCAGGGCACTGATCAAGGCGGTGGGTAGGGCGACGGCCAGGGTGATCAGGTTGGCGCCCCGGTAGGCCTGCTCGGCATGGAACAGCTCCAGCGAAGGGTCCTCCCGGCCGGTCATCAACATATGATCGTGGAACAGGGTCGGGCCCACCATCGTGGCCACGGCCGCGGCCACCAGCAGGCTAATCACCACGACCAACACCTGGGCGGCCAGGAAGCGGAAGGTCAGGCCGGGTCCGTGATTCATGGCTGCCCCACCCGGTAGCCCACGCCACGCACGGTGTCGATAAACCCCCGGCCCTGGGTGTCGGTGCCGAGCTTGCGACGCAAGTTGCCGATGTGGACATCGACGATGCGTTCATCACCGACCCAGGTGGTGTCCCAGACCTCGGTGACCAGGTCGTGGCGGGTCAGCACCTGGCCGGGGCGCAGGGCCAGGGCAACCAGCAGCTCGAACTCCGTGCGGGTGAGCTCCACGGTCGTCTCCCCCACCCGTACCTCATGGGCGACGGGGTCAAGGATGAGGTCACCAACGATCAAGGGGGTGGTCACCTGCGGTGGGGTGGTGCTGGTGCGTGGACGGCGCAGCACCGCATGCACCCGGGTCACCAGTTCCCGGATGCTAAAAGGTTTGGTGATGTAGTCATCCGCCCCCAGGGTCAAACCGCTGATCTTGTCGTCCTCGCTGCCACGCGCGGTGAGCATGAGGATGTAGCAGTCCGAGAAGGTGCGGATCCGTCGGCACACCTCCAGGCCGTCGAGTTGGGGCAGTCCCAGATCCAGCACCACGACATCGGGGGAAAAGCGACGGGACTCGTCCACGGCCTGGGTGCCGGTGTGCGCCTGGCGGGTATCGAAGCCGGCCCGGATGAGGTAGGAGGCCACCATCTGAGCCAGGGGTTGTTCATCATCGACGACCAGCACCCGCCCCGGGGGCGTGGCGGTGGTCGGTGTGTGGTCAGCCATAGACCCCAGTATCGCTCCGGTCAGGGGGGAATACCATCCTCGCTCAGTGCCCGGCGGGGAATCTTCATCAAATCTTCAAACATCACCCTTCGACCGCCGTCACCCCTGTGCCCCGCCCCGGGCCGGCGGCATCGCCTCCCCTGGTCGGTTCAGCAGGCGCCACCAGGGATTTCACTGTCTGCACCGCATACCCGGGGCGGGTAGAAGGCCATAGCCCACGGCTGTGGGTGGTGTTCCGGTGGTGACCCAGCCCACCGAATTCACCCCCCTTTTCGCCCTGTTATAAGACTGTGAGCAGGGTTTTTGAATTCTAGTCCGTCAGGCACCCGTGCTAGATAAAGGTATGGCATCGACCTTGAGGCGGTGTCTTCTCATGGCCCAGCCACGATCCAAGGAGATTGACGTGAAACGAGCAGCGATCGCAGCCGCCGCCCTTGCCCTCGCCCTCACGGGGTGTTCGGCCGCCGACCCGGAACCCACCGCCGATGGGACGGTGTCCCAGGACACATTCCTGACTACCCATGGCCTGGCCGGCATGGACGCGGTGGAGATTATTGATCACCTCGACCGGCAGAAGGTCACTGAGCGTCCCACGGATCTGATCGCCTCAGTGCGTAACGATGAACTGCTGCTCTCGAGCGATGACCAGGAAGTCGTGGTTGATCTTCCCGACAATCAGACGTATGTCTCGATCGCACCCTATCTCACCTCCACCCACGACTGCTTCTACCACAGCCTCACGACCTGCCAGGGGGAACTCGACAATGAGGATATCCAGGTCACGATCACCGATGAGGCGACCGGTGAGGTGCTGGTGGACGAGGCGACAACCACCTTCGACAACGGGTTTGTCGGCTTCTGGCTTCCCGATGATGTCACCGGCCTGATTGAGGTCAGCTACCAGGGGCGTACCGGCACCACGGAGTTTTCCACCACCGACGACGGTGCCACCTGTGTCACAGACCTGCGCCTGACGTGATGGCTCAGCAGGATCCTCACCTGCGCCTGTCTCCCGTGTCACTGAAATCTTGCACCAAGAAAGGTTAAATCATGACGAACGCGTTTTCCCGACGACAGTTTCTGCTCGGCGGGCTCGTCCTCGCCGGCACCGGGGCCGTGGCCGCCTGCACCAGCGCCCCTGGACCCGCTGCCTCGGCACCAGGTTCCTCCCTTCGCCCCACCCCCACTGCGCTCGGTGAGCCGACGGTGCGCCGGACACTGACCGCCCGGCCCCTCTCCCTGGATATCGGCGGCATCGAAGCCAAGACGTGGGGATACGTCTCTGACACCGGGGATGCGGCCATTGAGGCCACTGCCGGCGACGTCCTCCAGGTCGATATCACTAACGAACTGCCTGAGAGCACCTCCATCCACTGGCATGGCATCGCACTCCACAACGCAGCCGACGGTGTGCCCGGCATGACCCAGGACCCCATTGAACCTGGCGCGTCTTTCTCCTATGTTTTTGAAGTCCCCCACGGTGGCACCTACTTCTACCATTCCCACACCGGCCTGCAGCTTGATCGCGGCCTCCACGCCCCACTGATCATCCGTGACCCGCAAGACGCTGAAGACCAGGACGTTGAGTGGACCATCGTGCTCGACGACTGGGTCGATGGCATTCAGGGCACTCCCGACGATGAGCTCGACAAGCTCACCGGAATGGGTTCGGGCGACCATAACGGGGGTATGGGAATGGGAGGTCACGGCCAGATGATGCACGGCACCCCGGACCGGGTACTGGGCGGGGATGTCGGCGATGTGATGTATCCGCACTACCTCATCAACGGACGTATCCCCCGTGCTCACCGGACCTTCGAGGCTCGCCCGGGCGACAAGGCCCGCCTGCGGTTTATCAACTCCGGCGGTGACACCATCTTCAAGGTGGCCCTCGGTGGTCACCGCATGACCGTCACCCACACCGACGGCTTCCCCGTCCAGCCCCGGGAGACCGAATCGATCTACCTGTCGATGGGCGAGCGTGTCGACGTCGAGGTCATCCTCGGCGACGGCATCTTCCCGCTCACGGCTTTGGCGGTGGGTAAGGACGACCGCGCCTTCGCCGTCATCCGCACCGCCGGCGGCCAGGCCCCCACCCCGATGTCGACTTCCCCGAGTTGTCGTCCACCGGACTGCTCCTGTCCTCCCTGAAGCCAGCAGACCGTGCACTCCTACCCGAGGACACACCAGACCGAGAAGTCAGCATCGACCTGGGCGGGCAGATGATGCCGTATGAATGGAGCATTCTCACCGACGGCCAATCCTCCTCCGCGACCGTGCAGGAGGGCCAGCGCCTGCGGATGGTCATGCGCAACAGGACCATGATGCCCCACCCCATGCACATCCACGGCCACACGTGGGCGCTGCCCGGCAGCGGCGGACTACGCAAGGACACCGTCCTTCTCCGCCACGGTGAAACCATGATCGCCGACCTGATCGCTGACAACCCCGGTGAGTGGGCATTTCACTGCCATAACGCCTATCACATGGAAACCGGGATGCTCAGCTCGCTTCGCTACGAGTAACCCCCACAGCAGGGTATCGAGCGAGATGCGAAGGTAAATGGCAGCACGTGTTGTTATACGACTAACACTAGCGCGCCTTAGGTTACGTTGAACTTGAACTCCACGGAGTGTCGGCGATAACTAACCATTTGATGCGCGCGTGCGGAATTAACAACGAAATACCGCTAAAACAGACAACATATGGGGTGCACAGAAACACATATAGGTTCTGCGGAAAACCTATAGGGCGCGTCGCTAAAAACCGCTGTGCGCGGAAAACATAAAGGGTTTACGGACCCGGTCCCAGACCCCTCAATACTCTGAGCCGGAAGAATGGAAAGTGGAAGGTTGATGTATCCCCGCTATTTATTTTTTCCGTTTTTCGGAGTACATCGGGAGCTACAACTGCGGACCAGCTCTGTGTGAACTAGATGAGAAGGCGCAGCAGCGAATCATCGACGCTGGACAGTTGGTGCTGCGGGCACGCGAGCGGCACCCCCGGCGGTCACTCGCGGAGCACTACAACCCGTTATCGATGGACCCAATTCTGCTCAAGGCTCACAACAACTTGGACCAGGAAGTCGATAAGGCTTTCGGTGCGGCACGCAAACTCACCAACGAGCGCCACCGCCAGGAGCTACTGTTCGCCAGCTACGGGGAGTTGGCGAGGGGCTATGTCTCCTCGCTTTCATCAAAATCGAAACCACCAGCAGGGTCGTTCCCCGTGCGGGTGATTTTGATCGGCCCGCTGCCGGGTGTAGAACCCTGTCGCTGGCAACGCCGGGAACTATGACTGTGCCCGACGAGAACACGTCACTGTCATAACGCGGCTCACGGTAGACGAGCATGGGTCGTTCACTACTACTGGTGGATTTCGGTTTTGGTGGTGGGGGGATTACCGCCGCCGGCCTCGTTTTTTCCGTTGAGGAGGGCGTTGACTACTTCCCGATTGTGAAATGGGCCGATGGCGCGGTGGAGAGAAACCAGTCACCTAGAAGAGATCGATCCAGTCGCTGGTGCGCAATCTGGGAGGTAGGGTTGCGGGGTCGATTCCTCGCGAGCGCAACCATGATTGTGTCTCTGAACGTGATGAAAACAACCCTGCCCTTCGGAGAATTTCCCCTATCCCGCGTCCCCGGGCGGTGAAAACGGTGTGCACCATCGCCTGAAAGGCTTTGCGCTGCTCTATCGGGATCTTCGGGTCACCCACCCGGCGGATCACTAAGATCCCCCCGTCAACGTTTGGCTGTGGCCGGAAAGCAGACCTTGGTACTCGGGAACCAAGGTGAAATGTGAACCATGGGGACCACTGAGCCGTCATCATTGTGCTTGCGCCTACCCCGGCCCGGCGGCGAGCGACTTCCCACTGCATGAGGAGTACAGCGTCAGTCCATGCCGGCGCATGCAACAACTTTCGAAGAATGGCAGTAGTGAGGTGAAAGGGAATGTTTCCCACAATGACGCAGGGAGTGGCGGGTAACGGGAAGTTAAGGAAATCATCATGGACCACTTCGACCGACGCCGAGGCGGTCTTTTTTGTGAGTTTGGCAGCTAGTTTTGCGTCTACCTCAACTGCCGTTATTGGCCTCCCCAAGCGGGATAGCGGGTGAGTGAGGGCACCGCTTCCTGGCCCGATCTCAATGATGGGGCCAGAGGATTGTTTTACAAGATCGACGATGGAGTTGATGATCTTGTGGTCTGTGAGAAAATTTTGGCCATGTTCGTGACGGCCGTATCCGTATGTAGACATCAGGTGTGCTCCGTGGAGTTGAAACGAAGCCGGGCATGGCAAATGGCCGCCCGGCTAAAGGACCGGAGCGGTTTCTAACCTGCGGGAGGGAGAAAACCGCCTTAGCGGCTGGTGAGCGGCCGCATGAAAACGGAACCTGAAATCAACATGGGCCTATCGTATCCAATTAATTTCGCAGGGTCCAATACGGTGAGAAAGAAGACAACCGCACCGCAACAGTGCAAGACCTCTCTGGATTGGAATTTGTCCTACTTTCGGCTCGTCGTACAGACGCCACTGGCGTATTTTGTCTCTGGGCAACGAGGGGGAGTTACCCCCACCTCCGGATGTTTTTAAGGTGCACCCCTGATTACGCTGTGGTGCGGGAGTAATTTTGTCCGACCGATCGGACTATCCACCGACGTGGGGCGGGTAGTTCGAGGTCCCAGCAGATGATCGCGTCGATTTCGCCGCGTTCAAAGGACGCCACCATGGCGTCGTAGTCGGGGCGAGCCACATTCTTCTTTGACGCGGAAATGGACTGATCGACGTAGTTATGTCCTATGTCCAACGTGCAAGCCACGCTGCTTTGCAATGGCTTCACAGTCCTGACGCTGCCGGTCGATGGTGAGGCCATCCACGTCAGCGTCTCGTGAGATACGAAGGTAAATAGGAGCGCGTGTTGTCAAACGCTATTAATAAGGCCCTTAGCTACACATTGAACTTAAACTCGACGGTATGTAGTTGCAAAGTTACTTTCTCGAGAACCTCGCCGCCCACGTCGCTCCCGCGTTGGGTGGCAGCCGAACCACAAAGGATCAGTCATCTGCTATCCCATCGACTAATTCTTGCAGGTCGCAGGACCTTCGCGTAACTGTCAGTTCAGCGCATTTTGAATAGTTCAGCACACGATGTATTGTTCAGCACATGCTGACCATTGTTTCACGCCTCGACGTCATGAACCGGCTCGGCCGGGCCATGGCGGATCCGACGCGCTCCAGAATCCTGATGACACTACTCGACGGCCCGAGCTACCCGGCCGTGCTTTCGCGCGACCTGGACCTGACCCGCTCGAACGTCTCGAACCACCTGACCTGCTTGCGTGACTGCGGCATCGTCGTCGCCGAGCCGGAGGGCCGCAAGACACGCTACGAAATCGCCGATCCGCACCTCGCGACAGCGCTCAACGCGCTAGTGAACGCGACGTTGGCTGTCGACGAAAACGCCCCGTGCATCGACCCTGAGTGCTCGGTGCCCGGCTGCGACGGAAAAGGAGCGGACGCATGAGTTCAGCATGTGGATGCGAACACGAACCAGCCACGGAGATCGAAGATCTCGATCGGCCATGGTGGAAGGACCCCGAGTTGCTACTGCCGATCTTCTCCGGCGTAGCCCTCTGCATAGGATTGGCACTGGGCTGGTCCGGGCTAGAGACACCCGCGACAGTACTGTTCTGGGTCGGCCTGCTGCTAGGGGCGTATACGTTCGCGCCCGGCGCTATCCGGAACCTTGCCACGAAGCGCAAGCTCGGCATTGGTTTGCTGATGACGATCAGCGCGGTCGGCGCGGTGATCCTCGGTTACGTCGGGGAGGCCGCGGCGTTAGCGTTCCTGTACTCGATCGCCGAGGCACTGGAAGACAAGGCGATGGACCGGGCCCAGGGCGGACTGCGGGCACTCTTGAAGCTGGTACCGCAAACCGCGACGGTGCTGCGCGACGGCACGGCGGTCGAGGTCGCCGCGAAGGACCTCGTGGCTGGCGAGCTGATGCTCGTGCGCCCCGGAGAGCGGATCGCCACGGATGGCATCATTCGGTCCGGGCGCTCCAGCCTTGACACCTCAGCGATCACCGGAGAATCCATTCCGGAGGAGGTAGCGCCCGGCGACGAGGTGCCCGCGGGAGCAATCAACTCCGCTGGCGTGCTGGAGGTCGAGACGACCGCAGCTGGAACGGACAACTCGCTGACCACACTCGTCGACCTCGTCGAGCAGGCGCAGGCGGAGAAGGGTGACCGCGCCCGGATCGCCGACCGGATTGCCCAACCCCTCGTGCCCGGAGTGATGATCCTGGCGGTGCTGGTCGGCGTGATCGGCTCGCTGCTGGGCAACCCCGAGACGTGGATCACCCGTGCGCTAGTGGTCCTGGTCGCGGCGTCGCCGTGCGCGCTGGCAATCTCCGTGCCGCTGACGGTCGTGGCCGCGATCGGCGCGGCCAGCCAGTTCGGCGTGGTCATCAAGTCCGGCGCGGCGTTCGAGCGACTCGGCGGCATCCGTCACCTAGCGGTGGACAAGACCGGAACCCTTACCCGCAACCAGCCCGAGGTTACCGGAGTGGTCCCGGCAGACGGATTCGATCCGGCGCAGGTGCTTGCCTTCGCGGCGGCAGTTGAGCAGCAATCGACGCACCCCCTCGCCGCGGCGATCGTGGCAGCGGAGCCCGAAGCGCCCACCGCCTTGGATATCAGCGAGGAAGCCGGACATGGCATCGGCGGCACTGTCGAAGGTCGACGGGTGCTGGTGGGCAGCCCCCGGTGGATCGACGCCGGGCCACTAAAGGCAGACGTTGAGCGCATGGAGTCCGAGGGCCAGACCTGCGTCCTTGTCACCGTCGATGACGCCCTCTCTGGGGCGATCGGGGTCCGCGACGAGCTGCGGCCCGAGGTGCCCGAAGCCGTGCAGACCCTGCACGCCAACGACGTGGAAGTGAGCATGCTCACCGGCGACAACACTCGCACCGCCCGGGCGCTGGCTGAAATCGCCGGAATCGACGACGTGCGCGCCGAGCTTCGCCCGGAGGACAAGGCAAGCATCGTCGCCGAACTCTCCTCCAAGACGCCGACGGCGATGATTGGCGACGGCATCAACGACGCTCCTGCGCTGGCGGGCGCGACGGTGGGCATAGCGATGGGAGCGACCGGCTCTGACGCCGCAATCGAGTCCGCTGACGTAGCCTTCACCGGCCACGACCTCCGACTGATCCCGCAGGCGCTGCAGCACGCCCGCCGAGGCAGCAGGATCATCAACCAAAACATCGTGCTGTCTCTGGCCATCATCATCGTGTTGATGCCACTGGCGATCAGTGGTGTGCTGGGCCTGGCCGCCGTCGTGTTGGTACACGAAGTCGCCGAAGTCATCGTGATCTTGAACGGCCTGCGGGCTGCACGAGCGAAACGCTGAGGCTGTGACCGGCAAGTCTTATAAGGGTTAAACCACGCGCCGAGCACACACACGTTGGACCAGGCGAGTCATTCGAGTTCACCACCTGGTCCTTCTCGATGCGTGCAGGCACGGAAACTGTGGGTGAACCTAATAGTTCAACGGCCCGATACCACTTGCAGATTCTTCACACGAGGTAGCGGAATGGACCGAGGCCGAACGAAAACCGGAGTTAGAGACAGCGCTCTTCAACCTCCCCCCCCCCCAAAAACGCGAAACGTCATTAACGCTCCGCGTTACACATTAAATTTGAATTCAACCACGTCGCCGTCGACCATCACATAGTCCTTACCCTCCTGGCGCACCTTGCCGTGGGCGCGAGCCTCCGCCATGGAACCGAGCTCGTCCAGGTCCTCAAAGGCCACGATCTCGGCCTTAATGAAGCCCTTCTCGAAGTCCGTGTGGATCACGCCGGCCGCCTGCGGGGCGGTATCACCCTGGTGGATCGTCCACGCACGAGCCTCCTTCGGCCCGGCGGTCAGGTAGGTCTGCAGGCCCAGCGTTGCGAACCCAGCCTTCGCCAGCGTCTGCAGCCCCGGCTCGGTCTGGCCGACAGATTCCAGCAGCTCAGCCGCTTCCTCGTCGTCCAGCTCCAGCAGGTCCGCCTCCGTCGCGGCGTCCAGGAACACACAGTCCGCCGGAGCCACCAGCTCGCGCAGCTCCGCCTTCTTGGCGTCATCGGTCAGCACAGACTCATCGGAGTTAAACACGTACAGGAACGGCTTGGCCGTCAGGAAGTGCAGGTCGCGTACGGTCGCCAGGTCGATCTCCCCCTGCGCCGCGGCGCTCGACAGCGTGCGGCTATCCTCCAGGATCGCCTGAGCCTTCTTAGCCCCCTCGACCTGCTCGGCCAGCTCCTTGTTCTTGCGCGCTTCCTTCTCCAGGCGCGGCAGAGCCTTCTCCACCGTCTGCAGGTCGGCCAGGATCAGCTCCGTCTCAATGACGGAAATGTCGCTGGCGGGGTCCACTCGACCGTCAACGTGGATCACGTTGTCGTCGGAGAACGCACGCACCACCTGGCAGATCGCGTCCGCCTCACGGATATTCGCCAGGAAGGCATTACCCATACCCTCGCCGTCGGAGGCGCCCTTCACGATGCCGGCAATGTCCACGAAGGAGACAGTCGCAGGCAGGATGCGCTCGGATTCAAAGATCTCGGCCAGTCGCGTCAGGCGTGGGTCCGGCAGCTCCACCAGCCCCACGTTGGGCTCGATGGTCGCGAACGGGTAGTTCGCAGCCAGAACATCGTTGCGGGTCAGGGCGTTAAACAGCGTGGACTTGCCCACGTTGGGCAGGCCGACGATTCCAAGAGTAAGAGTCACGTGCCCCATCCTATCGCCCGGCCGTCGCGCCCTCCAACGCGCCCTTATCGTTGTTGCTCTATTTATGCCTTTTTATTGATCTTTTTATGGACGCCCACCGCTGCCCACCGCCGCCCATTCCAGCACTCCCGCCCAGCCCCCTACCCATTTCCCCCACTCCGGGTAGTAAATCTGAACGAAAAATTGTGAAAACCCACTATTAGCACCCCCGCTGAGTCGTATAGTGATTGCACCTTAGAAAACCTTGAGGTTTCACCACCCCCGAAGCCTTGAAACCCCATCTCCTTCGCCCTCTTGAGCTGCCCGCGGGTTGCCTGCGAGAAAGATGCACCTCTTATGACTACCTCCGAAGCTAATCCCCGTCAGAGACGGGAAACTTTCAATACCCGCCTTGTATTCCTGATGGCCGCGATCGGTTCTGCGGTCGGCTTGGGCAATATTTGGCGTTTCCCCTACGCCGCATACGATAACGGTGGCGGCGCCTTCCTGATTCCCTACATGGTCGCTCTTCTCAGCGCGGGTATTCCGCTGCTCTGGTTCGACCTAGCTATGGGGCACCGCTTCCGTGGCTCCACTCCCCTAACCTTCCGCCGCACTGGCAAGTTTGCTGAGTCTATCGGCTGGCTCAAGGTTGGCGTCAACTTCTTCATCGCGGTGTATTACGCCGCCATCATCGCCTGGGCCGGCATCTACACCTGGAACTCCATCCCCAAGACCTGGGGCGACAACGCGGAAACATATTTCCTGGAGGAGTTCCTCAAGGTTGATTCCTCCTCCGCCTGGACCGGCGACGTCGTCCTCCCGATTCTGCTGGTCATGATCGCCGTGTGGGTGGCATGCATCTTCATCCTCGCCCGCGGCATTAACGAAGGCATCGGGCGAATCACGATGTTCTTCGTCCCTGTACTCATCGTGTTGTTCCTAGTGATGGTAGTGCGCGCACTGTTCCTCGAAGGCTCCGCGGATGGTCTCAACGCGTTCTTCACTCCGGACTGGAGCGTTTTGACCGATACCTCGGTGTGGATCGCCGCTTATGGCCAGATCTTCTTCTCCCTGTCCATCGGCTTCGGCATCATGATCACCTACGCCTCCTACCTGAAGCCACGCACCAACCTGACCGGCACGGGTATGGTTACTGCCTTCGCTAACTCTTCTTTCGAGGTGCTGGCCGGCATCGGCGTGTTCGCCACCTTGGGCTTCATGGCTGCCCAGTCTGGAACCTCTGTCGAGGAATCGGTCTCCGGCGGCATTGGCTTGGCCTTCATCGCTTTCCCGACAATCATCAACGAAATGCCGATGGGGTCCCTGTTCGGTGTGCTCTTCTTCGGCTCCTTGTTCCTGGCAGGTATCACCTCTCTGATCTCCATCATGGAGGTTGTGATCTCTGCGGTACGCGATAAGTTGAACCTTTCTCGCGAGGTTGCCTCCATCAGCGTCGGCGGCCTCATGGCTGTCGTGTCCTGCCTGCTCTTTTCCACCACGTCCGGAATGATCACCCTGGACATCATGGATAAGTTCACCAACAACCTGGGCATCGTTATCTGTGCGATCGCCGCGGTGCTGACCATTGGCTGGATCCAGGGGCGCCGCAACGAGATCGCGCAGCACATCAACGCCGTATCGGAGCTGCGTCTGGGTATCGTCTGGCAGGCTTGCGTGTTCGCAATCACCCCTGCGGTGCTGCTCTACTTCCTGGTCGAGGAAGTCCGCACCCTCATCAGCGAAGGCTACGAGGGCTATGAATCAGGAACAATCTTCGCCTTCGGCTGGTTGGTGCTGATCATCATCGGTGTCGGCGCAGTTCTGTGGAGCCTCCTGCCCTTCCGCGGTAACCAGATCCTCGATGGTCTGCCGAGCTCGGACTACGGCGTACCTCCGAAGGGCCGCCCGAGTGGTGTGCCAAACCCTTTATCGACGCCCACCTCAGCCCCCACCGCTGACGAAGGAAAGGAACTGTCATGACCGGCCCCGCTATCCTCCTGATGGCTTTGTTCATTCTTGTGATCTGGGGCGGGCTTGTAGCCGCGGTCCTCATGCTCGCTAAGACTGATGACAACACCACTGGCGAGTTGGGTTCTGCACCCGGCACGGACAACGAATCGCTATTGGCGGAAAGCGCGTCCACCATCGCCCGATAACATGCCCCGGGAGGGCATAATTAACTCCCGTTTTGGACCTGCGTGAGGCAGAATGGGGAGAATGAACTCCCAGAACCCCCACGACAGGTCCTTTCCTGACAAGGATGGCCGTGATTTCGCAGACTTTATCGCGGGTTCCCACCGTATGGATACCGAAAACATCCCTATCCCGGGTGACGATAAAGATGAAGAGCGACTAGGTCATGGCCAGTTCGCCAACGAACCCGAAGCTGCCAGGCATCCGACGGTCAGCCCCGATTCTCCCGAAGCCAAGCTGGTCGAAGCCAAGCGGGCAGAGACCGCACCTACTGTGGAGGAAAAGGGCGATTCTTTCGTCCAGAATCGCAACAGCGCCCGCGCAACGACCGGCATGGAAAAGCCCCTCGCAAAGGATCACGAACCGAACGGCGAGGCTGAAACCGACGATTACCCGGGTCTGAGTTCTCGCGCGGCGAAGGCCAAGAAGAAGGCCAATAAATCCTCCAAAAAGTCGGCCATCGACGAGGAACTGAACCCCGAGTTGCGTGACCGCGCCGAGGTTATTGGCACCACAGGTCGCTGGCTTGCGGGCTGGTGCCTGCGCTTCATCATCATTGCCGCCGCGCTCTACCTGGGATTCCAGGTGTTCGGCAAGCTGTGGGCGGGCATCCTGCCGGTCTGCCTGTCGGTGATTGTGTGTACCGTTCTGTGGCCGGTCGTTCGCCTGCTCCGCAAGGCAAAGGTTCCCAACAGCCTGGCAGTGCTCATCACAATTTTGGGCTTCTTCGCCCTCATCATCGGCACCTTTGCCGCTATCGCGCCGAGCGCCGTGGATCAGGGCAAGACGATCGTCAACCAGGCCAGCGACGGTATCGGCCGTATCCAGGACTGGCTGCAGGGCCCACCTGTGAACCTGCAGGAAAGCCAGTTCAACGACGGAGTTCAGCAGATCACCGATTGGCTGCAGAATAAGTCCGGCGATATTGCGACAAGCATCGCTGCCTTCGGTACTGAGACCGCTTCCCTGCTGGTCACCATGTTCGTCATGTTGGTGCTGACCTTCTTCTTCCTGAAGGACGGCGAGAACTTCCTGCCGATGCTGCGCCGCGTCACCGGTCGCCGTGTCGGCTGGCACCTCACTGAGGTTCTGACCCGCTGCTGGAACACCCTGGGCGGCTTCATCCGCACCCAGGCCATCGTCTCCGCCATCGATGCCGTCTTCATCGGCCTTGGCCTGGTACTGCTAAACGTGCCCCTGGCCGGCCCTCTGGCCATCCTGACCTTCTTCGGCGGATTCATCCCCATGGTCGGCGCGTTCGTCGCGGGCGCCCTGTCCGTCTTGATCGCACTGGTGGCAGTGGACTTCAACACCGCCGTCATGGCGCTGCTGCTGGTCATCGCTGTCCAGCAGCTGGAAGGCAATATTCTGCAGCCGGTGCTGCAGTCCCGCGCCATGAACGTCCACCCGGTCATCATCCTTCTATCCGTCACCCTGGGTTCCACTTTGTTCGGCATCATCGGCGCCTTCCTTGCTGTGCCTTGCGCAGCGATGATCGCCGTTATCCTGCGCTACATGGGCGACCTAACGGATCTGGCCACTGGCGAAAAGACGTCGCGGGATATCGAATTCGCCACCACAGCCGGTTCCCTGACCGGCGAGCAGTCGGAACGTGCAGCTCAGCGCTGGCAGGAACTGCGCAAGGCCATGATGCTAAACAACTCTCAGTCGGAGGGCCACACCGCCGAGGGAGCGAAAGAAAACACCACCAAGGCCACGTCCAGCGCCCCCGCTGAAGAGACTGCCGACGGGGACGAAGGGGCGTCATTCCCCCGCGAAGCGGCGACGAACATCCGCGGTAAGATGCAGTCGATCCTCAAGTCCTTCCGTGGCAATAACGAGTAACTCACAGCAACGAAGTAGCATTACCCCGTGACCGAAAGCAGTCGAACGAGAAGCAGTAGCCGCACCAGAGCCACGCTGCGGGGCGATAGTCGCTCCGCGCGACGTGTCGGCGGGAGCCGTGGGGGCGCCGATCTGATCTCCGGCGAAACTCCATCCCATTGGTTCCCCGTCTGGGCGCCCGTGCTTGTCATGCTCGCGGTGATTTTCACCGGCCTGGTTCTGGCGAAGGGCGATACGACTATCCCCACCAGTTTCTTTGCGCTGTTCGCGGTAGCGATGATTGTCTCGACGATCTTCGTGGAGCCGCGCGGATTGTTCCTTTCGGTAGCTTCTTACCCGCTGTACTTCCTGTTTGGATCGCTGCTCATTGGCTGGTTCAGCTCCGGTGCCGCAACGATAGCGAGCCGGAAAACGAAGGTCATTACCTCGATCTACCCCGCCATCGAGCACTTTCTGTGGCTGCTGTTCCCCTTCCTCATTGCGGTGATCATTGCTGTGTTCCGCTGGTGGAACTACCGCGAATCCCTCACGCGCCAGGCCGCGCGGCTAGAAATGCAGCGCCGCCGCCGTAGCGAATCCGACCGCAGCAACGTGGAGGCTTATGGTCGTGCGAAGCAGCGTTCGCAGGCGCGCAGCCAGGTGTACAGGGATTCTCGCGATGATACTGACGCCTACCGCGGTGAACCGTCCCGCGGTTCAACAAGCCGTGCTTCTGAGTCGCGTGGCGATACGGCGCGCCATAGTGAAAGCCGTGGCGCTGACACTCGCCGCACTGAGCCTCGGAGCACTGAGCCTCGGAGCACTGAATCTCGAAGCCCCGTGACGCGAAGCTCCGAGCAGCTTCGCAACAGTGCGCAGCGGCGCCGCGTGCCTTTCCCTGAGCGTCGGGTATCCCCCAGGCACTTCCTCGACGACGAGCGGGACTAGCGAAACATCCCGCCGCGCTGCTTACTGCAGTTTTAATGCAGCTTTTTGGGATGTATTTCTGCGTTATTTCTGCGTGCGGTTATTTCTGCGTGCGCGCCGGGCGCAGCTCGCGCGGCAGGGAGAAGATCAGGTCTTCCGTCGCCGTGGTGACTTCCTCGACCTCACCGAATCCCTTTTCCGCCAGTAGCTCCAGAACACCGCGGACGAGGATCTCCGGCACGGAAGCGCCCGAGGTCACCCCGACGCTAGTCACGCCCTCGAGCCAGGCCGGGTCAACCTGCTCTGCATAATCAACCAGGTGAGCGTCCTGCGCACCGTGCTGCAAAGCAACCTCAACCAACCGCTTGGAATTAGAGGAGTTCTGGGAACCCACCACGATCATCTGCTCCACCTTCGGCGCAATCGCCTTCACCGCTACCTGGCGATTCTGGGTGGCGTAGCAAATATCGTCAGACGGCGGATCCTGGATGTGGGGGAACTTCTCGCGCAGCAGCTTGACGGTCGACATCGTCTCATCAACGCTCAGCGTGGTCTGGGATAGCCAGACAAGCTTCGTGTCCTCTGGGAACTCCAGCGCGTTAACATCTGCCTCGCCATCGACCAGGTGGACAATATCCGGAGCTTCGCCGGCGGTGCCCTCGACCTCTTCGTGGCCGTGGTGGCCGATCAAAACGATCTGGTACCCCTGCTTGGCGAAACGCTTCACCTCGTGGTGAACCTTGGTGACCAGCGGACACGTGGCGTCGAAAGTCTTCAGCTCCAGTTGGCGAGCTTCCTCGTGCACAGCGGGCGATACACCGTGAGCAGAGAACACAACGTTGGAACCGTGAGGGATCTCCGTGGTCTCGTCGACGAAGATCACACCGCGATCCTCGAAAGTCTTCACCACGTGCTTGTTGTGCACGATCTCCTTGCGCACGTACAGCGGCGCACCGTGCTTCTCCAGAGCCTTCTCGACCGTTTCGACGGCGCGGTCGACACCCGCGCAATAACCACGCGGAGCAGCAAGGTAGACCTTTTTTGCTGCGCTGGCGATTGCGGTGGCATCAGCACCGGAATGTGCGTCGGTGGCTGGCTGAACGGTTGTCTCAGTAGTAGAGGCAGTCATGTGCCCCATCGTAATGGAAGTACCTTGCACTTCCCATCCCCGGTGTCCGAGCCGTCTTTTAGAATGCAGAACTATGAGCGTTGCTAATTCTGCAGAGGCCCCTTGGGCGGTCGGGCAGCTGAACGACCAGGTTAAAAACTGGATCCAGAAACTGGGGTTCATTTGGGTCGAAGGTCAGGTCACCCAGGTCAATATGAAAAGTTCCTGGCGGTTTTCCTACATCACGCTGCGGGATGTGAACATTGAGGCGTCGGTCTCCCTGACAGTGGAAACCAGTGCGCTCACGAACCTGCCCTCCCCGGTCAAGGACGGCGATCGGATCGTTGTCCACGGCAAGCCGTCGTTCTATTCCAAGCGGGGCAGCTTTTCCCTGTGGGTCACCGAGATTCGCCAGGTGGGCATCGGGCAGCTGCTGGCCCAGATTGAGCAGCTGAAAAAGGCAATGTTCGCCGAGGGCATCTTCGATCCACGGCTGAAAACCCCGCTGCCGTTCCTTCCGACTACCGTCGGGCTGATTACGGGGCGCGCATCGGCGGCGGAGCGCGACGTCATGGAGGTTGCCAAGCGGCGCTGGCCCGCGGTGCGCTTCCGCACCATCAACACGGCAGTGCAGGGGCCGAAAACCGTGCCACAAGTGGTTGCCGCGTTGCAGGAGTTGGAGAATGACCCCACGGTGGACGTCATCATCGTTGCCCGTGGTGGCGGTTCGGTGGAGGACCTACTGCCGTTCTCCGAGGAATCTCTGGTGCGCGAGGTCTCCCGCATGCGCACACCTGTGGTCTCCGCTATCGGCCACGAGCCGGACAATCCGCTGCTGGATTACGTGGCCGATGTGCGCGCAGCCACCCCCACCGACGCGGCGAAGACGGTGGTGCCGGATGTCGTGCAAGAGCTGCGGATAGTCAGCGAGGCTCGCCAGCGAAGTGCCGGCGCGCTGCGCAACTGGGTGGCTCACGAGCGCAAAGGGCTCGCTCAGCTCCGCACCCGCCCCGTCATGGCTGATCCGAGTCTGCCGGTCACGCACCAGAAAGACATCATTGCGGAGGCATTGCAGCGCAAGGATCGTGCACTAGGGGTTCACGTGCGCTCGCTGCGCTCCTCCATTGAATCCCTGAAAGCTCAGGTCAACGCCCTGGGGCCTTCGCAGACGCTCGCCCGCGGATACTCTATCGTGCAGGTAATTCCGCGGGATAAGTCCGGGGCGCAGGTGGTGACAACCGTGGATCAAGTCAATCCCGGTTCGCAGCTGCGGATCCGTGTCCCCGACGGGTCCATCACGGCCGCGGCGATGGGTGTGCAGGCTGCGCCTGGGGGGCGTCATGAATAAAAACGGCACAGACAACAACACAGACAACAGCAATACAGAAACAGACACAGAAAAGGCATAGAACAATGGCACAGAACGGCACCGCAGCAAACGGCACAGAACAGCAGAAGTTCCGCCCGCTAGAGCAGCTCAGCTACGAGCAGGCGCGGGACGAGCTCATCGAAGTGGTGAGGATCCTCGAGCTCGGGCAGATGAGCCTCGACGAGTCGCTGAACTACTGGGAACGCGGTGAGGAACTGGCCGCGTACTGCGAGGACTATCTCAACGGCGCATCCAAGCGCATCGAGCAGGCGCTGCAGCAGCGCGAGGCGCGCAACGCTGAAACCGACGGCGAGGGCTAGTTCACCGTCGAGCCAGTTGTTCGCCTATTTCTTGACGCCACCGTCTGCGGCCTGGCTGGCCGTCGCGCCAACATCGATCGGGTCGGTCTGGGCGACCCTCTCCGCAGCCGTGCGGGTCTGCTCAGGTGTGGCCATCGCCTCGAGGATCAGGCGCACGTCACCCAGATCGGCCACCCACAGAGGGCGGGCATCGTCGCCGGTGAAGACGTGCCACTCGACGTCCCCGGTGGTTTCGGTTCCCGTTTCCTCTCGCACCTCATCATCGGGCTGGGTCGCGACCTTGTAGTCCGCGCCCGTCTGAGTTAGGGAAATGTAGTTCTCCCCGTCGATCACCCAGCCGACCAGGCTCGACGGCTCCTTGCCGACCGACACACGACGGACGGAGTTCGCTACCCAGTTATCCGGCATGTCTGGGTTGCGGATGGGGAAGCTGAGGCTGCGGGCGTCCATCTGCAGCACCGAGTCCGCATCGACCTCCTGCACCGGACCGGAACGATCCGCCTCACCCGGTTTAAAAGAGCACAGTCCCGTGAACCCAACCGTCAGGAACGTAGCAAACAACAACACCACCAAGGACAACACGATGTCCTTGGTGGATTGAAACGCGCGGGGCTTTTGAATCTGCACGCCCGCCATTATCGCATTGCCCCCGCTTACACGGCCAAATTAACCCTGGGTAGGGCTAGCCAACACCACACAAAGCGCAGGCTAAAGCAACGCTCGGAGGAAATAGGGCACAATAGAAGAGGAATAGAAACGATTACCTATCAGCAATAGAAAAGAGCTGGAAGATCATGTCGACTGAAGCGCACACCCCTGCTGTTTCCCCCAATCCGGATGCCCCAGACCGCAACCTGGCCATGGAACTGGTTCGCGTGACCGAAGCCGCCGCACTGGCCTCCGGAAAGTGGGTCGGACGTGGCCAGAAGGAGTCCGGCGACGGCGCCGCTGTGGATGCAATGCGCCAGATGATCAACTCCGTGGAGATGGACGGCGTTGTTGTGATCGGCGAGGGCGAAAAGGACGAAGCCCCCATGCTGTTCAACGGTGAGCACGTGGGCACCGGCAACGGCCCGGCAGTAGATATCGCCGTCGACCCGGTGGACGGCACCACCCTGATGGCAGAGGGCCGCCCGAACGCGATCTCCGTCATCGCCGCGGCCGAGCGCGGGTCCATGTACGATCCGTCCGCCGTGTTCTACATGAAGAAGATCGCCGTCGGCCCGGAGGCCGTGGGCAAGGTCGACATCGACGCTCCTGTCGCCGACAACATCAAGGCCGTAGCCAAGGCCAAGGGCACCGTGCCGGGCGACATCACCGTCGTCGTGCTGGACCGTCCGCGCCACGAAGACCTGATCCGCGAGATCCGCGAGGCCGGCGCGAAGGTCCGCCTGATCGGCGACGGCGACGTGGCCGGCGCAGTGGCCACCGCGCAGGATAACGCCACCAACTCCGTGGACATCATGATGGGCATCGGCGGCACCCCGGAGGGCGTTATCGCCGCCGCCGCCATGAAGTGCATGGGCGGCGAAATCCAGGGCAAGCTGTGGCCGAAGGACGAGGCCGAGCGCCAGAAGGCTCTGGACGCTGGCCACGACCTGGACCGTGTGCTGACCACCAACGATCTGGTGAACTCCGAGCACTGCTACTTCGTCGCCACCGGCGTGACCAACGGCGACATGGTGCGTGGTGTGTCCTACCACCAGAACTCCGCTACCACCCGCTCCCTGGTCATGCGCTCTCGCTCCGGCACGATCCGCTTCATCGAGTCGCAGCACCAGCTGGCGAAGCTGCAGTCCTACTCCGTGCTGGATTACACCCGTAACTAGCTCTTTTATGGACGCCCCCACGCCCCCACCGCGCAGCAGGCCTTTTAGGTAGATTGGGCGGTGTCCGTGCGGGGCACGAAGACCAATCCGCTTCTGTGCGTTTCCGCTGTTGAGCCTGGACGGGTTCGATGCGGGAGGCGTCAAAAAGCAATCAAGATAAAGGTGATGAAAGAATGACCGAGCAAGAATTCCGCATTGAACACGACACGATGGGCGAGGTTAAGGTTCCCGCCAAGGCTCTGTGGCGTGCACAGACGCAGCGTGCCGTGGAGAACTTCCCGATCTCCGACCGTCCGCTGGAGTCCGCACAGATCCGCGCGATGGGCCTGCTGAAGGCGGCCTGCGCGCAGGTGAACAAGGACCGTGGCCTGCTGACCGACGAGCAGGCGGACGCGATCATCGCCGCTGCAAAGGAGATCGGTGAGGGCAAGCACGACGCTGAGTTCCCGATCGACGTCTTCCAGACCGGCTCTGGTACTTCCTCCAACATGAACACCAACGAGGTCATCGCCTCCATCGCCAAGCAGAACGGCGTGGAGATCCACCCGAACGACCACGTGAACATGGGCCAGTCCTCCAACGACACCTTCCCGACCGCAACCCATGTGGCCGCTACCGAGGCTGCTGTGAACGACCTGATCCCGGGTCTGAAGGTGCTGCACGACTCCCTGGCTAAGAAGGCCAAGGAGTGGGAGACCGTTGTGAAGTCCGGCCGCACCCACCTGATGGATGCCGTTCCGGTGACCCTGGGTCAGGAATTCTCCGGCTACGCCCGCCAGATCGCCGCAGGCATCGAGCGCGTTGAGGCCACCCTGCCGCGCCTGGGCGAGCTGCCGATCGGTGGCACCGCAGTCGGCACCGGCCTGAACACCCCGGCTGACTTCGGCGCCAACGTCACCGCCGAGCTGGTGAAGCTGACCGGCGTGGAGCAGCTGCGCGAGGCCGAGAACCACTTCGAGGCACAGGCTAACCGCGATGGCCTGGTGGAGTTCTCCGGCGCTATGCGCACCATCGCGATCTCCCTGAACAAGATCGCCAACGATATCCGCTGGATGGGCTCCGGCCCGCTGACTGGTCTGGGCGAGATCCACCTGCCGGATCTGCAGCCGGGCTCCTCCATCATGCCGGGCAAGGTCAACCCGGTTCTGTGTGAGACTGCAACCCAGGTTGCTGCACAGGTCATCGGAAACGACGCTGCCGTTGCCTTCGGTGGTTCCCAGGGCGCGTTCGAGCTGAACGTGTTCATCCCGATGATGGCCCGCAACGTGCTGGAGTCTGCGAAGCTGCTGGCCAACACCGCCCGCGTGTTCGCAGAGAAGCTGGTCGACGGCATCGAGCCGAACGAGGAGCGCATGCGCACTCTGGCTGAGTCCTCCCCGTCCATCGTGACCCCGCTGAACTCTGCCATTGGCTACGAGAACGCGGCTAAGGTTGCTAAGACTGCGCTGAAGGAAGGCAAGACCATCCGCCAGACGGTTATCGACCTGGGCTTTGTCGACGGCGAGAAGCTTACGGAAGAGGAGCTGGACAAGCGCCTCGACGTCCTGGCTATGGCCAACACCGACCGCGACAAGTAGGCGAAAAGTAGGTAGGACAAAGGCAAGTACCGACGCCGTCGCTTGGCCAGCCGGCTATCTGACTGGCCAAGCCGGCTATCTGACTGGCCCGCAAGCTGCGCCGACTCACCCGCTGTTGCTTCCCGAAGGCACTGGTAGGCATTAGTGCTACTAGTAGGCACTAGCCACCGCCTTGGGAGGAGGGACAGCGGGTTTCCCTATTGCCATGCATCTGGGCTCTGTCCCTCCGGCTCTCCCGCCACCTCCGAAGGGGTGAAATGTCGCTAGTCCGAGAATATGCACTGCGCCTCGGCCGACTTCACAAAATCACAACGCACTGACCTGGGCTTTTACTTTACTGGAATTTGATCCCATTAACAGATTCTCGTTCTAGCGACATTCAGTCTCTCCAGCACCGACCAATCCCCACTATCTGCCGCCACACCGCCAACCAACCAATATCCTTCAAAAGCTATTGGTCACATCAGCACCACCCGTTTCATAGATGTCGGAAAAGTTGCAAAACGCCTCCCCTCCTGAATTGGCACCTTCCGCAACACGCCTGTGACCTGCACTTTTGCGCTATTGAAAATCTGCCCCAACAAGGTTGTGCAACTTTTCCGACATTTAACCCACCGGAGTGCAATTTTTCCGCCACGTGAACCGCCGCATAC
This sequence comes from Corynebacterium macclintockiae, assembly GCF_027570165.1. NCBI lineage: Bacteria > Bacillati > Actinomycetota > Actinomycetes > Mycobacteriales > Corynebacteriaceae > Corynebacterium > Corynebacterium macclintockiae. Next base: position 241,818 of record NZ_JAKMUV010000001.1, read on the forward strand.
CCACCCGTGACACCAGTCGCACCCTGCCACAGCACACCACCTACCACGCAAACCGTTAACCACAGCACACCAGACAAACCCGTATGAAAAACTACACAAACATTGCACTGGTTAAAACTTTGCACTGGGTGTAAGTTTGGCCAAGTGAAGCAATCAATCTGTTCTGATCCCACGGAGCCCTCGGATTCCACGGATCCCACGGAGCCCTCGGATTCCACGGAACCCTCTGATCCCACGGAGCCTACGGAGCCCGCAACCATGGGGCTGCGCGAGCGCAAACGCCTGGAAACCAGGCTGCGAATCGAGGACGAGGCCACCCGCCTCTTCCTCGATCGTTCCTTTGATGGAGTCACACTGGAGGAAATCTGCGAATCAGCCGACATCAGCCGTCGCACCTTCTTCAACTACTTCTCCTCGAAGGAACACGTTGCGGTCGGTAAGCAACCTCCCCTGCTCACCGAGGACGACTTCGACAAGCTCGAGAACTTCTCCCCCACCCAAGGCAGCCTGCCGCAGTACCTCTACGACATGTTGACCAAGAAGCGTCTCGAGGAAGCTCGGAAGTCGGACAATGCCAACCTTGATCCGGAATTGGCGGAGTCGATACGGTGGCGTCGATCCCAAATAATAAAGCGATTCCCCAGCCTGGCACTGGCAAAGCTCGCTAGCTACGAAAAGCTGCGCAGCGACCTCGCCGAAGCAGTGTGCCGGAACCTAGCGAACCACCCCGGCAACCGCTGCACCCAGCTCGAAGTGATGGAGGAAGCACACCTCATCGTCACCGCGGCAACGACGGTGCAGTGGGCCGCGGCAACATCGGCAACGCGCAGCGGCAGAATCCTGACCAGCACAAAGGACTTCGACATTGCTCTTGCAGGACTGCAGCAGATCTTCACGGCCATAGAGCCAACCAACGAACACATCGCAGATATAACATCGCAGAATCAGAACCAGGAGGACCGTCAGTGAGCGACACTCGCACCCAAGCCGCAGCGGCCAAGGCACGTCTTGAAGCGGCGGAAAAGCAACGCCAGGAAAACCACAACAACGTCCCACTAGTCTTCGGCTGCCTGATGCTGGGCATGCTGATGTCTTCGCTGGGGCAGATGATTTTCTCCACCGCCCTGCCTACCCTCGTCGGTGAACTCGGCGGCGCGAACAAGATGAGCTGGGTCATCACCAGCTTCCTGTTGACTATGACTATCGCCATGCCTGTGTACGGCAAGCTGGGCGACCAGATGGGTCGCAAGCCTCTGTACCTGGTCGCGGTCACTCTGTTCCTTGCGGGTTCGGTGATCGGTGCCCTCGCCCAGAGCATGAACATGATGATCGTCGCCCGTGGCGTGCAGGGCTTCGGCGCCGGTGGCCTAATGATCGGCGCGCAGGCCATCATCGCCGACGTCGTCCCCGCCCGCGACCGCGGACGCTACATGGGCATCATGGGCGGCGTGTTCGGCTTAAGTTCCGTGCTAGGTCCGCTGCTGGGTGGCTTCTTCACCGACGGCCCGGGTTGGCGTTGGGCCTTGTGGTTCAATGTGCCGCTGGCTGTCATTACGCTGCTGATGGTCGGCTTCAACCTCCAACTGCCGAAGCGCGGCAAGGGCGCGAACCTGGATGTTCCCGGCACGGTGCTGATGGCCGGCGCTACGAGCTCGCTGATCCTTCTACTTACATGGGGCGGCCGCGATTACGCCTGGTCCAGCCCTGTCATCATCGGCCTGGGCATCGCCGCTGTCACACTGGCCACCCTGTTTGTCCTGGTCGAGCGAAAGGCCAAGGAACCGCTGATCCCGATGCAGCTGTTCACCGTCCGCAACTTCGTGGTCACGACGGTAGCGGGCACGATCACGGGCGTGGTGATGTTCGGCGTGCTGGCGTATATGCCAACGTACATCCAGATGGTTCACGGCATGACCCCCACCAAGGCTGGTCTGATGATGATCCCGATGATGGCGGGCATGATCGTCACGGCCACCGCGTCTGGCCAGTACGTCTCCCGCACCGGCCGTTACAAGTGGTTCCCCGTCGCGGGTCTGCTCGTCGCCGCCGCTGCGGTTGCTCTAATGGGGCTTTTTGACGCCCACGATTCCCTACTGCACCTCGGCCTCGTCTTGGCTCTTATGGGTGTTGGCCTGGGGCTTTCGATGCAGATCCTGGTGCTTATTGTGCAGAACTCTTTCCCGATTTCGATGGTGGGAACTGCGACGGCTTCGAATAACTTCTTCCGCCAGATTGGTGGCACGGCGGGCTCTGCGATTATCGGTTCGCTGTTCACCCACCGCGTGGCGGATCTCATGGGCCAGCGAGTGCCCGGCGCGTTGCAGGAATTGGGTCCACAGGGGGCGCCGCTTGCGGAGAAGCTCCAGGGTGGAGGCAGCGCCCGCCTGACCCCGGAGATCGTAGACACGCTTCCTGTCCCGCTGCACGAGGCCATTACGACCTCGTACAACGATGCATTGGTTCCGGTGCTTGGCGCGATGGCGCCGGTGGCTGTGTTGGCCGCGCTGATCCTGACCTTGGTCCGCCAGGACAACCTTAAGGAGACCGTCGAGTAGCCCCGAGCTACCTATTCGGTGGCTACTTATCCGGGGCTACTTACTCGCCAGCGGCATCGTCCTTGGAGTGCTCCAGGTTCTGCTGGTAGTACTCCCAGGCGGGGCCGCCTTCCAGGATCTTCTCCATAACCATGTTGTGGCGCCACTTGCCCTTCTTCGGGCCGTAGTTCATGTGGGACATGCAGTGGAAGATTCCCACCTGCTCGAAGCCACGGGACAGGTGCAATCGCACGGAGCCTTCGTTCTCCGGGAAGATGCTGGAGTGCATCGCCCAGTGGCCCTGGTCGGCGGCATCCTTGAGCAAGCGATCTAGAAGGTTCCCCGCTACGCCCTTTCCGGCAGCGTCCTTGTGGACGTAGATCGAGTCTTCCAACACTCCGTCGAAGACGTCGCGGTGACTGGCGGAAGTGGCGGTGATCCACCCCAGGATCTTCTCCCCGTCGTCACCCAGCCCCGCTGCCTGAGCCGCTGCGGGGTCAGTGTCGATGGCAACGAAGGAGAGTTCGGGCAGGCGGTGGCGCATGAAGTCTTCCCACGCTTCCGGCGCGTTTTCTTCAAAAGTCGCCTCACCAGTATCCATTCCGGTCTGCAGAATGGCCTGCACCTGTGGGTAGTCCTTTTCCTCCATCAGTCGGATGGAGATTGCTTGCTTGGCACCTTTGTCCGTGCCATTACCGGCGCTATCCTGCGCAGAGTTGCCTGCGGTATTCGCGGAAGTCATGGAAGAAATTGTGCCTCACAAGCTACGGTTTGCGCCACCTGACCGGTGGTAGCTCTCAGCGAACTAGCCCTTTCTAGACCTTTCTAGCCCTTTTCCAGCAGGTTCGTAACCAGCTCCGCGATCGCCGAACGCTCGGAACGGGTCAGAGTGATATGCGCGAACAGAGGGTTGTTCTTGAGCTTCTCAATCACCGCCTGGATGCCGTCGTGACGGCCAACGCGCAGGTTGTCGCGCTGCGCTACGTCGTGGGTCAACACCACCCGGGAATTGCGCCCCAGGCGGGACAGCACGGTCAGCAGTACGTTGCGCTCCAGCGACTGTGCCTCGTCCACGATCACAAAGCTGTCGTTCAGGCTGCGGCCGCGAATGTGCGTCAGCGGAAGCACTTCCAGCAGTCCTCGCGCGTCGATCTCCTCCAGAACGTTGTCGCTTACCACGCCCTCCAGGGTGTCGTACACCGCCTGCGCCCAGGGGTTCATCTTCTCGGACTCGCTGCCCGGCAGGTAGCCCAGGTCCTGGCCACCAACTGCATAGAGCGGACGGAAAACGACAATGCGCTTGTGTTCTCCGCGCTCCAGCACAGCTTCCAGGCCCGCGCACAGCGCCAGGGCGGACTTACCCGTGCCGGCCGAACCACCGAGGCTCACAATGCCCACCTCGTTATCCAGAAGCAGGTCCAGGGCAATTCGCTGCTGGGCGCTGCGGCCGCGGATTCCAAAGGCCTCCAGGTCAGTGGGAACCTGGCGCACCATGCCGTCTCCCATGGAGCGTGCCAGCACGGATTGGCTGCCTGCAGTGAGCTGCAAGCCGCAGTGGATCGGCAGTTCGTCGACTTCTTCCCCGTCGACGGTCAAGGCACCCGAGATATCGGCCTCTCCCACGTCGTAGAGCTCGTCGATAATGCCGGAGGGCACCTCCGCCCGCGCCATACCGTTGTAACCGGTCAGCACCACGTCCTGCGCGTGGTACTCGTCGGCGTCCAGACCAACCGCACCAGCCTTCACGCGCAGCGGCACATCCTTAGTCACCAGGGTGACGTTGTGCCCTTCCGCGCGCAGGTTCAGCGCACACGCCAGGATGCGGTGATCGTTCTGTTCGCCCCGCAGCCCCGTGGGCAGTACGGATTGGTCAACGTGATTCAGTTCTACCTGGACGGTGCCACCCATGTCGTTGACGATGCTGGGCATGTCCAGTCGGCCGTGCTCCTGGCGGAAGTCCTCGAGCATGCGCAGAGCCTGACGGGCGAACCATCCGAGTTCCGGGTGGTGGCGCTTGCCCTCCAGCTCACTGATAACGACGACGGGGAGGATGATGCGGTGTTCCGCAAACTTGATCAATGCCCAGGGATCGGACAGCAACACCGAGGTGTCGAGGACGTAAGTGCGTAGGCCAAGCTCTGCGTCGGAATGAGCGTTCATTGCCTCTTCAGCCTGGAAGTTCTGATGTGCCTGATCGGTGGGCGCAGCGGAAGTCATGGAGGTGGTGCTCCTTGTAGGGATTAAGAGTTAGTTAACCCGGACGTTCCACGCCGCAAAAGCTACGCTTTACATCCGGGGAATGCGGATGAGGTGGGTAGGTGTGACTTGCTTCGGACACCCTCGACGCTAGGGGCGCTGCATGGAAATTACATTGTTGTTAGATGAACTCTGGGTAAACATGAAAAAGCCCCAGGATCGGAGGCATTTACTGCCCCTCACCTGGGGTTATCAAGTTCTACTTGAAGGTTAGAACTTCCGGCGTTCGCCGCGCTTTTTCTTAGCGCTTCTCGATCGTGTCGGTGAACTTGCCGGACTCATCCTTAGCCCACTTGATGGTGCCGTTCTCGAAGGACTGGGTCCAGCCGTTGGCTGCGTCGCCCTTCTCCGGGCCGGTCGGCAGGCCGATCTCGTTATCCAGGCCACCACCGTTGACCCAGGTCTCGCCAATCTTGCCGATAACCGGAACTGCACCGTGGCCCTTAGAGTTGGCGATCCAGCCCTTCTCGAAGGTAGCCAGGGAGCCGTTCTTGCCCTCGGTGTACTCGGTCAGCTTGCCGAAAGCGCCGGACTCGCCGCCCTCGTTATCCCAGGCGGTCTTTACGTCCTTTGGCAGTTCAACCTCTTCACCATTGGCGGTCTTGACCTTCTCGCCCTCACCTTCAGCGCCACCCTCGGAACCTGCGCCCTCAGCGTCGGCACCCTCGGAGCCCTTAGCGTCAGCACCCTCGGACTCGGAGCCCTTTTCGCCAGTCATGGAGTCCTTAGCCTCGCCGGCCTTCTCGGAAGCAGAAGCTGCTGCGTCGCCAGCCTTTTCGGAAGCGGAGTTGGCAGCGTCGCCAGCCTTGTCCTTAGCATCGTCGGAGCATGCAGAAACACCGAATACCAGGGATGCACCAGCGGCCAGTGCTACTGCGGAACGACGGAAACGCTTGTTGGAGTTCATTAGATTTAACCTTTCTCTTTGCTCTTCGCATTGTGCGAAAGCACTACCCACCCATTCCTAATCACGGCCTTGAGGAAATGCACGTGCCGTGCATGATCTTTAACTCAATTGCAATCGTTTCTTTATCTACGCTTAGCTGTCCGCACAGCCTTTTTCTTCGCCGTTTTCTGCACTCTACCTGCCTTTTTATTGACGCCACCGCGCCCCCGACTAGCCGCCTGTCGCGAACTGCCCGCTGTGCGTCCTTTACATATCCCAACGAAGTCCTGAATGACGTCATTGTCAGATTCGACTCGCCACATTAGGGCTACGCGAGTGCGCGGGCACGTGGTGGCGTCAATACCAAAAAGATCCCGGTGCACTACCCCACCTTGGTTAATTCCACGCAGCAGTGGGCGCGGCGCGATAGCGATACCAACATTGGCAGCGACAACCTGAAGGGCTTCGCGCAATGCGGCGATATCGTCCCAGCCGTTAGCCGGAGTGACATACATCAGCTTCTCATCGACGAGCTCGCTGTAGTCAATGGCCTCCATCACCTTGGCCGGGTGGTCCTTTGGGGCGGCGACCCCGGTCTGTTCTTCATAGAGGGCGACCTCATGCATGTCCGCCGGGCGCTCATACCCCTCGGCTGGCAAGCGCACTAGAGCCACATCCGCCTGCCCCGCGCGGACATAGGCCAGCGGATCGTCGGTACCTGCGCTGGCGACCTTCCACCCCGGTGTCCTCTCGTCGAAGCGCCGGAACCATTTATCCGGTTGCACTCCCGTGCTAAACACAACCTTCAGATGCCGCTGCTGGTTCACGCGCTGGCGCTGACGGGACTGCTGGTGCTGGGTTGGTTTTTGGGTTCGCTGCTGATTCTGCGAGGCGGAAGCTTCGGGCATGGAACCAATAATAAGACGCTTCATTAGAATGATGGTCATGACTGACGCTAATCCGAGTACCAAGTCCGGGCCACCCATGAAGCCCGCCACGGCAGCCAAGAAGCTGGGGATCTACCTTCCCGCTACTCCGCAGGAGTTTCAAGACACACCCCTGAGCCACGAGCAGTTCGTGGAGTTGCAAAAGAACCCGCCCGAGTGGCTGCAGACTCTGCGCCGCGAAGGGCCACACCCACGCCCGGAGGTGGCGCGGAAGTTGGGCATTAGCATCACGTCTTTGAAGGCTAACGATATGGATAAGCCGCTCACCACGGCGGATATCAAGGAGTTACTGGAAAAGCAGCCCGAGTGGCTGCGGGAGGCTCGGAATAAGCTGGCGACCGAGCGGACGGAGACGGAGCGTCGTTAAGAGAAAGGCGGGGATGAGCCCGATACATCGGACCCTTCCCCGCCTTTCAGCTTTATGTAGTTTCCAATGGTGACGAGCCATTAAAAACCCTTCGCCCGATATAGCGACCAGGTGACGAGTCTGGCGCCATACGTTGGCCGGACGAAACAACCACAACACTCACTGTGAAGAAGTGTCTACCGGCACCTACGCACTTCGGGGAGAAGAGAGAAAACCCTTAACGCGTAAGTGTCTGCGCCGGCAGCTTTGAACTCCTTCGCGAGCATTGCAATATATTCCACAACTGCAGTGCGCCTCAGGTGACTAGCCTGCGACACATCTGTGAGGTTAGCCAAGCCTCACCTGAGTTGTCAATACTTTTGCAACATCTTTGTTGTTTAAATAAATGACCAGGGTTTTTGTAGAACTTTGAGATACCCCAATCCAGGCGGGGGTAGCTAGCGCCACCAAACAAGATGGCAGCGCTAAAGAATCGGTGTATTTTCGCCCGCGATCTGGGGGATTTCTTGCACTTCTACACCTAAAAGATGCTATTCTCATAAGCAATGCAGAGATGCACGTCACACTGCTGGCGTAAAATCGAACTGCGACACAAGAAATCTCAATAGCCGACGTTGGCACTTCGAGAATTGGTCAGATTTACACGCGGGGTTACAAGACCTTCGTGCTGGCCAGCGCACGAATCGCCACCGTCTAGGTTTGAAAGGAACCCATGAAGAACTTCCTGCCACGCAACATTTTCGAAGAAGAGCACAACATGTTCCGCGAGGCCTGCGCGGACTTCGTGAAGGCCGAGATCGCCCCGAACGTTGACCGCTGGCACGAGCAGGGCTACTGCGACCGTGAGATGTACCAGAAGGCCGGCCAGCAGGGCCTGCTGGGCATGATGGCTCCGGAGCAGTTCGGCGGCGGCGGAATGGAGAACGACTACCGCTTCAACGCTGTGCTGACCGAGGAGCTGGCAAAGGCTGACTCCGGTTCCGTGATCGTGGGCATCCAGACCATCAACGACCTGGTCATCCCCTACCTGCAGCGCTTCGGCAACGACGAGCAGAAGGAGCGTTTCCTGAAGCCGCTGTGTGCTGGTGAGAAGATCGCCGCACTGGCAATGACCGAGCCGGGCGCAGGCGCTGACCTGGCTGGCATCCGCACCTTCGCCAAGAAGGACGAGAACGGCGACTACATCGTCAACGGCGCGAAGACCTTCATCTCCAACGGTGTTCAGGCTGACTTCACCCTGCTGGTCGTCGTGACCAACCCGGAGAAGGGCCGCGCTGGCGTTTCCATGCTGATCGTCGAGGACGGCATGGAGGGCTACACCAAGACCGGCCCGCTGAAGAAGGTCGGCCTGAAGTCCCAGGACACCGCCGAGCTGTCCTTCGAGGACACCCGCGTTCCGAAGGAGAACCTGCTGGGCGAAGAGGGCGCTGCCTTCGGCTACCTGCGCACCAACCTGGCTCAGGAGCGTCTGTCCATCGCCGTGGGCTCCATCGCTACCTCCCGCCGCGCATTCGACCTGGTTTACAAGCACTCTCAGGATCGCAAGACCTTCGGTCAGCGCCTGATCGACCACCAGGCTTACCGCTGGGAGCTGGCCAAGATGGCTACCAACATCCAGACCTCCCAGTCCTTCGTTGATGCCTGCATCATGGAGAAGGTTAACGGCACCCTGGACGAGGTCACCGGCGCGATGGCTAAGTACCAGACCACCGAGTTGCAGATCGAGGTTGTTAACGAGGCTCTGCAGCTGCACGGCGGCTACGGCTTCATGCTGGAATACCCGATCTCCACGCACTACCTGGATTCCCGCGTGCAGCCGATCTACGGTGGCCCGAACGAGATCATGATCGAGATCATCTCTCGTCGCCTGGCCAAGGGCGAGAAGTAAGGTTTAGCCCCTAAGCCCCTACTCCCCCTTAAACTGCGGTGGTCGCTTTCCTACGAAAGCGGCCACCGCTTCGCTATGGTCGGCGGTGTTAAACAGACGCAGCTGTGCCTCTGCCTCCGCCGCTGCGGCCTCGTTGATGGCTGCAGCGTTCTTCACCAGCGCCTTCATTTCCTTGTATGCCGCAGTCGGGCCACCGGCAAAAGACGCGGCTAGCTTCTCTGTCGCCGCCTCTAGCTCCGCGGGCTCCACCAGGTTCTCCACCAGCCCCAGCTCTAGGGCCTCCTCGGCGGGCACCTTGCGATCCATCAGCAGCAACTGCAGCGCCTTCGCACGCCCCACGCAATCCACTAGGGTCTTCGACAGCCCGGAATCTGCCGCCAGCCCCACGCCGGTAAATGCGCCCTTGAAGGACGCAGCCGTGGACATCACGCGGAAGTCGCACGCCATCGCCAAACCCCAGCCAGCGCCCGCTGCCGGCCCCTGCAGCGCGGCGATCGTTGGCACGCTGATGCCGGCGAGCAACTCAACCATCGGGTTGTACTCCTCCACCACCTTTTCCATGCCGGTGCGGTTCTGTGTATCCTGCAGCTGTTCCTTGAGGTCCTGCCCGGAGCAGAATGCCTTGCCAGCCGCACGCAGGACGACAGCGCGCACTGCGGAGCCGAGTTCCTGCGAGTCTTTCTGTGCATTCCGGAACGCGTCGATCAACGCCAGGCGCAGCGTCTTGTCCAGGGAGTTGTATGCCTCTGGCCGGTTGATGGTGATGTAACGTACGCCGGCCTTGTCTTCGACCAGCACAAGATTGTTGTTTTCGCTCATGTTCTTCACGCTACGTGGCGTGGCCGCAGAGCGCCGTCTTTTCTGGCGGTTTTCTCTATGGACGCCCCCTCGCGCCCCCGCTCCCCCTCATGCCCCGCCGAAGCGGGGGATGACTAGCGTGGTTGGGCGATGACCTCAGCGCCAGCTGCCCTGAGGGCGTCCAAAGCCTTAGCGGCGCCGTCCTCGCTGACGGCAGAGCAGAGCTCTTCCACCACAGTCACACCGAAGCCAGCCTTCAGGGCATCTTCGGCGGTGGCGCGCACACAGAAGTCGGTGGCGATGCCGACGATGGTGACATGCTCGATTTCTAACGAATTCAGCCACTGCTTCAGCGTTTGCTCTTCCCGCGCCAGGTGGCCTTCAAAGCCGGAGTAGGCAGCGGTGTATTCACCCTTGTGGAACCAGACGTCCATGAGCTCGGGGTTGAGTTCGCCGCAGACCTGCGCACCGTGGGTATCGGCCACGCAGTGCACCGGCCAGGTATTTTCGTAGTCCGGCTCCTCCCCTTCGGGTGCGAAATGCCCCTGGGGGTTGATGTGCCAATCCATTGTGCCGGCGATCAGAGGGCGGGAGTTGATCTCTGCGCCCTCTTCCGCGTCGGCGCCCACTACCTCGCGCAACCAGGCATTAATCCCCCGCGCGACCTCAACACCGCGGGCGGTGCCCAAAGAACCGTCAACGAAATCGTTTTGAACATCAACGACGATGATTGCTTCGCGCGAGTGGGTGCTGACCATTTCTCGAATCTCTCCTACTTCCCCAATAGGGTTCACCCCGACAAGGACTACCCCAGCGGGGACTAACCCAACGGGAATTAAACCCAACGGGAATTAAACCAGCTTCCAGTCTTCCAGACCGTCGTACAGCGGGAAGTCCGCAGCGATCTTGTCCACGCGGGCGCGCAGGGCGGAAACGTCGGCGTTACCGGCCAGAGCCGTACCGATGATGTCCGCAACCTCGGTGAAGGCCGCGGAATCCAGGCCACGGGAAGCCAGCGCGGAGGTACCGATGCGCAGGCCGGAGGTAACCATCGGCGGGCGCGGGTCGAACGGCACAGCATTGCGGTTGACGGTGATGCCAACCTCGTGCAGCAGATCCTCACCCTGCTGGCCGTCCAGCTGGGAGTTACGCAGGTCGACCAGTACCAGGTGGACGTCGGTGCCGCCGGTGAGGACCTGTACGCCAGCGTCCTTCGTATCCTGTGCATTCAGACGCTCAGCGAGGATCTTGGCGCCTTCCAGGGTGCGCTGCTGACGGTCGCGGAACTCGTCAGTCTGGGCCACCTTCATGGCCACTGCCTTCGCGGCCACGGCGTGCATCAGCGGTCCGCCCTGCTGCCCCGGGAATACGGAGGAGTTCAGCTTCTTGGCGTACTCCTGCTTGGCCAGGATCATGCCGGAGCGCGGGCCACCCAGCGTCTTGTGAACGGTGGTAGAGACAACATCGGCGTGCGGAACTGGCGACGGGTGCAGGTCAGCGGCAACCAGGCCAGCGAAGTGAGCCATGTCCACCCAGAGCTTCGCCCCAACCTCGTCGGCAATGGACTTGAAGGCAGCAAAGTCCTGGTGACGCGGGTACGCGGACCAGCCGGCAATCAGCACCTGCGGCTTTTCGGCAATGGCCTGCTCGCGGATCTTATCCATATCCAGGCGGAAGGTCTCCGGATCCACCTCGTAGGCAGCAACCTCGTAGAGCTTGCCGGAGAAGTTCAGGTGCATACCGTGGGTCAGGTGGCCACCGTGCGCCAGGGACAGGCCCATGATCTTGTCGCCCGGGTTAGCCAGAGCCATCAGCACCGCAGCGTTGGCCTGTGCACCCGCGTGCGGCTGCACGTTGGCAAACTCCGCACCGAAGACCTGCTTAGCGCGGTCGCGCGCCAGATCCTCAATCACATCCACGTGCTCGCAGCCACCGTAGTAACGGCGCCCCGGGTAGCCTTCGGCGTACTTGTTGGTCAGCACCGAACCCTGAGCCTGCAGCACTGCACGGGGAACAAAGTTCTCCGAAGCGATCATTTCCAGAGTCGTACGCTGGCGGCGCAGCTCGCCCGCAATGGCCTCGGCGACCTGCGGATCGAGTTCCGCCAGAGGAGTGTTGTGCTGTAGCGAGTTCTGAGTAGACGAATTCTGCGGAGAAGTCACGTCGACCAAGGCCTTCCGTTGGGGATGAAAGTTAGTTGCTTATCTGTAGTTGCTTATCTGCCTCACCATCATAGCGAGTCCCCCAGACAAGCTAATCCACTGGTAATGGCAACGCTCGATATTTCCCCCATTCAATTTCACCTCGCCCCATTTTCGGGGCACAATAGGTGCTATGACTTCCCCCAGCCCTTACATTGAGCTGGACCGTACTCAGTGGCGCACACTTAGAAAATCGATGCCCCAGGTCCTCACCGAAGACGAACTGGAACAGCTGCGCGGCATCGGCGACGAGATTGACCTGGAAGAAGTCTCCGAGGTCTATCTTCCACTGTCTCGCCTGATCTTCCTACGCGTCGAGGCGCACAGGCGCCTGAACGCAGCGACGGAGACCTTCCTAGGCGAAGCAATGCCACAAATCCCCTACATCATCGGCGTGTGCGGCTCCGTCGCCGTCGGCAAATCCACCACCGCCCGTGTGCTCCAGGTTCTACTGCAGCGCTGGGAGACCAACCCGCGCGTGGATCTGGTCACCACGGACGGCTTCCTGCTGCCCACCGCAGAGCTCGAGCGCCGCAAGCTCATGCACCGCAAGGGTTTCCCGGAATCCTACGACCAAGCCGCACTGCTCAGCTTCGTCACAAAGGTGAAATCCGGCACCCAAAAGGTTCAGGCTCCCGTGTATTCCCACGAGGCCTACGACCGCATCCCCGGGGAATCCATCACCGTCGACCGGCCAGATATCCTCATCGTCGAGGGCCTCAATGTCCTGCAGACTGGCCCGACCCTCATGGTCTCGGACCTCTTCGACTTTTCCGTCTACGTAGATGCTCGCCGCGAGGACATCGAGGACTGGTACATCGACCGCTTCCTACGGCTCAAGAACACCGCGTTCAAAGATCCGAAGGCTCACTTCCACCACTTCGCTAATTTCAGCGATGAAGAAGCCACGCTGGTGGCACGGGAAATCTGGCAGACCGTGAACTTGCCGAACTTGATGGAAAATATCCTCCCCACCCGGGTACGCGCCTCCCTCGTGCTACGCAAGGGGCCGGATCACCTGGTGCAAAAAGTGCGGATGCGCAAGATCTAGCGCGCGCACCTACGCCCACACGCCCTTACGCCCTAAGCCCTTAGCCCTTACAGGCCGAAGCGCCGGTGCCGCTGCGAATAATCACGCAGGGCGCGCAGGAAGTCCACGCGGCGGAACGCCGGCCAATAGGTATCCGTAAACCAAATCTCCGAATACGCGGACTGCCACAACAGGAACCCGGACAGTCGCTGCTCCCCCGACGTGCGAATCACCAAATCCGGATCCGGCTGGCCGGAAGTGTACATGTGATCTCCCAGCGCCTCTGCGGTGATCGCCTCCGCCATGTCCTCGGGCGCGGTGCCCTGTTCTGCTAGCTCTGCCACGAGGGTCTGCACCGCATCCACGATCTCCTGGCGCCCTCCGTAGCCCACGGCGACGTTCACCCGCACGCCCGTGTGGTCATCCGTCTTGGCCTGGTTTTCTTCCAGGCGAACGCGTAGCTGCTCCGGCAATAGTTCTAAGTGGCCAACGGTGCGTAGCTGGAACCCGGCGTCCGAATCTGCCAATTCCTCAGCAACATCGCCAATAATGCTGCACAGCAACGACAGCTCCTCTTTGGAGCGCTTCAAGTTTTCGGTGCTGAGCAGATAGACCGTGACGGTCTCAATCCCCAGCTCATCGCACCAACCGCACATTTCCGCGATCTTCTTCGCACCTACGCGGTGGCCGTGCGACACATCCGTGAACCCGTTTTCGCGTGCCCAGCGCCGGTTACCGTCGGCCATGATGGCGATGTGCTTCGGCCGCGGTTTATCGCGCAGCGAGCGCGCCAGGCTCGCCTCATATGCCGGGTAGAGCAGTTGGGGGATGCGGTTCACAGTATTGATCCTACTGCTTCGGAGGTTCTTCGCTGTTTGCGTCCAGCGTGGTGTTCTTCTTTGCGCCCTTCTTATCGACGCCCTCAGCCCGCGCCCGCTCAGCGTCAATAGCGGCGGGGCCAGTCAGCGTGCCGGAGGCGGGAAGGAAACGCTCGTCGGTCTGGGGAACCTCGGTGCGAGCAAACATGGATCGCTTGCCCGCAGTGTCGTCGAATCCCTCGGCCTTCATCGCCGCCTCGAGCTTTTCCGTATCGAAGAGGTCAATTCCCCGGGCATCTGCGAAGGCCCGGCGGCGCTCTAGCCGACGAATGCGCTTGTTCATGGCGAAGCCAATAAGCAACACAACCAGCAGCAGAATGACGATCACGAACAGGCCGATGGGTGCGGCCTTGCCGAACTCGGCGCCCTTCGGGCCGGTGCGCTCGGCCTGCGCCAGGATCCAGGTGGCGGTGTTCATCGCGGAAAACTCCTTCTATTCTTTGCCCATTAACTGTAGTTTGTTCGCCGTCAGCGGGGAAACTTAGACATCGCTGCGGCCTGTGCACGACTCGGCATCAAGACCTGCGAACAAATCCGTTTCCGGCAGCTCGCTGTGCACCCGCGACTGCGCGAGCTCGAACTCCTCGGTCGGCCAGATCATCTGCTGCAGATCCGTATCCGCCAGGAAGAACGCTCCATTGGGGTCGATCTGGGTGCGATGTGCGCGCAGCGCATCGTCGCGGCGGGGGAACCACTCGCCGACATTGACCCTGGTAGTTACGCGGGAGAAGATGTCCGGCAGCTGCTTCCACATATCCAGGTGCTGCAGAACGTGCTCTGGTAGGCGCACCCCCCGCTCATACATGGCGGTGGCCAGGTCCTCGAAGCGCTGACGGATGAAGCCGTGGGTGTAATACAGCTTCTTCACTTCCCACGGTTCCCCCAGCTCGGGGTGGTAATCGGGGTCGCCGGCAGCCTCCCAGGCACGCATAGATACAGCATGCACCTTAATGTGATCCGGGTGCGGGTAGCCACCGTGCTCGTCGTAGGTGATGATCACGTGCGGGCGGAACTCCCGCACTACCCGCACGACGTTCTGCGTGACTTCTTCCGTATCCTCCAGCGCAAAGCAGCCCTCCGGCAGCGGTGGCTTTGGGTCCCCCTCCGGCAAGCCGGAGTCGACATAGCCCAGCCACTCGTGTTCCACACCCAGAATGGAGGCCGCCTGCGCCATCTCCTCGCGGCGAACCTCAATCATCTCGCCGATCCCCTGTTCAGCCAGCTGCTGCATCTCCGGGTTCAGAATGTCCCCGCGCTCCCCGCCCGTGCAGGTCAGCACCTTGACCCGGTGGCCCTCGTCAACATAGCGAGCCATGGTGGCCGCACCCTTACTGGACTCGTCGTCCGGGTGCGCGTGGATCGCCAACAAGCGATAACGCGGGGTGTCTGCGGAAGATGTCTTTTCACTCACGTCAATACAATCTACTAGCCAACCTCGCCCTTCCCAATAGAGCCACCAGCGCAAAACGGGCCGGGGACGAAGGCGTCATAAAGAATAGGGTGGGCTAGACTAGAGGCATCATGAAGGCGGCAAGAAACAGCACCCAAGAAGAGCGCTACGGCACAACGCGCAACCAGAAGTTCTCCGGAAAGATCGTCGTGGTGATTCTGGCGCTCATCCTGGCCGGGACGCTGAGCTACGCGGTGACGCAGTTCATGCGCACATCCGATGCCGACGTGACGGCGCAGGAATCTGGCGGCAAGATCGTGTCGGATAACCGCATGACCATGAGCATCGACGTCACCCGCAAAGACCCCGCGAAAGCCGCGTACTGCATCGTCACCGCGCTGGACTACGACAAGAACGAGGTCGGCCGCCGCGAGTTTGTGATTCCCGCCGGGGGCGAGGAAGTCACGCGCTTCAGTGTCGACATCCCCACCCGCGAACGCGGCTATGCCGCCACTGCCTATGGCTGCTCCAGCACTCTGCCGCCGCACCTCAACGCGGACGGTAGCTAAAGCGCCATAGTTAGCGCCCTGGCACCTCGGCGCCGCACGTCTAGGTGCTAGACTTTGCACGCCTACTGATTAATCTTTTGACGCCCACGTGGATCACCGCGTGAACCCTCAACAAAGACGGGAGAACCCAATGGCTGACAACCAGACCCGCTGGCTTACCCAGGAATCCTACGACCGACTGAATGCAGAGCTGACCGCTCTGAAGGAAAACCGCCCGGTGCTGGCTGCCGAGATCAACGAGCGCCGTGAAGAGGGTGACCTGAAGGAGAACGGTGGCTACCACGCAGCCCGCGAGCAGCAGGGCCAGGAGGAAGCACGCATCACCTACCTGGAGGAGCTGCTGGATAGCGCCACCATCGGTGAGGCTCCGCAGGAGTCCGGCGTGGCACTGGTCGGTTCCGTGATCCACGTGTACTACGACGGTGACGAAGATGATAAGGAGACATTCCTGATCGGTACCCGTGGCCTGGAGTCTTCCAACCCGGACCTGGAGACCTACTCCACCGATGCGCCGCTGGGTGCGGCCATTGTGGGCGCCAAGGTTGGCGAGACCCGCGAGTACCAGACCCCGGCTGGCGACACCGTCTCTGTGACGATCGTCGCCGCTGAGCCTTACGACCCTGACCTGGACGTTCCGCGCGCGGAGCAGTAGTTACTACAGTTACTACTTGGCCGGCACTGGGTGGCTGGCGGCTTTAGCTGGCTGCGGCTTTAGTCGGCTGCGGCTGGCTCCAATTGCGCTGGCTGGCCGTCATTTGCTGCCGGCTTTAGCTGGTTGCGACCGGCGGTAAGCAAGAAGGGCGCCTTCGGGCGCCCTTCTTGCTTTTCTCTGCCTTTCAGGCCTCATTTTCTCTGCCTTTGAGACCTCCCGGCAGGCCCCATTGCCCCTCTCGGAGGGGTTAGATGTCGGAAAAGTTGCAATTTGTTATTGGGGAGCATTCTCACTTACCTAAACCTACAGGTCAGAACGTTTTGTTGCTCACACGTCGTTGGCGGAGATTCTGGTTTTGCAACTTTTCCGACATTTCCCACCCCGCTTCCGTTTCTTGATCCGTTCTTCCCCCTACTCCCTTCCCTTAACCCAATCCTCAAGGGTTTCGTTCCTCAAGATTTCCTCAAAATGTCGCCAGTTCCAGACCGCGCCAGGGTGAACCTCGCCAAAACAGAGCTACAGCGGAGTGAATGTCGTTAGAACGGGAATACGTTATTGCAAACCATTATCCACTACAAGAACGTGCAGGTCAGGGTGTTGCACTTTTATTAGGCTGTCTGGCCGCGCTCACGCATTCCCGTTCTAGCGACATTTCCCCTTGCCGACCGTCGCGCATTCCCGTTCTAGCGACATTTCCCCCTGCCAACCGTCACGCATTCCCGTTCTAGCGACATTTCCCCGCCCTAGCAGCGAAATCCCCTGCAAACCGGCAGAAAAAAGGGGCTTCCAGTTAACCGGAAGCCCCTCAACTGACAGCGCTTCAGCGCTAGCCCCATGAAGCCTTAACCTCTAAAAGCGCTAGCCCCATGAAGCCTTAGCCTCTAAAAGCCTTATCCTCTCAAAGTGCTAGTCCCTGAAGTAGGACAGCAGGCGCAGGATCTCGGTGTACAGCCAGACCAGGGTAACGGCCAGGCCCATCGCAACACCCCAGGCCATCTTGGACGGCGCGCCTGCGCGGACCAGACGGTCAGCCTGATCGAAGTCCAGCAGGAAGCTCATAGCAGCGATACCAATGCAGACCAGGGAGAAGATGATGGCGATCGGACCACCGTCGCGCAGAATGCCAGCGGAGCCGGTAACCAGCGCGAACACCAGGTTGCCCAGAGCCAGAACCAGAACACCGATCATGGCGCCCACCAGGAAGCGGGTGAACTTCGGAGTTACGCGGATAGCACCGGTCTTGTAAACAAACAGCATGCCGATGAACACGCCAATTGTGCCGAGAACTGCCTGGGCGATGAGCATGCCGGCGTCCGTATCACCAACCGCAGCGCCAGAAACCAGGAACGTAAAGCCACCAACAAAGAGGCCCTCGAAGGCCGCGTAAGTCAGAGTGACAGGGGCAGAGTCGTACTTCTTACCGAATGCCGAAACCAGAACAGCGATCAGGCCACCGATCATTCCGACGAAGGTCAGGATCATCGCGAGGCTCGAGTTGTTCAGACCGATGATGAAGTTCACGACTGCCAGGGCGACAATCACGGCCAGGGTGATACCGGTCTTGGTGACAACATCGTCAACAGTCATCGGACGGTCGGCGGCACCTGCCTGGCCGTAGTTGGCAGCATCCTGCATGCCGTAGCCCATTGCGGCGGTCTGCACGCCGCCGTGAGCGGAGGTCGCGTAGGGGTTCATCCCCTGCTGACCATAACCGCCCTGCTGGGCGTAGCCACCCTGGTTGCCTTGCTGTGCGAATGGGTGCTGGCCCTGATTCTTGGCCAGCGACCCCATGAACGGGTTCGAGCTTTTCATTCTTTACACTCCATTGTTTTGCTGGTCATTTTTGAAAGCCGGAAGCTACCGGTCGACCCGCGTATGGCCGAAAAGTGAACTTCCGCTGCTGTCGCGTACATCCTACCAACGTCTAAGGCTCTTCAAATGTTCCCGACGCACCCTCCCGCATATCCGTTTGCTTAGAAATGTTCTAGAACGAACACTTGTTTGCGGTCTTTTAGGTAGTCTCCCAAACATGAAACGAACCAACTACAAGCGCCTTTCTGTCGCCGCTCTGCCTGCCGATCTGGAAACGGAGCTGCGCGACCTCACCACAAACGCCCGCCTGCACAACCTCAACGACGACTACGACGGCAAGCGCCTGGACATCGAAGCCCCGTTCCTGGGCGAGACCATCGGCTGGGTCGCCAGCGGTTCCGCCGAGGACGTGACCGAGGCTTTCCGCTTTGCCCGCCGCGCCCAGCAGTCCTGGGTCCACGTCCCCTTCGCCGAGCGCAAGCGCATCTTCCGCCGCTTCCACGACCTAGTCCTCAAAAACTCCGACCTGCTGTGCGACATGGTGCAGCTAGAGACCGGCAAGAACCGCGCCAGCTCCTTCGACGAGGTCATGGACGTCGCCAACAACGCGCGCTACTACTCCAACAACGTCGAGAAGTTCATGAAGCCCCGCAAGCGCGCTTCGGCGATGTCGATCATGGCGAAATCCATCGAGTACCGCCATCCGTTGGGTGTTGTCGGCCAGATCAGCCCGTGGAACTACCCGCTTTCCCTGGGTATCGGCGATGCCATCCCCGCACTGATCGCGGGCAACGCCGTGGTCGCTAAGCCCGACTCTGCTACCCCTTTCACGTCGCTTTTGATCTTTAAGCTTCTTTTTGACGCCGGATTGCCCCGCGACCTGGTGCAATTAGTTACGGGTTCAGGCCGCGTGGTTGGTAGTGCCATCGCGGATCAGTGCGACTTTTTGATGTTCACCGGCTCGACGGCAACCGGCAAGGTTCTGGGCGAGCAGGTTGGCCGCCGCCTGGTAGGCTACTCTGCCGAGCTGGGCGGCAAAAACCCGCTGATCATCGCAAACGATGCGGACATTAGTTACGCCGCCCGTGGCGCGGTGGATGCCTGCTTCTCCAACTCCGGCCAGCTGTGTGTTTCCATCGAACGTATCTACGTCGAGCGCGCTTCCTACGAGGATTTTGTTGGCACCTTTAGTTCCCGCGTGCAGGCCATGAGCCTGGGATCCGGGTTCGATTGGGAGATCCAGATGGGTTCCCTGGCTTCTGCCGACCAGCTGGCAACCGTGGAGAAGTACGTGGAGGACGCCCGTGAGAAGGGCGCCAACATCATCTGCGGTGGTAAGAAGCGCCCGGACCTAGGCCCGTACTTCTACGAGCCGACGGTGCTTACAGACGTCCCGCAGGACGCGCTGCTGCGCACGGAAGAGGTCTTTGGCCCTGTGGTCTACATCGAGCCGGTCGATGACCTTTACGACGCGATCGAGCTGGCCAACGACACGGACTATGGCCTAAACGCCTCTGTCTTCGCAGCGGATGACACTGCATGGCAGATCGGGCCGAAGATCGAATCCGGTTCCGTTGCCCTGAACGATGGCTACACCTCTAGCTGGGCGGCCATCGATAACCCGATGGGTGGCATGAAGGAATCCGGTGTATCCCACCGCCACGGCGCGGAGGGCTTGCAGAAGTACACGGCTACGCAGAACGTAACCTCGCAGCGCTTTATGTACTTCCGCGGACCGGAGTCCATCAGCCGGAAGACTTTCTCGAAGATCATGCTCGCCCTGTTGAAGAGCGGCAAGACTTTCCGCCTGCTGCCCTAGCGCCCGTTGACGGGGCGGATAGTCAGCGACTCGACCATGGCATCGTCTGTCGCGTCAATGGCCAGGCGCACGGCCTTCGCCACCGATTCCGGGCGGAGGTACAGGGTTTCGTCGTAATCCGCTTCGGCCACACCACGGTGGGTCTGGATCTGGCGCTGCATGTCGGAATCGACCTTGCCCGGATGGATGGAGCTCACGCGGATCTTGCCGCGCTGTTCCTCCCGCAGCGCATCCGTGTATGCACGCAGCGCAAACTTCGTCGTGGCATAGGGGCCGAATCCCACGCTGGAGCGGTAGCCCGCGCCGGAGTTGATCGTCACCACGGTGCCATGGGCGGCTTGCAGGGCGCCCAGCAGCTGCCGGGTGAGCTCCGCGACCGCGAACAGATTGATGTCGAAGGCGTGTTTCCACTGCTTAGGCGTGGTTTCTGTGACCGGATCGTGCGCCACCACTCCCGCGGAATGCACCAGGACATCCAGACTTTCCAGCCCCAACTCAACCACCGCCGCCGCAATGCCATCCGTATCGGCCAGGTTCGCCACGAAGCCTTGTGCGCTCGGGAACTGCGCAGCCACGTCGTGGGCGGACTCCGAGCTACCGCCGATGATCAGGTGGTAGTCATCCTGCAGCTCTCGCGCAATCGCCAGGCCAATGCCTCGAGTGCCGCCGGTAATCAGTGCAATCTTGCGATCCATTGCTCCATTTCCTTTCCTCTTCCCTTCCTCGTTGGGGCTTTCTCTTACTGTTCTTGTTTTTCTTGTTGTTCTTGCTCGCGTCCGAGAGCCTAGCGCTGCGACTTTTAACGCTGTAGCTTCTAGCGCCCAGCAACCGATCCCAACCACGCCGTCGCATGCGGGATGTGTTGCGCAATCTTCAGCGCCGAGGTCGGTGCGGGGCCGTACGGGGTAAGGGAAGCTATATATGACGCCGCAGCGTGCAGCGCCACTCCGACCGCAGCCGTATCGACCACGTAGTCTGCCTCGCTAGTTTCAAATTCGGACTGCCCGGCCTCGGCGTAACCACCATCGCGGGCGCGTTTGCCCGCATCCCGCGCCACCAGAGCACCCAGGATCCCCGCCAGCACATCGCCGGATCCCGGGGTTGCAGCCCACGAAGAGGCAGTATCGACAACCACCGTGCGCTGCGGGTTAGCGATGATGGTGAAGCGCCCCTTAAGCAGCACAGTGCAGTTCAGCTCGCGGGCCAGACGCTCGGTGGAGGTGATGCGATCCGGCGATTCCTCTGGCAGCCCCGCAGCCTTGGCAAGCCTGTCAAACTCCACGTCATGCGGGGTGAGCAGTACGGGGGCGTTGCGCGCACGCAAAGCCTCCAGAACGTCTGGGTTCTTGGCTAGGACGGTGATCGCGTCGGCGTCCAAAACAAGGGGCTGCACCATCTCGAGAACGGCGAGCAATTCCTGCCGAGCGTCGCGATCCGTACCGCGACCAGAGCCGACCATGCGTGCCTGCACCTGACCTGCTGCTCGAACCGTGGGGTGCACGATGACCTCGGGTGTGGTGGCGAGGACGTACTCAGGGTGTTCGCCGATATAGCGCACCATAGAGCTGGTGGTGTTCACCGCTGCCAGGGTGGCCAGCACTCCCGCCCCTAGATAGTCCTTACTACCTGCGCAGATACCTACCACTCCACCGGAGTACTTGTCGTCGGTCGCACCTGGCTCCCCCGGCAATGTGCCAGGCAATGGTTCAGAGGAAGCGAGGGGAAGCACCGACCGCTCCGAGTCGAGGAGTTCCACCGGAGTGTGCCAGAGGCGCGCGGAAGGCTCGGGGCGGGTGCCTTCCCTAGCTGCGAGTTCGGCGGAAAGCAACGAGCGCGAACCATTGTCCAAGCCAATGTCCTCGCAGATCACGGCTCCGCAGGACGCGTTCAGGCCGTGGGCACGGCGCAACCCGCCGAAAGTAATGGTCGCGTCGGCGTGAACGTGGCGCCCAGGTGCCTTGCCCGTATCCGCGACCACGCCGCTGGGAATATCGATGGCCAGAACGCGCGCCCCGGAGCCGTGTTCGGATGAAGCGTGCTCAGCTGTGCTGTGTCGGATCGTGCTGTGTCGAGTCGTGCCGTTTCGGGCCATGCCGTGTCGGACCCTGCTGCGCTGCGCTAAGCGGAGGAAATCGTCAACGTCTGCGGGGATCTCCCCGCGCCCGCCGAGGCCAAACATCCCATCGATGATCACGCCGTAGTGCTCTGTGGCGGCGGCATGGGGCTCGGCGGGCAGATCAACGAAGCGCCCACCGGCAGACGTAAACGCCCGGGCGGCGCGCTGGTGTACGTTGTCGGTTCCATCGAGTGCATAAGCGACCACGCTTGTCCCCTGCATTCCCAGAACAGCGCCGGCGTAGAGAGCGTCGCCTCCGTTGCCACCGGGGCCGACCAGCAACATCACGGGGTCACTCGTGTCCGCCAGGAGTTTTTCCGCCACCGTTGCCACTGCATGCGCGGCGGACTGCATCAATTCGTCCTCGTGCTGCTGGCGGGCCATCAGGGCAGACTCGGCGGCGCGGATGTCCTCGACTGTGTAGAGAGTGCGCATGATTCCCATGATAGGGATCCGCGGTGGAGTGGCGGCTGCGCCCTACCTACCGTGGCGCGATCCGGTCCGGAAGATGCCTCGTGGATAAAACCGGCAGAAGCGTAGCACCCCTACGTGAGGCCTCGTCGACTGCCCACGTGAGGGCGTCATTATCAATCAACCGCAGGTCATCGCGGAACCACATGATCGTTTCCAGCGCCACTTGCTACCTCCTCAAAAGCTCCTTAGAAGTTGCGTAGCATTCCTGCGAGTTTGTTTCCTAAAGACTACCCGAGGGGATAGACTCCGAAGTCTGAACCGATGCGCCGAGTGGCGCACGAACAACCCCCATTTGGATAAAGGTTCCCCTTCGATACATGCCACGCCCGATTAGTAAGAACCAGCAATACGTATCTGGCCTCGACGGGCTGCGGACAATCGCAGTCGCCGTAGTAGTCCTCTATCACCTGCATATTCCCGGTTTCGTTGGCGGGCTCTTGGGAGTCGGCGTGTTCTTCACTTTGTCGGGTTACCTCATCACCGGCAACCTCATGCGCTCCTGGGACACAAAGGGTCACCTGAGTCTGGGCACCTTCTGGTTGCGCCGCTTCCGGCGCCTCATGCCCGCTGTGATCATCACGCTGATCGCCACCCTGATTCTGGCGGCGGCGCTGACCCGCGACAAGCTCACCGACCGCTTCTGGGAGGCACTGTCCAGCCTGTTCTACGTCAACAACTGGCACACCATCTTCCAAGAAAAGTCCTACTGGGATAACTTCGGTGGGCCCAGCCCGCTGAGCCACATGTGGTCACTATCGGTCGAAGAGCAGTTCTACCTGATCTGGCCTCTGCTTCTGCTTGGTCTGCTGCTCGTCACGCGTTCGCGCACCGGTGCGCTGGCTGGATCCTTCCTGCTGACCCTTGCCTCTTTTGCCTGGATGTGGATCGTCGCCTCCCCCGGGATGGATAACACCCGGGCGTACGAGGGCACGGATACGCGCGCGGGTGGCCTTCTGCTGGGAGCCTGCTTGGCGATCTGGCTTTCCTCGCGCCGTGCAGCCGGAAAGTCCACGCAGCCGGCCGTGAAGATTGCGAACCTTTTCGGCTTTATCGGCTTGGCAGGCATCGCTGCGCTGGTGTTTTTCGTCGAGCAGGAGTCGATGTTCCTGTACCACGGCGGGTTGATTCTGCTGACCGTGGCAACAGCTCTGGCGATCTTCGCCGTGCTACACCCGGCAAGCATCTGGAGCGCCGTGTTGGGCTTCGGCCCCATACGCTGGCTCGGCGAGCGCTCGTACGGCATCTACCTCTGGCACATGCCGGTTATCGCCTTCATGCCGCAGACTTGGCTGGAGCAGCACAAGCTGCTGGGTAGCGCCATCACCATCGGTGTGAGCGTAGCCCTGGCTGCTCTCAGCTGGACCTTGGTGGAGGATCCGATCCGCCGAAACGGTGTGATCCCACCGATCAAGGCGTGGCTGCGCAGCCGCAAGGCAGACCGTGAGGTCGGCGACACGTCCGGGGCGGCTTCCCGGGGCATTATCCGCCACCCCTTCCCCGCCTACATCGCTTCCGGCGCCACAGTCATCTTGGCCGCCGTGGTTGCTATTGGTGCGACACCCATTAGTGTCACCCCCAGCAACGCTCAGCAGGGCGCTGGCGCGGGTCAGGGCGGTCATCGTGCCATGGAGCTGAACCCAGCCGAACGCCCCGCCAACGCCGGAGCGGCTGGGGCAGCTGGTGGGGCGAAAAAGCCTGACGCCAACCCGCAGGCTCAGGGGCAGGACAAGGGCAAGGCCAAGGCTTCTGCGTCCTCGCTGACGAGCTGCAAAAAGGTTGTGCACGTGGGCGACTCCACCTCTATCGGCATGTTCTCGACCGACCAGGTAGAGGATCCCAAGAACACAGCGTTTGAAACGTATGTGAAGTATGGAGCCAGCGAGGTCGTGGACAGCGTCTTCGGTGCCCGCGCAACCACGGAAGGCTGGCAATCCCCGGACGGTTCACAGAACTACCCCTCCGCCGTGGATTCCGTGAAGGAGCTGCTGCCGAGCGCCAGTGGCCCCGATACGTGCTGGGTGATTGCAACCGGTGTGAACGACGCTGCGAACATCGCCGCCGGAGCGACGATGGAATCGCCAGAGCGCATCCGCACCATGATGGATCTACTGCGCGACCAGAAGGTTCTGTGGCCGACGGCTACGACCAATACCAACGAGGGTTACTACGCCAAGTCCAACATGGAGACCTTTAACCAGGCTCTGCGGGATGCACAGAAGGACTACCCCAACCTGCGCATTTACGACTGGGCCAGCGAGGCCAAGCCCGAGTGGTTCGCCCTGGATGATTACGCGCACTACGGCGCGAATGGAAACACGCAGCGCGCCCAGCGCTTCGCAGCCGCCCTGGCAAAGGCCTACCCGAAGGACAAGGATGGCCAGCCATCCGACGAACTGATCGTCAACTCCGGGCTGTAATTCTGGGCCGTAATTCTGGGCTGCAACTCGGAGCTTCTCATCCCGGATCAATAACGGCGGCACGGGCTTCGAGCTGGCTGTGACTTGAACCAGCCGCGCCGCCGGCCTTCCTCTAGTCCAGCTTGAACTCGCGGGCGATCAGCAGCTTCATGATCTCGTTCGTCCCGCCATAAATGCGCTGCACACGCGCGTCGGTGTACATGCGGGAGATCGGGTACTCGCGCATAAAGCCGTAACCACCAAACAACTGCAGGCAGCGATCCGCTACGGAACTCTGCAGATCGGAGGCCAGGTACTTCGCCGCCGAAGCCTGCGCTGTGGTTAGCTTGCCCTCGATATGGAGCCCCGTGCAGTGATCGGTAAGGGTCTTCGCCGCCAGCGTCTCACTCGCGCACTCTGCCAGCACGAACTGCGTGTTCTGGAATCCGAGCAGCGGTCGGCCGAACGCCTCGCGCTCATTGACGTAACGGATGGTCTCGCGCACGGCGCCTTCGCATGCGGACGCCCCGGCGATGGCCAGGATCAAACGCTCCTGAGGTAGCTGCTGCATCAATTGGATGAAGCCCTTGCCCTCCACCCCGCCGAGCAGGTTGTCGGCGGGGACGCGCATGTCAGTGAAAAACAGTTCGCGGGTGTCCTGGCCCCGCTGGCCGATCTTGTCCAGCACCCGACCGCGCTCGAAACCCTCCAGATCCTTGGTCTCTGCAACGATGAGCGACAGTCCCTTACCACCCGGCTGCTCGTTCGTGCGGGCGACGATCACGACAACGTCGCAGTGCGTGCCGTTGGTGATGAAGGTCTTGGAGCCGTTGATCACCCACTCGTCGCCGTCCAGCTCTGCCCGGGTCTTGATGGCCTGCAGGTCCGAGCCGGTGCCGGGCTCGGTCATGGCAATGGCTCCAACAAGCTCACCGCTGGCCATTCCCGGCAGCCAGCGCTTGCGCTGCTCCTCGGTGCCGAGCTGGTAAATGTAGTGAGCAACGATGACGGAGTGCACACCGTTGTGCCAGGCGGAATCGCCAGCCAGGCCGAGCTCCTGCTGGATCACTGCCTCGTGGGCAAAGGTGCCGCCACCTCCGCCGTATTCCTCGGGGATGGAGGCGCACAGCAGGCCAGCCTCGCCGGCTTTGTTCCAGAACTCCCGCTCCACCTGGTGGTTTTCTTCCCACTTCAGCTCGTTGGGGGTGACTTCCCTGGCGATAAACTCGCGGGCGTGCTGGCGTAGGGCGTCCGTTTCTTCGGTTTCCCAGGTGGCGCGGTAGTTATCCAGAATCATTGCAGTGGCTCCCTCGTGAGTCTCGTGAGTCTCGCTCGTCAGTATCGAAACACCAGCGCTTAATTTTGCTGGCGAAATACTTTCTTGGGAGCAACGGTACAACAGCACACCCTTGCCCTTCCCCCACATTCCAAAAACTCGGGCTTATTTTCCGCTATTGGAAATGAAAAGTCCCCCCAGTCGGACTCGAACCGACACTGAACGGATTTTAAGTCCGCTGCCTCTGCCAATTGGGCTATAGGGGGCGTGCCATGACCTCTGCCAGCACTCCGTCCAATATATCTTTCTCACTAATTGTGATCTCACTTAGCCCCCAGTCTAGAAACTGGCTTGTGAAGGCATCCACCACAATCGCACCGCCACCGATCACATCCGCACGGCCCGGGTGCATAGGCCCGTATTCGCACCGCTGCGGTGGCGTCAATTCCACCAGCGAGCGCGCCGTAGACCGGAAGTCTTCCAGCGACAGGGTGGCCATGTGGATGCGCTCCGGGTCGTAGGACGAAAGCCCCAGGGTGATGGCGGCAAGGGTCGTCATCGTGCCAGCCACACCAACGATCTGGTCGACAGCCCGCAACTCTACGTGCTCGCGAACCTTACCCAGCAGCTCCTCCACAAAGGCGCGGGCTTCCGCGACCTGCTGTGGGGTGGGCGGTTGGTCCACCAGGAAGCGTTCCGTCAGCCGGACGCAGCCCATGTTCGCAGAAAAGGCCTGCGGTTCGCGCCCCGGACCGTGCACCACGAACTCCGTGGAACCGCCGCCAAGGTCAATCACGCAGATGGTGCGGTCCTCGGCATCGGGCAGGTCGGTGACGGCACCACGGAAGCTAAGCTCTGCCTCCTGCTCCCCGGAGATCACCTGTGCGACCGCCCCCTCGCGCACGCGGCCGAGGTGGCGGCGGGTGATCTCGAAGAACTCTTCGCGGTTCGTGGCATCGCGGGTGGCGGAGGTCGCGCCCATCATCACGTCGACCACCCCGTATTCCACCATCCGGTCGGCGTAAATCTGCAGAGCTTTGTCTACGCGCTCCAGGGCTTCGTCGGCGAAGCGACCAGTCGCGTCTACCCCCTGGCCAAGTCGGACAATGATGTTATCCCTATTTAGCTCTTTGACCTGGCCATCCGACGTACCTTCACTGATCAGCAAGCGGATGGAATTGGTACCGCAGTCGATGGCGGCAAAGCGAGGATTGGCGGATTCGTTTGGGGCAGCACTCATGGTTCCCAGGCTACCGGAGTGCCCCGGAACCACCGGGTTTCAGTGCCCGCTTCGCGCCACTTATTCAGCGACGCTAGCGCTTTCCATCGACGTTCCCAGCGAGGCGGACGTCGGCCAGTCCGCAGGCAGCGCGGCGCCTTCCAGCTTGGGGTTGTTTTCAATCGCCAGCGCCACCGCTTCGGTACCCAGGCGCACCCGCTCTGGCCCCTCCGCCAGGGCGTAGGCGATCAAGACGTGCAGGCATTTCACGCGGTCAGGCATGCCTCCGCCAGAGAAATCCGTGCCCAGATCCTCCATCTTGTTGCGCTCGGCTAGGTAATGCTCGTGCGCCGCGCGGTAGTCGGCCGCCAGCTCTTCGTCTTCGCCCAGTCGATCCTGCATCGTCTTCATCACACCAGCGACTTCCAGGCGGGAAGCCTCGGCGGTCAGGCGCGGATCGGTGAGGTAGTACAGCGTGGGGAAAGGGGTGCCATCGGGCAACTTCGGCTGGGTCTTCACCACGGCCGGAACGCCGTCGGGCGTGTAATAGCTGACTTCCACCACACCGCGCAGTGGTCGGCCTAGCTGCTTGCGCATTACCTCAAGGTCATCGTCGGTCGGTGGGCCGGGCTGGCGGAAGTTGGTCATTGCGGTGCTTTCTCGTTTCTTGTATTCGCGGTTTCTTGTATTCGCGGCGTCTTGTATTCGCGGCGTCTTTTGGTCTCGGCGCTAGTTGGCTGGTGCTTGTTCCGGTGCGGGTTGTGGAGCCCCCTCCGGGGCTCCCGGGTTCTGTTCGGGAGCCTGTTCAGAGTTCTGCGCAGGATCCTGTTGAGGGTTCTGCTCCGGCACCGTCGGCAGCTTGTGGTTTTCCTTTGCCGGGTCGCTGCCCTCGTCCTTCGCTTCCTCTGGGGTAGAGATGGAATCCCACAGCCGCGCATACCAATCCCGGTTGGCCTCGTCGCCGGTGGCATCCTCGCCCTGTTCGGTTCCCAGCTTATCGGCGTGAATCTTCGGGGAGATAATGCGATAGGCCGACTCGCCAGGTTCAATCAGCCCCAGCCGGGTACGCGCTTGCTCCTTGATGTAATCCTGATCGCGGTAGCGGTTGAGCTCGTTGGTCAGCTCCGCCTTTTCTTTCTCTTGCCCCTCGATCTTCGCATTAATCTGTGCCAGCTCCGCGCGTTGCTCGAAGTAGTTGCGCAGCGGGTTTGCGATCGACAGTGCCAGGAAGATCGCCAGCATCAGGGCCACGAGCCACGTCGCTGGACTCATGCTTTTCGGCACTGCCACAAAGGTTCGCGCCATTCGCTTCGGCGCTGTTTGTGCGCGCTCGCGGCGCCTCTCGCGCCTTTCGATCGACCGTGCGCGGGGCAGTCGGGCGGACTCGGGGCGGTCGCTTTCCCGCCCCTTTCTTTCTGACGCCACATCTGCGCGCGCCAGGTCCTCCGGTTCCTTTCCCGGTTCGCCCTTGGTCGATTCGCTCATGGTCTACAGAGTCTAGCGAAGCGAGGCCGAAATGCGAGTAGCCCACGGCCACCAACGTGGGTGGGCGTGGGCTACTGCGAGGCTAATCCGCGCGGGATTACTTGGTGAAGCGTGGGAATGCGGAGCGGCCAGCGTAAACAGCTGCGTCGCCCAGGATCTCCTCGATACGCAGCAGCTGGTTGTACTTGGCAACGCGCTCGGAGCGGGCCGGTGCACCGGTCTTGATCTGACCACAGTTCAGTGCGACGGCCAGGTCTGCAATGGTGGTGTCCTCGGTCTCACCGGAGCGGTGGGACATCATGGTGCGGTAGCCGTTGCGGTGTGCCAGCTCGACAGCGTCGAAGGTCTCGGTGAGGGTACCGATCTGGTTAACCTTCACCAGCAGTGCGTTGGCTGCCTTCTCCTCGATACCCTTGGCCAGGCGCTGCGGGTTGGTAACGAAGAAGTCGTCGCCCACCAGCTGAACCTTATCGCCGATCTTGGCGGTCAGGGCGGTGTAACCCTCCCAGTCGTCCTCCTGCAGCGGGTCCTCGATGGAAACGATCGGGTATTCCTCGATCAGATCCTCGTACACCTTGGCCATCTCCTCAGCGGTGTGCTCGCCGCCCTCGAAGTGGTACTTGCCGTCCTTGAAGAACTCAGAGGAAGCAACGTCCAGTGCCAGGGCAACGTCCTCACCAACCTTGAAGCCGGCCTTCTCGATAGCCTCGACGATCAGATCCAGGGCAGCCTTGGTGGAGTCCACGGACGGAGCGAAGCCGCCCTCGTCACCCAGACCGGTGGACAGACCCTTGTCCTTGATGACCTTCTTCAGGGTGTGGTACACCTCGGCGCCGACGCGCAGTGCCTCGGAGAAGCTCTCGGCGCCGATGGGGGCGATCATGAACTCCTGGACGTCCACACCGGAGTCAGCGTGTGCGCCACCGTTGAGGATGTTCATCATCGGCACCGGCAGAACGTGAGCGTTCGGGCCACCGACGTAGCGGAACAACGGCAGTTCGGCGGACTCTGCAGCGGCGCGGGCGACGGCCATGGAAACGCCCAGGATGGCGTTAGCACCCAGCTTGGACTTGTTCTCCGTGCCATCCAGGTCACGCATCAGCTGGTCGATCAGGCGCTGATCGTCTGCCTCTACGCCCATCAGCTCTTCGTCGATGTCTTCAATAACGTTCTTGACGGCATTGAGTACGCCCTTGCCCTGGTAACGGTCTCCACCGTCACGCAGCTCGTGGGCCTCGTGCACGCCGGTGGAGGCGCCAGAGGGAACGGCTGCGCGGCCGAAGGAGCCGTCGTCCAGCATTACGTCAACCTCCACGGTCGGGTTACCGCGGGAATCGATGATTTCACGGGCATCAATGTTGAGGATCAGGGCCATGTGTCTGCCTCCTTGGCATGTGGCATCGTGTGCCAAACTGTTGATTATCTGTTCTGCATTAACAGCTAACAAGGGTCTCCGCTACGACGCTGGCGCAGCAGTACGCCTCCATTGTGGCACCGTCACAGATTTTTCGCCGTCACCCTCAGAAATTTAGCCCTCCCTAAAGGGGGAACTCCCCCTATTGCGGCGACTGGCCCAGTGCGTAGTTCGCCGCCGCGTCCCGCACATCCGCGACGTACCTGTCGGACAGGTTGTACCCCTTAATGGCGCTTGTCCAGCCACTTTCAGTGCTTAGATCGCGCCCCTTGCTGCACAGCAGTACTGCCGCGGAAGCCGCCGCATCATAAACGCTCTGCGGGTTCTTTTCGCCGTCGTTATCGGCATCTACTCCGTAGATCTTCCAGGATTCGGGGATGAACTGCATGGGTCCCAGCGCACGGTCGTACTTCCGGTCGCCATCGAGCCGTCCTTCGTCGGTATCGTCCACCTTCGCAAAACCTTCGCCATTCAGCTGCGGACCGATGATGTCGGGCTCGGCAATGCCCTGGTCGTTAAGCTTGGCAGCCCCAAAGGTCTCTCCGTCGTAGGTTCCGTGGCGAGTCTCTACGTAACCGAGCCCCGCGAGGGTATTCCAGGAAAGACTGCACTCGGGGGTCTTCGCGCGGACGAAAACCTCCGCTTTTCCATAGGCCATCAATGCTTGCAAGGGGATGTTCAGCTCCTCCGACTTCGGTTTAGCCCAGTCCAGGAGCTTCTGATAGCTAGCGTCTGCGTCTTCCAGATCCACAGTCGGAGCGGGAGCCGCAGCCTTCGGCGGCACATCAGTGGGCACCGGCAGGCGATCGGATTCCGCGTTGTTTTTGCCGGAGACGAAACCGGCGACAAGGTAGCCCACCAGAGCAATAATCGCCAAAAGGGCAACGACCACTACGAAGAAGCCACACCCGCCGAGCAGTCCTCGGTTCGGGCGGCCGCTGTCGGCTGCTTCGCTGGCCTCCCACAAAGATTCGTTCGGTTCGATTCTTTGGGGGCGACGATAGCGGTTAGACGCCATAAATGTCCTTACCTAGCCTGTTTCCTTGCGCACTGTGACTTGCGCACTGTGCACTTGTACACTGCGCATTTGCTACTGCTCTGCTTGCGCCGTTAGCCCTGCGCAGCTTCCCTGACCAATACTGCGCTTAGACTACTGGCCGGCAGCTGAACTCGTTTCTCCGACTCGGCCAAAACCAGCTCTGCCATATCTGCAAACACCCTTTCGCCGACCGTGAACTGTGCCCCTGGCAGTACACCGTTCTGGGTTAGGTAACGCACCAGCGCATCATCCCTGTCACTGATGCGATCCACGACCAGATGTTGGCCCGTGTGGGCGTCAGAAAGAAGGAAAGCCGAACTTTCCGGCACATCGCCCCCCTCATCAGGGATCGGGTCACCGTGCGGGTCGCGGGTGGGGTTATTCAGCAGCGAAGCGATGCGCGCGACGAAGGTATCAGAGACCGCGTGTTCCAGAACTTCGGCTTCGGCATGCACCTCATCGAGGTCGTAGCCCAGATGATTGCACAGAAACGTTTCGATCAGCCGGTGGCGGCGAACCATCGCGAGGGCGATTTTGCGCCCGGTCTCGCTCAGCGCAATGTCGCCGTAGGGGGCGTGCTCGACAAGACCTTGAGCGGACAAACGCTTGATGGCTTCGGAAGCCGTCGACGGGCGCTGTTCCATGTGGGAAGCCAAAACGGAGAGGGATACCCCACTACCGGACCACTCCTGCAGGTCGAAAATTTTCTTCAGGTAGTCCTGAGATCGCTCGGGCAGGTCGTTGACATGCATGCAGCCCAGTGTACGGGGGTGAATGGCTTTAAAGAACTCGTGCTTGTGGTTTACACTGCACTATATTGTTCACTTTATTGAACATTGAAACTCTCGCAGAAGGAAAGTTTAGAAACATGAAAACGAAATCCGCGAAGAAAATGGTCGCAGCGCTGTGCGCCACCGTCCTCACCGCGACAGGGCTCAGCGCCTGCGGCGCCAACGACTCCAAGGACGACAAAGCCGAGGTTCTGACGACCTTCACCATCCTGGAGGACATCACCGCCAACATCGCTGGCGATACGCTCAAGGTTCGCTCGCTGACCAAGCCCGGCGCGGAAGTTCACGGATACGATCCCTCCCCCAGCGACATCGCTGCCGCCTCCGATGCCGAGCTCATCATCGACAACGGCCTAGGCCTGGAGCACTGGCTGAACAAGCTCACCGAAAACAGCAAGGCCAAGCGCGCCACCGCCAGCGACGGCGTCAAGCCCATCAAGATCAAGGGCACCGACGATCCGAACCCGCACGCATGGATGAGCCCAACCATCGCGAAGACCTACGTGGACAACATCGTTAAGGCCCTCAGCGACCTGCGCCCGGACAACGCGAAGACCTACGAGGACAACGGCAAGAAGTACAAGTCCAAGCTCGACGACGTGCAGTCCGAACTACGCGAAGGCCTGGCCTCCCTACCGCACAACCAGCGCGCGCTCATGTCGTGCGAGGGCGCCTTCAGCTACCTCACCCACGATGCGGGCATGAAGGAGGGCTATATTTGGCCGGTGAACAACGAGGGTGAGATCACCTCTCAGCAGATCACCCAGGCTGCCCAGTTCGTGCGCGACAACCACGTCCCTGCCGTGTTCTGCGAATCCACCGTTGAACCGGGACCGAAGGAGCAGGTCATGCGCGATACCGGCGCTCGCGACGGCGGGACGCTGTACGTAGACTCGCTCTCTGCAGCCGATGGCCCCGTGCCGACCTATCTGGACCTTCTTTCCTATGACGCCAAAACCATCGTCAGCGGACTCACCGGTAAGGACACGAAAAAATAGATGAACCCGCCGCAATCTTCAGCTCCCCCGGCACTGGCCGTCGACGACGTGCACGTCAAGTACGGCTCCGTCGAGGCGCTCAATGGCGTGACCCTTAACCTTGAGTATGGGCAGATCACAGCCTTGATTGGCATGAACGGCGCGGGAAAGTCCACGCTCTTCAAAGCCATCATGGGGCTGGTATCGCCCACCCACGGACGGATTTCCATCAATTCCGCCACTGACGGTGAAAGCACCGCGGCCGGGAAAAACGGGGCGGTTGCCTACGTCCCTCAGCACGATCACGTCGACTGGAACTTCCCCATCAGTGTCCGGGAAATCGTTTCCAGTGGGCGGCGCAAAGCACGCTCCAAGGTGGGGCTCCTGCCCCAGGGGTCGGCGCTGCTGGGGTTGAAGAAGTGGCGTCAAGAAAAAAAGAACAACGACCGCATCGTCGATGAGGCGCTGCGGCAAACCGGCCTGACCGAGCTGCAGGATCGGCCCGTCGGCGCCCTGTCCGGCGGGCAGCGCAAGCGCGTTTTCGTCGCGCGCGGAATTGCCCAAGAGGCCAAGATTATGCTGCTGGACGAGCCTTTCGCCGGGGTGGATACGCAATCGCAGGCGCAGATCACCACGCTGTTGCACCAGCTGGCGGAATCGGGCACGGCGCTACTGATTTCCACCCACGACCTGGATCGCCTGCCGGAGCTCTGCGACAACGTGGCGATGCTCAATCGTCGGATCATCGCCGAGGGCGCGCTGGATGAAGTGCTGACGGCGGAGAACCTCACCCGCACGTTTAGCACCGACGCGACGGCCGCAATCGCAGGGGCCGAAGGAACCACGGTAACTATGGGAAAGGAGGCACAGTAATGAGCACGCTCGCAAGCGTTTTCGACCCGATCCTGTTCCCCTTGAGCTACAGCTTCGTCCAGCGGGCGGTGCTCGCCGCCAGCGTGATGGCCGTGGTGGCGGGACTGCTGAGCTGCTGGCTAATTCTGGTGGGCTGGTCGCTGCTCGGCGATGCGGTCTCGCACGCCGTACTGCCAGGCGTGGTGCTGGCCTACATCTTCGGAGCGCCCTTCGCCGTCGGCGCGATGATCGCCGCCCTCATTGCCGTGGGCCTGGTGGGCTCGGTCAAGGAAAGAACCACGCTGCGGGAAGACACCTCCATCGGCATCATCTTCACCACCTTCTTCGCCCTCGGCCTGGTGTTGCTCTCCGTAACTCCCAGCGGCACACACCTGCAGGAGATCCTGTTCGGCAACCTGCTGGGCATTACGCAGTCCGCGCTGTGGCAGATCCTGGCCATTGGCGGCATCGCGTTTGTGGTGCTGCTGGCGAATGCACGCACGTTTACCCTGTGGGCCTTTGACGCCGAACACTCCAGAACCATGGGCTTCAACACGAAGGCCATACGGTGGGCGCTGCTGGCGTGCCTGGCGTGCGTGGTGGTGGCCAGCGCACAGGCCGTCGGCGTGATCCTGGTGGTAGCAATGCTGATTACCCCCGGCGCGACGGCTTATCTGTGGACGAGGCGCTTCCGCCGCATGCTGCTGATCGCGCCGCTGGTGGCGTGGGTGAGCTGCGTGGCGGGCATCCTGCTGAGCTTCAACCTGAATGTCTCCACCGGCGGCACGATTGTGCTGGTGCAGTCAGGGATCTTCTGCCTGACGTACCTCTTCGCCCCGCGCGAGGGGCTGGTGCGGGCGCTGCTGGCGCGCCGCTAGTTGCCCTGCTGCTGGGGGTTATGTTGGGTGCGCAGCTTCTCGCGGAACGCCACAACAGCGTCGTGGAGGCGACGCTCTGCCTCACCGGGGCTATCTAGCTCCAGGCCAACCATCGGATAGCGGATGTCGGTCGGGATGTCCTTATCCGGGATGCCCAGCTGCCGTGCCTCGGCGATGACGGCCTCCGCGGCGGACAGGGCGCTGGTGCCGGCCGGGTCTGCAGCTGTGCCAGCAGAGCCGGCGGGGACTGCGTGACCTGCCGTTTCAGCGGGCGCTTGCACGGCCGGGAACTGTTTTGCGTGCGGCTCTCGGCGGGGCTGAGCCTGCTGGCTAGGCTGTGCAGGCTGTGCAGGTTCAGCCTGCTTCTCGGCTGCCTTCTGCTCAGCTTCCTTCTTGGCCTCGCTGTAGCGCAGGTACTCCTCACCGAAACTGCGGATTCGCTGGGCTTCCTCTTCCTTCTTACCCTCCTCCCACAGACGATCCTGCTCCTGGCGAGGAACCTGGCGCTCGACCTCCTCAAACAGGTAGGGGGCGCGGGCGCGCAGCTTCGCCGAAAACGCCCCGGCCACGTGGCCAATGTCGAAGGCGCCACGTCGGTTGGCGATCTCCGCGTGGAAAAGCACCTGCAGCAAAACGTCCGACAGCTCGGAGCACAGATCCTGCTCGATCCACTCCGGGCGCGCAGCAGCCTCACCCTCGCCCTCGGGCTTCCAGCTCTCCATCAGGTCGATGGTGCGAGCCAGCTCCTCTGTTTCCTCCCGCAGGAACTTCACCAGGCTGGTGTGGGTCATGGACTGCTCCCACTCCCCCTGGCGCAGGGCACGCGCCATCAGCGCCACCGCATCCTCGATCTCATCCATCACGGAAGCCGGAACCTCGGTGCGCGTCGTGCGGCGCAGGCCGGCCACAGCCGCCGTGTGCTCGTCGGTCCCGACGATCTCACCGTCCACCACGCCATCGCCCGAGTGGGTGATCTCGGCTGCGTCTTCCCCGTCGGTGGCGTCACTAACAGAAGAGCTACCGGCCTCCAGCTCGCGGGCGGGCTCCATGTGCACCTTTAGGCTCGGCGCAGTGATGAGGTCCTCACCAGCCTCGATGCGGGTAACGACTGCCTCGTTTTCCAGATCCGTCGTGACGATGATGTCGGACTCATCGACCGTGTGGCCGCCCAGATCCGCAATAACCCAGCGGACGCGGATGGGCACCTCCTCCGTGTAGCAAACATCTCCACGGAGCAGATCGACGGCCTCTACGGGAATCATCGCGGGGAAACGGGGATCTAGTAATACGACTGACATGGCGGTTATTCTAGCGCGTCGGTGTTTAGGACGTGCCCTTATCCTTGCCTGAGCCACCCGACATGTTGCGAATCGGGATGCCAGCCAGCTGCGTCAACGCATCGGCGCACCACTGCACCAGCTCCGTATCGCGCAGCGGAACCGCGCGCATGCCCTGGCCGCGCTTCGGCGCCGGGATCAGCACGATCTTGGTGGTCGCGCGGTAGTTCGCGGCGGGGAACAGGCGCTTCAGGCGCACCTGGGTGGAATCCTGCAGCTCGATGGGGCTGAAGCTGATCTTCGAGCCCGTGGCCACCACCTCCGTGACCTGCAGATCGCGGCACAGCAGTCGCAGGCGCGAGAGCACCGCGAGCATCTGGATCTGCTCCGGCGGCTCGCCATAGCGGTCGCGCAGCTCCTCGAGGACCTTCTCCATCTGCTCCTCGTCCTGCACCTCGGCGAACTTGCGGTAAGCCTCCAGGCGCAGCCGCTCCGAAGCGATGTACTCGGCCGGGATGTGCGCGTCCACCGGCAGGTCGATGCGGATCTCCTTCTTTTCCTCCTCCCGGCCATCGACGGGCTTGCCGTCGGCCATCGCGCGGAACGCCTCCACAGCCTCGCCGACCAGGCGGACATAAAGGTCGAAGCCCACGCCTGCGATGTGTCCGGACTGCTCGGCGCCCAGCACGTTGCCAGCACCGCGCATCTCCAGGTCCTTCATGGCCACGGCCATGCCTGCGCCCAGGTCGTTGTTCTGGGCGATGGTCGTCAGCCGGTCGTAGGAGGTCTCGGTCAGCACCTCCCCCTTCGGGTATAGGAAGTAGGCGTAACCGCGCTCGCGGGAGCGCCCCACGCGGCCGCGCAGCTGATGCAGCTGGGACAGCCCCATGTGGTGGGCGTTTTCCACGATCAAGGTGTTGGCATTCGCAATGTCCAGGCCCGTCTCCACGATGGTGGTACACACCAGTACGTCGAACTCGCGATCCCAGAAGCCCTTCACCGTGGTCTCCAGCTGCTCCTCGCTCATCTGGCCGTGTGCGACCACCACGCGGGCCTCCGGTACCAGGCGGCGAATGTCCGCGGCGGTCTGCTCAATACTGCGGACCTTGTTGTGCACGTAGAACACCTGGCCGTCGCGCAACAGCTCGCGGCGGATGGCCGCGGCCACGTGCTTATCCTCCTGCGCACCCACATACGTCAGCACGGGGTGACGATCCTCCGGCGGGGTGAGAATGGTCGACATCTCACGGATGCCCGCCATCGACATTTCCAGCGTGCGGGGAATCGGGGTCGCAGACATCGTCAGCACGTCCACGTGGGTGCGCAGCGACTTGATGTGCTCCTTGTGCTCCACACCGAAGCGCTGCTCCTCGTCCACGATGATCAGCCCCAGGTTCTTCCAATGCACGCCTGTCTGCAGCAGGCGGTGGGTACCGATCACGATGTCCACCGTGCCGTCGGCCATGCCGGCGATGACCTTCTTGGATTCCGCCGGGGTGGTAAAGCGCGATAGCTCCTTGATAGTGGTGGGAAAGTCCTGCATGCGCTCGCTAAACGTGTTGTAGTGCTGCTGCGCCAACAGGGTGGTCGGCACCAGCACGGCCACCTGCTTGCCGGACTGCACGGCCTTGAATGCGGCGCGCACCGCCACCTCGGTCTTGCCATAGCCCACGTCGCCGACGATCACGCGGTCCATCGGCACCGGCTTTTCCATGTCGGCCTTCACAGCCTCGATGGCGTTGTACTGGTCCTCGGTCTCTGTGAACGGGAAGGCATCTTCCATCTCCCGCTGCCAGGGCGTATCTGGTGCAAAGGCGTAACCCGGCGCGGCCTGGCGGCTGGCGTAGAGCTGCACCAGCTCGCCCGCAATCTCCCGCACCGCACCGCGGGCCTTGCGCTTGGTGTTCTTCCAATCCGCGCCACCCATCTTCGACAGCGAGGGCTTCTCCCCACCGACGTAGCGCGACAGCATATCCAGCTGATCCATCGGCACGTAAAGCTGATCGCCCGGCCCACCCCGCTTGCTGGGGGCGTACTCCAGCACCAGGTATTCGCGGCGGGAGGCGTCCGGCCCCTTGCCCACCGTGCGTTCCGTCATCTTCACGAACTTGCCAATGCCATGGGAATCGTGCACCACCAGATCGCCCGGCTCCAACGCCAGCGGGTCCACGCGATTGCGCTTCTTGGCGGGCTTGCGCTTGCCTGTGGCCTTCGCGTCCACGCGGTTGCCTGTCAGGTCCGTTTCCGTGAAAAACAGCAGGCTGGGGCGCTTGTCATCCCCGGCGAAGGGGAACACCAGCCCTTCAAAGGCCACAGCGTGATAGATGCTCACCTGGCGGGGTGCGGGCTCGTCGGCGGTGGTGTGCTTGGACTTCTTGATCCGCCCCAGGCCACGACTGCCACTGAGGTCCACTCCGATCGCCTCGGCCGCAATGCCGGCCTCCTGGAAGCGCCGCAGCATGCGAGCCGCCACGGCCGGGGTCGGGGCGGCGAAGGCCACCCTTCCACCGGATTCCACGCGCTTGCGGATGTCGCTCATCAGCGCGCCGATGGCCTCCATCTCGCCGTGCGGTCGGGGCGCCGAGTCGTAGTTGAGTTCTAAAACGTCGGAAGTGTCGGCGTCAAAATCCGCCATCCCGAGCGTAGACAGCGTCCACCAGGGCCGCCCCAGCTTCTGCTGCACCTTCTGTACCGCGTCGATCGAGAGATAAGCCACGCCCTCCATCGGCGCCGAGCCGCCCATGGCGGCGACATCCCAGCCTGCCTCCAGGAACTGCTGGCCGGTTTCGCGCAGGTCGTGGGCGCGGCGTTCGACGGCCGCGGGCGCCATCACCAGCGTGTGCGTACCTTCCGGCATGAGCTCCGGCAGCGCCACCAGCTCGGCCGTGTGCAGCGCCGGAATCAGCGATTCCATCCCCTGTACCTGGATTTTCTGGCTGATCTTGTCGAGAATCTCGGCCAGCTCCGCGTTGCCGGCGTGTTCTTGGGCCAAGTTCTTTGCTTTGGACGCCACCTTGTCCGTGACGATCAGTTCCCGGCACGCGTAGACCATCACCTCGTCGGGCTCTACCCCAGGGATGGTCCGCTGGTCGCCGACGCTAAAGGCGCGAACCTCCGTGATCTCGTCACCCCAGAAATCCACGCGGACGGGCATCTCCTCGGTCGCGGGGAAGATATCCACAATGCCGCCGCGGATGGCGAAGTGGCCGCGTTTGCCCACCACATCGACGTGGGTGTAGCCGAGCTCCTGCAGTCGGTGGGTCAGGGAATCGAAGTCTATCTCCTCCCCTGCCTTCAGCCGCACGGGGGTGACCTCGCCCAGGTTGGACTGCACGGGCTGCACCGTCGCGCGCGTTGGAGCCACCACGACCTGCAGGTTCTCGTCGCCCTCGTGCAGTCGGCGCAGTACTCGCATGCGGGTGGAGACCGTCTCCACAGCCGGGGACAGCTTCTCGTGCGGCAGGGTCTCCCACGACGGGAACAGTTCCACGCGATCCCCCAGCATGTAGCGCAGCACCGTGGTCAGGTCCTGGGCCTGGCGCCCCGTGGCCGTGACCACCAGCAGCGGGGTACGCTGCGCCAGTGTGCCGACAACGAAAGGCCACGCGCCCTCGGGGGCCTGCATGTGCAGGGAACCCTCCCCCAGGTGCGTCATCATCCCGCGCAGTTTCCCGTCCTGCGCGGCGGCTTTCAGCAGCCCCGCCAGGCTGGGCGCCGGTTTCGACGAAGGGTTGGCGTTGGCTTGCGACGTGGCTGTCTGACTCATGGCCAACAGTCTATCTTCCACATCACCCGGCGGTTTATGCGCCCGGTTGGGTGTGCTGTAAAGTGTTCGCTGCACATCAATATGTGCGCTTCTCCCATGGTGTAATTGGCAACACTACGGTTTTTGGTACCGTCATTCTAGGTTCGAGTCCTGGTGGGAGAGCTTTTTCTTTTGGAGGGTGGGGCGATACATGTCCGACAAGTCCAGCACAGATTCCAGTAGGTTCTGGCACACATTCACCACGAAATTCATCGGCACACCACCCGAGAGCGACCTGAAGCACGTCGAGGAAAACGCGGGTCGCTATTCCCTGGGCTTCGGCACGCAGAACATCGGCGATCAGATCGTTTCTGCGAAGACGGTTCTGCCGTGGTTCCTGTCGGTCGTCGCCGCCCCGGCGTGGGTCATTCCACTGCTGGTGCCGATCCGCGAGTCCGGTTCAATGCTGCCGCAGGCCCTGTTCCGCCCGTGGCTGCAGACGAAGACCTCGCGGTTGGGTTTCATGCTCATCGGCACGCTTGGCCAGGCGCTGGCGTGCGCGATCATGGTCGCCGCAGCACTTCTGACCGATGGATTGCTGGCCGG
Source organism: Corynebacterium macclintockiae (assembly GCF_027570165.1). Lineage (NCBI taxonomy): Bacteria > Bacillati > Actinomycetota > Actinomycetes > Mycobacteriales > Corynebacteriaceae > Corynebacterium > Corynebacterium macclintockiae. The sequence continues at coordinate 282,390 of NZ_JAKMUV010000001.1, forward strand.
GTTAATCATCCTGCTCGCCCTCGCTCTGCTGTCCACCTGCCGCTCTTTGGTTTCGCTGACCAGTAAAGATATCGCTGGGCGCACCGTGCCGAAGGGCTTCCGCGGGCGCCTGACCGGTTTTGCCACCACCCTGTCTGGTGCGGTGGCGATCCTGGTGGGTGTGGCCATTCAGGCCGCCCGTGGGGAGCTCACCCCCTCCCTCTTCGCAATCCTTTTCGCCATCGCCGCTGTCTCCTGGTTGGCCAGCGCATGGCTGTTTAAGGGGATCCGGGAGGGCGTCACTAAACAAGAAGAAAAAGACCTGCCACAGGGCACGAACTACGTACGCGATGTGGTCGACGACATCGTGGACCTCGTACGTTCTGACCGCAACTTTAGGCGCTTCGTGCTGGTCCGTTCGCTGCTACTGGCCTCCGCGCTATCGCCGACGTTCCTGGTCACAATGGCGAACCAGCAAAGCGCCGCGGAGGAATCCTCGCTGGCCAGCGCCATTTTCACAGGCCTGGGCACCTTCGTTATCGCCGCTGGCGTGGCCTCGTTGCTCGCGGGCAGGGTCTCGGGCTGGCTGTCGGATGTGAGCTCCCGCAACACCCTGTCCGGCGCCGCGCTGTTGGCCACGATCGTCCTAATCGTCACTGTGGTGCTGAGTTATGTTTCTTCGCTTAGTGACGCCCACGCGTGGACCACTGCCCTGGTGTGGTGGCTCCCCATCGCGTTCTTCATCATTTCGCTTGCCCACGCTGCGATTAGGGTCGCCCGCTCCACCTATATCGTCGACATGGCAGAGGGCACACAGCGCACCCGCTATGTGTCGGTAGCCAACACGCTGATGGGCGTGTTGCTGCTGATCGTGGGTGCGCTGACCAGTGTGCTGGCTCTGCTTTCCCCCGAGGTTGCGCTGGCCGCGCTGGCTCTTTTCGGCCTGCTGGGCGCAGCCCTGTCCAAGAGCTTGCCGGAGGTATCGGTGGGCAAAAGCGAGATTTCTTAAACGCTCGCGGGCGACCCTCACCGACGCGGCGGCGAAGCGACGCTATGCTGGAATTCGCTTTAACCGAAAGTAAGGAATGCCAACAACGTGACTGATGCTGCACAGAACCCCGAAGCTCACCCGAAGGCCCAAGACAAGCCTGTGGCAGTGATCGTGCTGGCCGCTGGGGCGGGTACGCGGATGAAGTCCGCAACCCAAAAGACCCTGCACTCCATCGGCGGGCGCACCCTCCTTTCCCACAGCCTGCACGCCGCCGCCGGCATCGACCCGGCCCGCATCGTTGCTGTTATCGGCCACGGGCGCGACCAGGTCGGCCCGGCTGTAGCCGAGGTATCCAAGCAGCTGGGGCGTGAGATCGACACGGCTGTCCAGGAACAGCAGAACGGCACCGGCCACGCCGTGCAGTGCGCGATGGAGGCACTGGAAGGCTTCGAGGGCACCGTCGTGGTCACCAACGCGGACGTTCCACTACTTTCACCCGATACCCTGCGGGAACTCACCGCCACCCATAATGGCGCGAGCGTAACCGTGCTGTCCGTCCACCAGGACAACCCCACCGGGTACGGCCGCATCCTGCGCACCAACGACGGCATGGTCACCGCCATCGTCGAGGAAAAGGACGCGACGGAGAAGCAGAAGGCAATTACCGAGGTCAACTCTGGCGTGTTCGCCTTCGACGCTGCAATTCTGCGCGACGGCTTGGCGCAGTTGAATACCGATAACGCCCAGGGCGAGCTGTACCTGACCGACGTTCTGAGCATCGCCCGTCGAGCGGGCCACCCCGTGCGTGCCCACATCGCCGCCGATGCGGCGGAACTGGCGGGCGTCAACGACCGCGTACAGCTAGCCGCCGCAGGCGCCGAGCTCAACCGCCGCACCGTAACCGCCGCAATGCGTGGCGGGGCGACCATCGTGGATCCGACGACGACCTGGATCGACGTGGACGTAAAGGTCGGCCAGGACGTAACCATCCTGCCGGGCACCCAGCTGCTTGGCACCACGACCATCGCCGACAATACGCAGATCGGACCGGATACCACGCTGGAGAATGTCACGGTCGGCGAAGGCGCACACGTTGTGCGCACCCACGGCTCCGATTCCACCATCGGCCCGCGTGCCGAGGTCGGCCCCTACACCTACATCCGCCCCGGCACGGTGCTGGGCGAAGAGGGCAAGCTCGGCGGCTTCGTCGAAGCCAAGAAGGCGAACATCGGGCGGGGCTCCAAGGTTCCGCACCTGACGTACGTCGGCGATGCAACGATCGGCGAATACTCCAACATCGGCGCCTCCAGCGTGTTCGTGAACTACGACGGCGTGAACAAGCACCACACCACCGTGGGCTCCCACGTGCGCACCGGCTCGGATTCGATGTTTATCGCCCCGGTCGTCGTGGGCGATGGCGCGTACTCTGGTGCCGGCACCGTGATCAAGGAGGATGTACCTCCGGGAGCACTGGTGGTCTCCGGCGGAAAGCAGCGAAACGTCGAGGGTTGGGTCGCTAAGAAGCGCCCCGGCACCCCGGCAGCTGAAGCCGGGGAAGCCGCCGCCAAGCGCGTGGCCGAAGGCGGTTCGCCAGCCTCCACGCCACAAGCTGACCAGCAGTAGCGCACTCCGCCGCTCTGGTTTTGTTGATATCTTTGGGCGCGACCTAAAATGGGGAGCGCCCTATTAAAAGGTTAATAGTCCAGCTCTTCGACCGGAAGGTTAAAGCACAAGTGTCCACCACCCACTGGATCGACAATCAAAAGAACCTGATGCTGTTTAGCGGCAGGGCTCATCCGGAATTGGGGGAGGCTGTTGCCCGCGAACTGGGCATCGAGGTCACTCCGACCACCGCCCGCGACTTCGCCAATGGCGAGATCTTCGTTCGCTTCGAAGAGTCCGTCCGCGGTTCCGATGCCTTCGTGCTCCAGTCCCACCCGCAGCCGTTGAATAACTGGCTGATGGAACAGTTGATCATGATCGACGCTCTGAAGCGCGGCTCTGCCAAGCGCATCACCGCGATCTTGCCGTTCTACCCCTACGCCCGCCAGGATAAAAAGCACCGCGGCCGCGAGCCGATCTCCGCCCGCCTGGTTGCCGACCTGTTGAAGACCGCCGGCGCAGACCGCATCGTCTCCGTCGACCTGCACACGGATCAGATCCAGGGCTTCTTCGATGGCCCGGTGGACCACATGCACGCCATGCCGATCCTGACCGACCACGTGAAGTCCAACTACAACCTGGACAACATCTGCGTGGTCTCCCCCGATGCCGGCCGCGTGAAGGTAGCCGAGAAGTGGGCCAACGTGCTGGGCGATGCCCCGCTGGCCTTCATCCACAAGACCCGCGACGTAGACGTGGCCAACAAGGTCACCGCCAACCGCGTGGTCGGTGACGTGAAGGGCCGCACCTGCGTGCTGCTGGATGACATGATCGATACCGGTGGAACCATCGCTGGCGCCGTCGGCGTGCTGCGCGAAGCTGGCGCGGGCGACGTGATCATCGCTACCACCCACGGTGTGTTCAGCGGCCCGGCACGCGAACGCCTGAGCAACTGTGGCGCCCGCGAGATCATCACCACCGACACGCTGCCGCAGTCCACCGAGGGCTGGGACAACCTGACGGTGCTGTCTATCGCCCCGCTGGTGGCTAAGACCATTCACGAGATCTTCGAGAATGGCTCCGTGACCACTCTGTTTGAGTAGTTTTATTCCCCGGTTGGGGGTGTGCTAACATACTTTCGAATCTCGGCGAGGGCTGAATTCTTCTACAGGATTTGGCCGTTATCGGCGCGAAAAGCACATTCCCCCTTCTTTTTGTTTGACGTAACCTTTAAGCGAGACCGCTCGCGTGCGGGTTCGTGACCAATAAAACTGTGGGATGCATACACGCCGCGAGATATCGCGGCATTTTTTATGCCCGCGGTTGAAACGCACAAAACAATCAGAGCCCATCTGAAGCGTAAAACTAGAAGGAGAAATTCATGGCTGATATCACCCGTCTGAAGGGCGAGCTGCGTACCGAGTTCGGCAAGGGCGCTTCCCGCCGCCTGCGTCGCGACTTCCGCGTTCCGGCTGTTGTCTACGGCAACAAGCTGGAGCCGATGCACGTCCACGTTGACATCCTGGAGTTCCAGGCAATCCTGCGTAACGAGGGCGTCAACGCCGTTCTGGAGCTGGAGGTCGAGGGCCAGGACCACCTGGTCATGATCAAGGCTGTTGACCAGAACGTGCTGACCCTGGACGTTGACCACGCTGACCTGCTGAACGTTAAGCGCGGCGAAAAGGTTGAGGTTGACGTTCCGGTTGTCTTCACTGGTGAGGCAGCTCCGGGCGCCCTGGTCACCCAGGAAGCAGACGTCATCACCATCCTGGCTGACGTTCTGAACATTCCGGAAGAGATCACCGTCGATGTTGAGGGCAAGGAAATCGGCGACCAGATCCTGGCTAGCGACCTGCAGATGCCGGGCAACGCTTCCCTGGTTTCCGAAGAGGACACCCTGATCATCAACGTTGTGGAGCCGGTGGAAGAGGAACTGCCGGAGCCGGACGCAGAGGGCGAAGCTGCCGAGGGCGAGGCTGCCGAGGCAGCCGAGGGCGAGTCCGCAGAGGGCGAGTCCGAGGAGTAAACCACTCCCCCTTCACCCACTGGGGCCACACACGTGCAACCTACGCACGGTGTGGCCCTTTTTTATTGACGCCACCCCACGGCTGCGGGGGCTGTCCGGGGTGGACAGTACAATGACCGTCAGTGAGCTAGAGAGAGGGCTGGAGAAGGTGGCGTCCCAAAACAAAAAGCAACACACCAACAGCGACACGTGGCTGCTCGTCGGCTTGGGCAACCCCGGCGATAAATACGCTACGACAAGGCACAACGTCGGGCGCATGGTGATTGGCGAGGTGCTCGATCGACAAGTTCCAGCCGCACGGCTGAGTACCCACAAGAAGACCAACACCGACATCGCCGAAGTGAACATCGCGGGGCGCAAGGTAGTGCTGGCGCAACCGCGGACGTACATGAACGTCTCCGGCGGGCCGGTACAGCAGCTGGCGGCGTTCTTTAAAATCCCGGCGGAGAACATCATCGTGGCCTACGACGACCTGGAAGGCGATCCGGGGGCAGTGAAGCTGCGACAGTCCGGTGGCGACAAGGGGCACAACGGGCTGAAATCCATCACAAAGTCGCTGGGCACGAAGGACTATTGGCGCCTGTCGTGCGGTATCGGGCGGCCACCCGGTCGTATGGATCCGGCGGCCTATGTGCTGAAGCCCTTCCCGAAGAGCGAGGCCGCCGACGTGGCGATAATGTGTGCCGACGCGGCGGATGAGGTCGAGCGGCTGCTGGCGCAGGGCTAGAGGCACCTTCCCCGGCGGGATAAGCGGCGCCGGTGATGTGACAGAGATGTGAGAGACTAGAGCGCGTGAGTTCCTTGAAGAAGATTTTCGCGACCTTGTTTGGCCGTCACCGCGACGGCGGTGCAGATAGCTCCGGCTCGGCCGAGCGCGCGACTGCGACCACCCCGGATATCAAGCCCGAGTTCCTGGTTGTCGGCCTGGGCAACCCCGGCGCGAAGTACGCCGGGACCAGGCACAACATCGGGTACATGGCTGTCGATGAGCTGCTAGAAAGGCATTCGGGACAGTTGCAGCCCGTCGCGGGCGCGCCGGCGCAAGTAGCGCTGGTGGAGATTGCTGACGTACCCGTGGCGCTGGTGCGTTCCACGACGTACATGAACGAATCCGGCGCGGCCATCGGCCCGCTGGCGGAGCGATATGGCATTCCCAGCCAGAAGGTCATCGTTCTCCACGATGAGTTGGACATCGCGCCCGGGCGCATCCGCATCAAGGATCATGGCGGGGAGGGCGGCCACAACGGTTTGAAGTCCGCCACCCGTCACCTGGGCACTAACCAGTACACCCGCGTGCGCATGGGCATTGGGCGCCCGCCGCAGGGCACTAGTGTGATCGATTTCGTGCTATCCGTATTCGAAGCTGACGGGGAGCAGACTTGGCTGAGCACAGCGATCGACACGGCCGCGGACGCGGTAGAGCTGATCGTGACCAAGGGCAACGACATCGCCCGCAATGACATTCACACCCGCTAGGGGCTACCAGCTAGGCTTGATGCATTATGAGCTCTACTGCTACTGAGGCCAACCGCCGCCGCACATTCGCCGTTATCGCCCACCCGGACGCTGGTAAGTCCACCCTCACCGAGGCTCTTGCCCTGCACGCGCACATGATTAAGGAAGCCGGTGCGGTCCACGGAAAGGCGGGGCGTAAGTCCACCGTCTCTGACTGGATGGATATGGAGAAGGACCGCGGCATCTCCATCGCCTCCTCCGCCCTACAGTTCGAATACGCCCCGGAGGGCCACGAGGGCGAGCCGTACATGATCAACCTGGTAGACACCCCGGGTCACGCCGATTTCTCGGAGGATACCTACCGAGTTCTTTCTGCTGTGGACGCCGCGGTGATGCTGATTGACGGGGCGAAGGGCCTGGAGCCTCAGACGCTGAAGCTGTTCCGAGTGTGTAAGGCCCGCGGCCTGCCGATCGTGACGGTGGTGAACAAGTGGGACCGTCCGGGGCGCAGCCCGCTGGAGCTGGTGGATGAGATCGTCAACGAGATCCAGCTGCAGCCCACTCCCCTTTTCTGGCCCGTCGGTGAGGCTGGCGACTTCCGCGGTCTGGCGCGCATTAACGACGATGGCGAAGCTGAGGAGTACATTCACTTCCTGCGCACCGCCGGTGGCTCGACCATCGCGCCGGAGGAGCACTACACCCCGGAGCAGGCCGCCGAGCGGGAAGCCGATGTCTGGGACACGGCCGCGGAAGAAGTCGAGCTGCTGGCCGCGGATGGCGCTTTGCACGACCAGGATCTCTTCCTGGAATGCACCACTTCCCCTCTGATCTTCGCCTCCGCGATGCTGAACTTCGGCGTGCACCAGATCCTGGATACGCTGTGCGCGCTTGCCCCCGCACCGGCTGGACGCGATTCAGATCCGAAGGTCGTGGAGGCCGCCGCGGGTGGCAACTCCGTCGCCGTGGACGAGCACCGCGATCCGAGTGACGAGTTTTCCGGCGTGGTGTTTAAGGTACAGGCGGGCATGGACCGCAATCACCGCGACTCGCTGGCCTTCATGCGCGTGGTCTCCGGCGTGTTCGAACGTGGCATGCAGGTCACACACGCCCAGTCGGGCCGGTCTTTCTCTACGAAGTATGCCCTGACCGTGTTCGGCCGTACTCGTTCGACCGTGGAGGCCGCGTACCCCGGCGATATCGTGGGCCTGGTGAACGCGGGCTCGCTAGCGCCCGGCGACACGATCTACAGCGGCAAAAAGGTGCAGTTCCCGCCCATGCCGCAATTCGCGCCGGAGCACTTCCGCACGCTGCGCGCCAAGTCTCTGGGCAAGTACAAGCAGTTCCGCAAGGCCCTCGAGCAGTTGGATTCCGAAGGCGTTGTGCAGATCCTGCGCAACGATGCGCGCGGTGACGCTAACCCGGTCATGGCCGCCGTTGGCCCCATGCAGTTCGAGGTTATGCAGGCGCGCATGGACGTTGAGTACAACGTGGAGACCGTGGCCGACCCTGTACCCTACTCTGTCGCCCGTCGTACCGACGCCGAATCCGCGCCGGTGCTGGCCAAGCAGCGAGGCGTGGAGATTTTCACCCGCTCCGATGGGGAACTGATCGCCCTGTTCGGCGACAAGTGGAAGCTGGCTTTCGTGGAGAAGGAGCATCCGGAGCTGACGATGGAGCCGCTGGTCGCCGACTAGTCCGGCCTGATTTCTGGGGCAGACTTCTGGGCCAAACTTGTAGGCCAGACTTCCGGCTCAGCCAGAAAAAATATTGCACAGGGTTGGCAACAATTCACCACCTGTGTAATATTTTGTGCATGGCTAAATTTCTGTATCGCGTCGGTCGTTCCGCGTACTTCCACAAGTGGCGTTTCCTCGCCGTCTGGCTCATAGTGCTGGTCGGCGTGGGCACCGCCTCTGCACTGCTAACGAAACCAACCTCCCAGTCCTTCACGATCCCTGGGTTGGAATCCATCGAAACCCAGGAAAGGATCAAGGAGCTCTTCCCCAATGGTGAGGATGCCGATGCGCTAGAGGCCGCCAAGGGCAAGCTAGTCATCCAAGCCCCCGAGGGGCAGAACCTCGCGGAGGGCGAGGCAGCTCAGTCGACCGAGGACATTCTGCAGGCGCTGCAGAAGCTGGACTTCCTGCAGGACAAGGAAAAGCTAGTCTCCCCTGTCCTAGCCAGCGAAAATATGCACCAGCAGATGGCTCCGATGAAGCAGAAGCAGGGCATGCCGAAGGAACAGGTTGCCTCCGACATTGCTGCTTTAACCCCCCTAAGCCCCGACAAGCGCACCGGCATCATCGAGGTCTCCTTCGACGCGGAGACCGCCGCCGACGTCCCCGCCGAGGATGTGAAGAAGTTCGAGGAGGTGGTCAAGGACAACAAGGGCAACCTCCAAGTCGGCTGGTCTGGTAACGCATTCCAGCAGCCAGAGATGAGCATGGCCTCCGAAATCATCGGCCTTGCCGTCGCTGCCATCGTGCTGATCGTCACCTTCGGCAGCCTCGTCGCCGCCGGCCTGCCGTTGCTTTCCGCGGTAATCGGCGTGGGTACCGGCATCGGTATCGTCATGGCCGCGACCTCCATCACCGACAGCATTAACTCCATGACCCCGACCCTGGCCTCCATGATCGGCCTGGCCGTGGGCATCGACTACGCGCTGTTCATCCTCTCCCGCTTCCGCAGCGAGCTGATCGCCCATGTGAACGGGCAAGATCTGGAGCCGAAGGAGCTGCAGCAGAAATTCAAGACCATTCCCGCCAAGGAGCGGGCGCATCTGGCCGGGCTGGCCGTCGGCAAGGCCGGTTCCGCCGTGGTATTCGCTGGCCTTACGGTGCTGATCGCACTGGCCGCGCTGTCGATCATCAACATTCCTTTCCTTACCGCCATGGCGCTGGCCGCCGCGCTGACAGTGGCCATCGCCGTTATCGTCGCAATCACCCTGCTTCCCGCCATCATGGGTCTGATCGGCACGAAGGTCTTCGCTGGCCGCGCCCCGATCGTCAAGGCACCGGACCCGGAGAACGACAAGCCGACCATGGGCCTGAAATGGGTGCGCGTGATCCGCAAGAAGCCCGCGCTGTGGTTGATCGCCTCTGCGGTTCTGCTGGTTCTTTTGGCCATCCCCGCCATGAACCTGCGCCTGGCCATGCCTTCCAATGGATCCATGGCTAAGGGCACGCCGAACCGAGTGGCGTACGAAATGACCGAGGAGGGCTTCGGCGCCGGCCGCAATGCACCAATGGTCGCCCTCGTCGAATACGGCAGCCTCGACGAAAAGCAGAGGGCCACCGCCGCACAAGAGGCAGTGGCCACACTCCAGGGCACCGACGGCGTAGACAACGCGCAGATTGTTCAGACCAACGGAGATCCGCACAATCCCGCCGACTTGGGCACCGCAGCCCAAGTGCTCATCACCCCGTCCTACGGAGCAACGGATGCCCGCGCGGCCGACGTGCTAGAGCAGATGCGCGCCGAGGAAGCCGGTTACACCGACAAGACCGGCGCCAGCTACGCCATCACCGGCGTAACGCCCATGTACGAGGACATCTCCCAGCGCCTGTCGGACGTCCTCATCCCCTACATCGCCATTGTGCTGGTGCTGGCGTTCATCCTGCTGATGGTGGTGTTCCGTTCCATCTGGGTACCGCTAATCGCCGCGCTCGGCTTCGGCCTGTCCGTCGCCGCCACGTTCGGCGTCACCGTTGCACTGTGGCAGGAAGGCTTCGGCGGAATCATCGACGATCCGCAGCCGATCATTTCCTTCCTCCCCATCATGCTGATCGGTATCGTCTTCGGCCTGGCCATGGACTACCAGGTCTTCCTTGTCACCCGCATGCGCGAAGGCTGGGCGCACGGCAAGACCGCCGGCAACGCCACGGCCAACGGCTTTAAGCACGGCGCGCGTGTAGTCACAGCCGCCGCGCTGATCATGATCTCGGTCTTCGCCGCGTTCATCATGGCCGACGAGCCGTTCATTAAGGTTATGGGCTTTGCCTTGGCCACCGCCGTATTTTTTGACGCCTTCGTCGTCCGCATGACCTTTATTCCAGCGACGATGTTCCTTCTCGACGAGCACGCGTGGAAGTTCCCCACGTGGCTGGGCAAGATCATCCCCGCTGTCGATGTCGAAGGCGAAAGCCTGGTCGGCCTGGAAGCAGGAGCGAAGAACGATCACGCCAACCAAGAGGACGATGGGCGCCCTGCGGAGGCGCTAGAGGATGGGAAGTAGGGGCGTCACAATGCAAGGCATGAGCACCCCCGGTCTACGGGACCGCAAGAAGGCCGAGACGCGTACGCGCATTGCTTACGCCACCGTCGACCTATTGGTAAATGAGGGGACAGAAGGCACAACAATCGCCCGGATCGCAGAAAAGGCGAATATATCAACGCGCACATTTCACAATTACTTCCCACATCGTGAGGCAGCATTGTTGCACATGCTCAACCAGTTTCTTGACGAAATGGTTGACATGGTGAATCTTGCAGAACCTGGCAAAAAGTTGATATCGATCGCCGAAGATATTGCAATCAGCTTTTATAATCGACCAGCCGCAAGCCCCACTAGCATCGAATCGCTGTCGCGCATTGCCGATCACCTACATGGCACTCCACCCCATCTGCGGGCGGAATTGTTCGGCGATAATGATCGTAGGTTCCACAGCGGTCTAGAGTTTTTCTCCCCTCTTGTGCAGGCATTACAGGACTATAGCTATCGAGAGGGGAAGGAACTGAGCACCCCGAATGCGCTCCTTGTCGTTCAAACAATCATGCTCGTCCCCGGCATTTTCACCGCACTCGAACAGGACGGATCCCCGTCTACAGATAGTGATGTGAGGAACGCTTTTCACTTATTGGCAAACGGCCTTTCAGAGCTAGGTTAGTGTAACGTACAAGAATTACTGAAAGGTCCCCCATGTCCTCGAGTTCGAGCATTCCCGAACCCTCTGCATCTCGGCGCGAAGAAAAGAAAGCCCTCACCAAGCGAAGCCTGATCGATGCTGCCGTCGACCTCTTCATCAACGACGGTCCGGAAGCAGCTACGGTACATGCCATCACCAAGCGGGCAGGCGTGTCGCCCCGCACCTTTCACAACTACTTCGAACGCCGGGATGACGTCTTCGCCTACTACCTGCACGATGTCTTTGAAAACTTCGCGCAGCACCTACACGACATCGCCGCTGACCACCCCACGGGGCGGACTGCGGACATCCTCCGCGACACGATGTGGACCTACTGCTACCCACCACAGAGCCCTGAAGGGGAGATCCTCGACCCAACAGTGCCGGACATCCGCAAGTTCAAGCCGCTGCTCATCATGCTGGAGCACCCGCAGAAGAACAGTAGTGGGGAGAGCCTCGAGGTAGATCTACCTTCCCTCACTCAACCGGGCACAACCGCGATCTGCGAAATCGACCCTGCCCTCACCCCCTTCGATGCCTTCCTACTGCTGGACGTATCCTTCAGCATTGCACTGCGTGCCATGGAGGCGGCCGTGGACGATAGGCTATCTGCTGGCTCCACCCCGCGGGAACTCTACGACCGCGCCTTCGACATGCTGGCCAGCGTGGACCGCGGCTAGGCTCCCCCATCCCCTAGGGCACTGGTGCCCGCAGGCGCTCTGGCACCCCGGTTTTCCGCCCCGCGGATTGATGGGGAAAGATGGTCGGTGTGGAATCCGAAGGAATTTTCTCAACGCTTCTGAATGCAACGCTGATCATCGGCGGCTACCCGATCCTGTGGCGAGAAATCGTCGGCAACGCATTCGGTCTAGCATCCGCCGTCGGCGGTATGAAGCGCGTTGTCTGGGCGTGGCCCGTGGGCATCGTCGGCAACATGCTGCTGTTCACCGTATTCATGGGCGGCCTGTTCCACACCCCGCAGGATCTGGACCTCTACGGCCAGGCCGGTCGCCAGGTGATGTTCCTCATCGTTTCGCTGTACGGCTGGTACAAGTGGAACCGCGCGCGCACCGCCGGCATGCGCGAACCTGACAACACCGACCCTTCGCGCTCCATCGTCAGCGAACCCGCGGCCGATAGCGCCGCCGTTCAGCCCAGCTGGGCCAGCGCCAAGGCGCGCCTAGGAATGCTGGCCTTCGCGATCGCCGGCACCGTCGTTTTCGCGCTCATCTTCGACGCACTCGGTTCGTGGGGACCGTGGGCAGATGCCTGGATCTTCACCGGTTCCATCCTGGCGACCTTCGGCATGGCTCGCGGCTGGACAGAGTTCTGGCTGATCTGGATCGGGGTGGACATCGTCGGCGTACCGCTACTGCTCACAGCTGGCTACTACCCCTCCGCCGCGCTTTACCTCATTTACGGCGCGTTCGTCATGTGGGGATTCATCGTCTGGCTACGCGTGCAGCGCCGCGAGGGGAACACTGCGACCAGCTAAGCCAGCAGCTCCCGCCACTTCTGCACATCAACCTGGTCGGTGGTTGCGGGATCAAATTGCGCGTTGTGGTCCTTGTGCTCCAGCACCGCGCGCACGCCTTCGATGAAGTTCTTGCCTCGTCGCAGCTCAGAACCGACCTTGTACTCCATGTCCAGAGCCTCGCGAAGGGTCGCGTGTTCCGCGCGTCGGAACAGTTCAACCGTCGCCACCAGGCTCTCCGGACTGGCCCCCTGCAAGGATTCGGCCACCTTGATTATAAACTGGGTCAACTCGGCGTCCCCAATAGAAGAACTAGCATCTACAGCCTCAACAATCCGGGCCTCGATCGCGCCCCAATCGCCGTCGGCAAAGGTCTGCTCAATCCATTCGTGGTGCTTCTGCAGGATGGAGGTTGGTTCCTGCAGCGCTTGCGGATCTAGCGCATTACTACGCAGGGCCTCCGGCAAATCACCGGAGTGCAAGTCGGATTCGAACTTATTCACGTCCGCAACCAAGTTCGTGCCGAGCCCCGTGTACAGCATGTCGGCGGGGCTAAGCCGCCAGCCCGTCGTGGCAATAAAAAGACCCACCGCAGGCGACACATCCAGGTGGGTCAGACGATAAGACATTCCGACATCGGGCACGAAGCCAATGGCGGCCTCCGGCATCGCACCGAGCGTCCGCGGGGTAACAACGCGGTGCGAACCGTGCATTGAAATACCCATGCCGCCGCCCATGACGATGCCTTCCAGCAGCGCGATGACGGGTTTGTTTACCTGGGAGAGTCGCTCGTTGAGGTCGTACTCTTCCTCGAAGAAGGAATCCCCGAAGCGGTACATGCGCTTCTTGTCGCGCATTCGCACATAGCGAACGTCGCCGCCCGCGCAAAAAGCCTTTTCAGAGGAGGACTTAATGACGATGAACTGAATCCAATCGTCATCCGCCCACTTATCGATGGCTTCGCGGATAAGGCGAATCATCTCTACGCTTAAGGAATTCAGAGCTTTCGGGCGGTTTAGCTCAATCACTCCGATATGACCGGCGACGACGGTGGTTACCTCGGCGTCCGGGTCGTAGGTCGGGTGCTTCCTTCTCTTGTCGGCCATGCAACCATAATTGCAGGAACCCCGACCCACCGCAGCCGGACAGCAGTTTTTGCTGCCCCTTTGGGTTTACTTCGACTTTTTCGAGGACTTCTTGGCCTTCTTGTCCTTCTTTTTCTTGGACTTATCCTTTGCGGACTTCTTGTCTCCAGCCTTCTTGTCTCCAGCCTTCTTGTTCCCAGACTTCTTGTCCTTCTCAGACTTTTCGGCCTTGTCAGCCTTGTCGGACTTCTCAGCCTTCTCTGCTTTCTGAGAGCCAGAGTCCTCGGCCTGCTTCACAGCCGCCTTCTCCAAAGCCTTGGCCACGTCAGGCACGTAGCGGAACTGGGTGCGCGGCGGGCGCTCGTAGGTCGATTCGGATTCCGGGCGCTCCGGGATCTTCGGCACGCTCTTTTCCACGTATTCCCACGGGATCGTGTTCAGCAGGTGGTTGATCACATTGATGCGGGAACGCTTCTTGTCCTCGGACTCCACCGTGTACCACGGTGCGGAAGGAATGTCGGTGTGCACAAACATTTCGTCCTTCGCGCGCGAGTAGTCCTCCCAGCGCGTGATGGACTGCAAGTCCATCGGGGACAGCTTCCACTGGCGCAGCGGATCGGACTGGCGGGACTGGAAGCGGCGGATCTGCTCTTCGTCAGAAACGGAGAACCAGTACTTGCGCAGGATAATGCCGTCCTCCACCAGCAAGCGCTCGAAGATCGGTGCCTGGTGCAGGAAGCGGCGGTATTCCTGGGTGGTGCAGAAGCCCATCACACGCTCCACTCCGGCACGGTTGTACCAGGAGCGGTCGAAAATGACGATCTCTCCGGCCGTCGGCAGCTTCTCAATGTAACGCTGGAAATACCACTGGCCCTGCTCGCGCGAGCTCGGTGCCGGCAGTGCCTCGATCCGGCACACGCGCGGGCTGAGGTACTGGGTGATGCGCTTGATGGCGGAACCCTTACCAGCGGCATCGCGCCCCTCCATCACGATGACGATACGCGCACCTGTTTCCACCACCCACTGCTGCATTTCGACGAGTTCCGCCTGAAGCCGCTTAAGCTCCTTTTCGTAGGCCTTTTTGTCCAGCTTGGGTAGTGCGTTGTTCATCTTTCTTACTTTAGTTCTTCGCAGGCCAAACGCCTAATGTGTTTTCCCCTCCCCACGTTGCCGAACCTAGGCGCAACTCGCGCCACGAAAGGTGCAATAATTAGCCTTTATGCAGACAAAGGGAGCCGCTTCAACGCGGATGGAGAACTTTAGGCACCTGTCGATCAGCCTTCCGGTTAAGATCATGCTCAGCGTGCTCGCGGTGCTGTCCGCCTTGCCGAAGGTGATCAACACCCGCGGCTTCCACTACCACCTGGATCTGGATGTCTATCGGGTGGGAGCCCAACGCGTCCTGGACGGCCAGGAGCTCTACAGCGGCCACTTCCACATCATCGGCGACACATACCTGCCGTTTACCTATCCCCCGATTTCGGCGCTTCTCTTCACGCCTCTGGCGGTTCTGCCCTATGACCTTTCGGCGATCCTGTTGATTGCCGCCACGGTCGCAATTACCTGGTGGGTTTTCGCCCACACCCTGCACGTGGCGGCGCGCCTGGATCGCTCGTCTGCCGGGTGGATCGCGGTGGCGTTGGCCATCGTGCTGATCCACCTGAGCCCAATCCACACCAGCCTGGCTTATGGGCAGATCAACGTGTTGCTGATGGGCATGGTCTTCGCTGATGCGTTGATCGTTCCTCGCCGTTATCGTGGCCTGTTGACGGGTGCTGCGGTTGCTATCAAATTGACGCCCGCAGTGTTCGGCCTGTGGTTCCTTCTGCGCAAGGACTGGGGTTCCATCCTGCGCATGGGCGCGGGCACGCTGGGCACTACAGCTCTGGCGTGGCTGATCCTGCCGCGGGATTCTCTGGAGTATTGGACCCACACGCTGCGCGATTCCAGCCGCATCGGCAACCATGAATACGCCCTGAACCAGAGCCTCAACGGTCTGCTCTACCGTTTCGGACTGCGAACGGCGGACTCCTCCAGCCTGCTGTGGGTGCTGCTAGTGTGCGCCTCGCTGGTGATCGTCGCGTTCGTCATGTTCAAGCTACTGCAGGCACAGGCTCCCATCGTCGCGTTGTGCGTCAATTCACTCTTCGCCCTGCTGGCCAGCCCGATTTCCTGGAACCACCACTGGTCGTGGGCCCCAGTGCTGCTGGTGGCGTTGGCCAGCTATGCGGTAGCCAACCCCACGTCCCCGCTGGCCACGCCTCGTTGGCTGTGGACGGGACTGGTAGTGCTGGGCTTCGCCGCCTTCGCCTTCGAGCCCTCCGCTTTTGTTCCTTTCCAGGAGCAGCGCGAGTTGGAGTGGAACGCCTGGCAGGTAATCCTGGGCAACGCCTACCTGTGGTGGACCCTCCTCGCCCTGGCGGTGATGGCGATTCACCTGGCGCTATATCGCGACAAAGGCGAAGCGCCGACGGCCACGGAGACGGCTTAACATTCGGGGATATTCACGGAAACGTTCGTGGCCAGTCCTCCACCGGCCGTTTCCTTGTACTTCTCTGACATATCCTTGCCGGTCTGGCGCATCGTCTCGATAACCTCGTCGAGGGTGACGTGATGATCCCCGTCACCGCGCATAGCCATCTTGGCCGCGTTGATAGCCTTACCTGCACTGATGGCATTTCTTTCGATACAAGGGATCTGCACCAGCCCGCCGATGGGGTCGCAGGTAAGCCCCAAAGAATGCTCCATTGCAATCTCCGCGGCATTGGCCACCTGACGTGGCGAACCGCCGAGGATCTCCGCCAGCCCGGCCGCAGCCATGGAGGCTGCCGAGCCGACCTCGCCCTGGCACCCGACCTCCGCGCCGGAAATGCTGGCGCGCTCCTTGTACAGCGAGCCAATCGCACCCGCGGCCAGTAGGAAGCGCCGGTTCACCTGGAAGGGGTTCTCCTTGCCCGCGGGCGTGAACTCGCGCGCATAGAACATCACGGCGGGGATGATGCCCGCGGCACCGTTCGTCGGCGCGGTGACCACTCGCCCACCGGCCGCGTTTTCCTCGTTCACCGCCAGGGCGACCAGGTTCACCCAATCCTCGGAAAACTCCGCGGTGCGGTGCGGATCTTCGTCCATCAGCTGGTCGTACCAGCGTTTGGCGCGACGGCGAACCATCAGAGACCCCGGCAGCACTCCAGCAAAGGTCACGCCACGCTTGGCGCAATCCTGCATAGCCTGGGCAATGGCGTCCAGGTTTGCATCAATCTGTTCATCGGTGCGCAGTGATTGTTCGCAGCGCCGCTGCACCTCCCCCAGGCTGATGCCCGCGTGCTCGGCTAGGGAGATCAGCTTGTCGCCGGACTCGAACAGCCACGCCCCGCTGAGCTCGTCCAGGGTCGGGACTTCCTCCTCGGTGCGGATGAAGCCACCGCCGATGGAATAGTAGGTCTGTTTCAGTGGCTCAGCCGTGGCGGACTGTTCGGGGCTGGACAGGCCACTGACCACGAAAGTCAAGGCATTCGTGTGAATCGAGCGGCGCACCGTCGGGCGCAGCACGATGTCCTCGAAACCACAGGTGACGGGCAGGTTCTTATCCCCCGCCAGATAAATGGTGCGGGTCTGGCGAATCTCTTCCAGCCGGGACTGCATATAGTCCGGATCCACCTGCGCCGGGTCGGCACCGTCCAAGCCCAGCAGGCAAGCCCCCAGTGTGCCGTGACCAGCGCCGGTAGCTGCCAGCGAGCCATAAAGGATAATGCTGATGCTTAGCCCGTGTTCGCCCTCATCGGGCAGGCTCACCACGTCTGCCAGCTTGTCAGATCCCAGCGGGTGCAGCCGCTCGCCTTGGGCTGAGTCGGCAGCGCGGGGAGACGTGGCGTCCACACCCACAAGAGCCTTGACCCGCTGCGCGAAGGACAGTCCCGCGCGCATCGGTCCGACGGTATGCGAGGACGACGGGCCTACGCCGATCTGAAAGAGGTCGAAGACGCTGACGGTCATGCTGGTTACTTGGGTACTGGGTTCGTTGTTAGTGGTTAGTTTCTAGTTGTCCTCGACGCGGAACTCGGCCATGCGATCCCACTCGGTCTTGCCCGGGATCTTCGTGTTGATGATCTCCGGGGTCTCCAGCAGGTACTTCGGCATCTCGTCGCAGGCGCGCTTGAAGTGCTCGGACTCGACGTGTGCGACATCGGCATCGTCCTGGAAAGCTTCGATCAACAGGAACTCGTTGAAGTTCTCGGGATCGCGGAACCAGTCGAAGAAGATGTTGCCTTCCTCCGCACGGGTGCCTTCCGTGAACCAGGAGACCTCCTGCAGGAAGGTGTCGGCGAACTCGGGGCGAACCTTGTACTTTACGCTGATCAAAATCATGATTCTCCACAGTACGCGCCCCACCGGCGCGTTAGCAGCCAGCGCCCCTTCTCCCCTGGTCAGGCTGCACCACTTGTCCCTGGTGAGGGCGCGACCTAGCCACTGTTCTTGCTGTTGTCCACGCCGACTTCCTTCTCCGGTCCCTGGGTCAACATCGCCTCATCCAACTGCCCGCGGAGCTCCGCGGCGCGGCGCGGGTTAAAGTCCGCCCCACCGACCATCGCCAGCATCGCGTCCAGCACGCCGTTGCCGTAGTTGTGCCCGTGGCCATTCGGCACGTTAGCTGCAACCGGAAGGTCCATCGTGACCTGCCAGAAAGTGACGAAAGGAATCCAAGACATCGACGGCGAGCGGTCGAAGCCCGCCGGTTCCTTCAGCCAATCCGGTTCCCTGGCGATCAGCGACGGCGACCACCACACCACCGGATCCGAGGGGTGCTGCAAGAACAGAATGCGCGGGTTGTGCCATCCGGCGCGGGAGGAAAGATCCTCCTCGCGGCGCCAGCGCCAGATCTCATCGGTGTTCTCCGCGAAGCGAACGTTCAGCCCACCCGCGTACTCCGCGGATACCTCCGGCGAGCCAGGGTCACGCCGATCCACCAGATCGTGCCACAGCTTATTGGAATTCGGTGGTCCTACCCACAACAGGCCGTCCACACTAGAGACGATGTCACGCACACCGGAGAACGCACCGCTACCTGCGTTAGTGCCTAGCGATTCGCCGTAGACGTAGAGCTTCGGGCGATGGTTCTTCGGCAGGGTGTGCCACCAGTCCACAACCGTGGAAACAAGTGCCTCACCTGCGTCTTCCACGCGCTGCTGGTCGGCGATGAACTGCACGCCACTGGGCAAGTACGAGTACTGTGCCGAGGCGATGGCGGAATCGCCGTCGAACATCAGCTCAAAGGCCTGGGCTGCCGTGGGGTTCACCCACCCGGTACCGGTCGCGGGCACCACGAGCAACGCCTTGCGATCCTTCGCGCCCGTCCGCTTCAATTCTTCGACCACGCTTTCCGCACGGGCGGTATCTGTATCCTCCGCTCCGTTTTCCAGGCTGGCGTAGACGCGGATGGGCTCTTTGCTGGGGCGACCGGTCAGCGCTTCAAGTTCGTCCTTGTACAGGCCGAGGCCGACGAACCTAGTGCCAAACGCCCCCAGGTCCTCCCACTTGTTGGGTGACTGCGGGCTGCCGGAACGCTCCGGGACATGAGGTTGTTTAAGATCCGGCCGAATCTCCTGGTCCCGAACCGAAAACACCCGTTCGGCACCACGCACGACGGTGCCCGGAACGACCGTATCCACCAGGAAAATCAGCGCCATTCCGACGGCCAACCAGGCGAATACGGGGCGGGTCACCCCGCCGAGCCGTCGCCCTACTGGACCTTCTTCCAGGGCCTCAATCAACCAGAGCAGCCCCTTGCCCACCAGCACGATCAGCGCCCACAGGCCTAGGCCAACTGGCAGCACCAGCAGGAACTCTCCCGCCGTGTAAGCCTCCGCACCCATCAGGCCGGCGAGTTCCTGCTGCCAGCGCACGGCGAAGGAAATCCACACCAGCAGCGCCAGAATCACAATAACCACGAAGGCCACTTCCAGGCCGTTGCTTAGCCTCCGCATGCCACGGTCGCCGAGCCCCGCCCTGGCCTGCACGCGCCCGACCAAGTCCCTTGTCTTACGGCGCCACTTCCACAGGGGTTCAGCGAAGAACTTCTGTAGGAATGCCTCCCACAGCCAATGCAGGAACACACCGACGGTATAGCCAGTGCCACCGGAGATGCCCGCGACCACGCCCTGGAACAACCAATCGCGTGGCAGCAACGAGGGGGTCAGCGAAGCCGCGAACAACAGTGCGCCGACAAGAACGCCACCGGGGTCCACGTGGGCTTCCCACTGATCCCTGGCGGCGCTCAGCCTCTCTGAGATCTCTTCCTCAGCGGTGGAGGCAACATCAGCTATCTTCAAGCTTCTCCCCGATTTCCAGCCACTTCATCTCCAGCTCGCCGTGCTCCTCCTGGGCTGCCTTTAGATCCTTATCCAGCGCGGCCAATTCGTCGGTGACGGGCTCGCCGGTCGCGGCTTTCTCCGCCGCCTTGTTCATCTTCTCGTGGATGGAGTTGATCTTCGCCTCGACCTTGGCCATCTTCCTTTCCAGCGCGCTCATTTCCTTGGTGAGTGCGTGGACTTCCTTGGCGCCGAGGCTGGGGCGTCCAGAAGAAACAGCGCCAGAATCCGCAGCGTCGAAGGACAGAGTGTTCTTGCGCCCCTCGTCGCTGGCCTCCCGCTTTCGGCGCTCGAGGTACTGCTCGATGCCGCCGGGCAGATTGGTCAGCTGACCGTCGCCGAACAGCGCCCACGTGGAATCGCAGATGCGCTCGATCAGGTAGCGGTCGTGGGAGATCACCACCAGCGTGCCGGGCCATTCGTCAAGCAGGCTTTCAAGCTCCTGCAAAGTGTCGATATCCAGGTCGTTGGTGGGCTCATCTAGCAGCAGCACGTTCGGCTCGGCCATCAGCACGCGGGTCAGCTGCAGGCGGCGCTTTTCACCACCCGACAGGTCCCCGATGGGTGTGCGCTGGCGCTTCGCGCTAAAGCCCAGTCGCTCTGCTAGCTGGGAGGCGCTGATTTCCTTGTCGCCGAAGGTCACGTAGCTGGCGACGTCCTCCACCGATTCGATCAGGCGCTTCGTGGGGTCCAGGTCGTCCAGCTCCTGGCGCAGCCAGCCCAGGCGCACGGTCTTGCCTTCGATCCTGCGCCCCTGCTCCAGCGGTGCCTCGCCCGCCAGGGTGCGCAGCAGGGTGGTCTTGCCGGAGCCGTTCACGCCCACCAGGCCGATGCGTTCGCCGGGGCCCAGGCGCCAGGTCAGGTCCTCCACCAGCGTGCGACCATCCGGAGTGGCGATGCGGGCATCTTCCAGCTCGATGACCTTCTTGCCCTGGCGGCGGGCGGAGAAGCTCATTAGCTCCACCTTGTTGCGCATGGGCGGCACGTCGGCGATCAGGGACTCGGCGGCCTCGATGCGGTAGCGCGGCTTCGAGGTTCGTGCGGGTGCGCCGCGGCGCAGCCATGCCAGTTCTTTGCGCGCGAGGTTCTGTCGGCGCTGCTCAGCCGCGTCCGCCTGCCGGGCACGCTCTGCGCGGGCGAAGGTCCAGTCGTTGTAGCCGCCTTCGTAGATGTCCACCGCCCCGTCGTGTACTTCCCAAGTGTGGTTGGCGACGGTATCTAGGAACCAGCGGTCGTGGGTGACCACAACCAGTGCGGTGTTGCGTCCCAGCAGGTGTTCGGCCAGCCACTGCACGCCCTCGACGTCCAGGTGGTTGGTCGGCTCGTCGAGGATCAGCAGGTCCAGATCCTGCACCAGCGCGGCGGCCAGACCAGTTCGGCGGCGTTCGCCACCGGACAGCGAGTGCACCGGCGTATCCAGCCCCAGGCGGGCGATGTCCAGCCCGTTCAGCACGCTGCGTACCTTCGGGTCGCCCGCCCACTCGTATTCCTGCAGCCCCAGCGGTTCCAGCACCGCCCCGGCGACGGTCATGCCCTCCGGCGCGTCGCGCAGTACGTCCTGGGTGACCATGGCCATGCGCAGGTCGTTGTTGTGGCTCACGCGCCCGGAATCCGGCTCGTCCCGCTGGCTCAGGATGTTCAGCAACGTGGACTTGCCGCCGCCGTTCAGCCCGACCACGCCGATGCGGTCGTTGCTGGACACACCGATGCTCACGTCGTCGAGCAGGGTTTTGAGCCCGTAGCTCTTCGAGACTTTTTCTAGGTTGATGAGGTTACTCACGTACTTCTTCCCTTTTTATGACGCCCGCAGCCGCAGCCGGGGAACTCGTCGTCATCGTGGAGCTGGCTTTCCCGGCCACGCTCACGGCTGTCGCTACCTCCACTGCATCGTCAGCGGATGCGCACAGCATGGCGATGGTGGGCCCGGAGCCGGAGACGATCGCGGCGATTGCGCCGGCTTCCTCTGCAGCCTTCAGCGTCTCGCGCAGACTGGACAGCAGGCTAATCGCCGGGGCTTGTAGGTCGTTGACCAGCAGCTTCCCTACTTCCGCCGGGTTACCCGCCCGCAGAGCCGTAATGAGCGCCTCTGGGCTTCCCGCCCGGGCGCCCTTGGGGCTGGCCTCTGGGGCGGCGGCACGTTGTTGGTCTAGTTGCTTAAACACCTGTGGGGTGGACAGGCCGCGCTTATCCGTGGCGATGGCCCAGTGGTAGGTGCCCTGGGTGATGACGGGCATCAGGTTCTCCCCTTTACCCGTCCCCCGCGCGGTGCCGCCCAACAGGCAGAAGGGAACGTCCGCGCCCAGGTCGGCCGCGATCTCCGACAGCTGCGCACGGTCCGGGCGCCGGGGCGAACGCGGGTCCGGGAAGTAAAGCTCCGTGGCTGCGATCAGCGCGGCGGCGGCATCCGCCGACCCCCCGGCCATCCCGCCGGCGACGGGAATGCCCTTGTCAATGTGAATGTGCACGCCCGCATCGGCCCAGGCAACGTGCGCGTCGCGCGCCAGGTCTTGGATGGCGGCGACGGCCTTCCACGCCAGGTTGCTGGGATCCTGGGGCACCAGGTGCGAGTCGAAACCGGAGACGCTCCAGGTGCACGGTGTTGGATCGGCAGTATCCTGCGCTCCCTGTGCTTCCCGCAGGGCGACCGTGACTTCCTCTTTCAGCGATACGGCCTGGAAGATAGTATCCAGCTCGTGGTACCCGTCCTCCCTGGCCGGACCTACCCCGAGGTGCAGGTTCACCTTCCCGTGCGCGCTCGCGGTCACGGAGCGGTACTTGGGTTCTGGCGGTCCAAAGATATGGGAAACGCTCATTGGGCACCCCGTGGGTCGTTCCGCAGCGAAGTCACAGCCAGCTGCACAAACTGTTCTGTGGACAGCTTCTCCCCGCGCAACGTCGGATCAATTCCGGAGTCTCGCAGTGCCTGCTCCGCGGCTTGTCCACCGCCGAAGTGGCCGGAAAGAGCCGCGCGCAGGGTCTTGCGGCGCTGCAGGAAAGCGGCATCTGCCAGGGCAAAGACCTCGCGGCGCAGCTGCTCCCGGTCCAGTAGCTCTGCCGCCCACGGCTGCTCCCCGTCGGCGTAGCGATCAATGCGAACCAGGCCAGAGTCGATCTTCGGGGCAGGCCAGAATACGTTCTTGCCGATGGTCGCCGCGCGGGATACCGAGCCGTAGAATCCGGCCTTCACGCTGGGCACACCGTAGATCTTGGAACCAGGCACCGCGGCCAAACGGTCGGCCACTTCCAACTGCACCATGACCAAAACGCGGTCGATGGTGGGGAATTCCTCCAGCATGTGCAACAGCACGGGCACGGAGACGTTGTAGGGAAGGTTCGCTACCAGCGCGGTGGGAAGTGGGCGTCCCGAATCAACAAAATCCTGGACCGTCACCGTCATCGCGTCCTTCAGGATCACGGCGACATCCGCATCATCCGCCCCCTGCTCGACCAAAGTCGCCGGCAACCTTTCCGCCAACCGCGGGTCGATCTCCACCGCGGTCACGCTCGCGCCGGTCTCCAGAAGCGCGAGGGTCAGCGACCCCAGGCCCGGGCCGATCTCCACCACGGTATCCGAGGCCGTGACGTCCGCAGCCTTCACAATCTTGCGGACCGTATTCGGGTCATGGACGAAGTTCTGCCCCAGCTTCTTGGTGGGGTTTAAGTCCAATTCCTCGGCGAGCTGCCGGATCTCAATGGGCCCTAGCAGCTGAATCTTCCGTTCACTCACCTAATACAGGGTAGTCGAGCTAATCCTCGATAGAAACCAGGGTTCCCAAGCACTCCGGGTGTGCGTACCCGGAGAACTCAAAGGGGTGCTTTAGCGCAGACCCATCTTGGCGGTGCAGGCCGGCCATGCGCCCCAGCCCTGTGCAGCCTGCACGCGCTTGGCGATGTCGATCTGCTGTTCACGGGTAGCCATGTGGGCAGCCGGCGCGTACTGGGTACCGCCGAAGCCGGCCCAGGTGGACGGGGTGAACTGCAGACCACCGGAGAATCCGTTGCCGGTGTTGATCGACCAGTTGCCGGTGGACTCACACATCGCCAGCTGATCCCATACGGAACCATCGGCCACGGACGGAGCGGAAGCGCCGGTGTTGGAACCCTTGGAGTCCCCGGAGCCCGGAGTCTTCTTGGTGCCGCGGATGATCACGCGCTCCTTCGGCGCGGTGATCTCCTGGCTGGACTTCTCCTTGCGGTCTACTTCCTTGCCGTTGACGGTGCGGACGGTGGCAACCACGCGAGCCTTGCCCGGCGCGCCCTTCTTCACGACCTTCTCCTCGCCCTCAGGCAGGTTCGGGTCTTCCTTCACGCGCTCCGGAGCCGGAATGTCCTCGATCTTGGTCTCGTCGCGGTTGGCGATGCGGGTGACCTCGACGTGCATACCCTCCTTCAGCGGGGTATCCGCAGATGGGGTGACCTTGTCATCCTTACCCAGTGGGGTGCCACGCATCTCGAAGATCTCACCCACGGTGCGGGCCGGCAGGCTCATGCGACCGTCTTGGCCACCGTCGTTCAGCGTGAACTTCTTAGGGGTGACGATCTCCAGCTCCATACCGTCGAGCGGGATCTCCTGGTTACGGGTCATGGACATCGCGCTGATGTCGTCGCTGCGGCCGAGCTGGTCCAGCAGGGAGCCGACGGTCAGTGCCGTGGTGTCGATCTTCTCCTGCTTGCCGTCGATGGTCAGCGCCACGGTGCGTGCGCTGCGGACAGTGATCTTGGCGTTGTTGCTGATGGATTCGTTCAGCGCCGGGGTGACCATGGCACGGTTGTCGACCTCTACACCAGCGGACTTGAGCGCGCCTTCGACATCTCCGGACATGGTGTTGGCCTGGATGATGTCGCCATTAACGTCGAGGGTGACCGACTTCTGACCTGCGACCGCAACGCCGCCGCCGACAACCAGGGTGGCGAGCATGCCGCCCGTGGCGATGCGCAGCGGGGTGGAGTTGGTGTTGTTGATGCGGTGCAGGTGGGACTTCTTCTTCGGTGACACTAGATCGTTGCCTCTCTTGTTACTGACGCCCTCTGGTCCCATCGGCCTTAAGGATCTTTAGCCGTAGAACACGGGCGCCGGGAACGCCGATTTTCTCAACTTTTGTCACAATACGATAACGATCGATAACGGACAAAACTCTCGCGCGATTTGTTCCATAAATCACAAATATGGGGGTGCATCTGCAATAACAGCAGACACAGCCCCCAACAAGCGTTAATTCCTATACGATTTCGTTATATTACGTAACACCAGAAACACGGACCTCACTAGTGGAGGTCAATCCCATATAGTCGGCACGCATTGGCCGTGACCAGCTTTCCGAGCTCGCCGGGGGACATGCCCCGTTGCTCCGCCACGCACGCCGCCGTGTATCCCACAAAGGCCGGTTCGTTTCGGGCACCCCGGAAAGGCTCGGGGGTCATGTACGGCGCATCGGTTTCTACCAGGATCTGCTCCGGCGGTGCGATACGCGCCGCCTCGCGCAGCTCCTCATTGCCCTTAAATGTCACGTTCCCCGCGAAGGAAAGCACATATCCCCTGTCCAGCGCCTCCTTAGCCACGTCCAGCGGCGAGGAAAAGCAGTGCAGGATAATGTCCTTCGGTCGCGGCGCGTCCGCAAGCACCCGCAGCAGGTCCGCATCGGCCTCGCGGTTGTGGATCATCAGCGCCTTGCCGGATTCGCAGGCCAAGTCAATGTGAAAGCGCAGCGCTTCCTCCTGCACCTCAATACCAGGGGTTTCCTCCCCATCCCCCATGTCCTTGCCGATCCAGTACGCGTCCAGGCCGGTCTCCCCGATCGCCACGCAGCGTGGATGGAAGGCCATTTCCCGCAGCCGCTCGCGCACCTCACCCGTCACCGTCTGTGCCTGGGTCGGGTGCACCGCGCAGGCTGCCCACACACGGTCGTGGAACTCGGCTGCTTGCAGCGCCTTTTCTGTCTCCTCAATCCCATCGCCCACGGTGCATACGCCGCGCACTCCCACGGCAAGGGCGCGATCCATAAACTCCCCCACCAACCTGCGGTGATCTTCCTCCCCGCATTCCCGGCCCACTGCTTCCTCGCGGCGCTGGTTTTTGAGCACCGTGGACCACAGGTGGGTGTGCGAGTCGAAGAGCGGGACGATCGGCTCGGGAGGCACGGGGGTGGGTCGCTTCTTTTTCGCCATACTCCCCACTCTAACGATCGTCAGTGATCATCCACGAACACCCTGCGGCTGGCCACCAGGCCCGCCGCCAACAAAACGAAGTTGAATCCCACAAGGACAAGCAGCCCGGCGGTCCAGGAGGCGGTGGCGTCATAAAGAGCACCAAAACCAAAAGGCCCGACACAGGCAACGGTGTACCCGATACCCTGCGCGCCCGACGACAAAACGGCGGCGGCCTTGGATTCGCGGGTGCGGGTGGCGATCAGTATCAGCCCGAGCGGGAAGGTCGAGCACCCCAGCGACACCAGCGAGATCCACACCACCGGCAGGCGCATCGGATCGGTAATCACCATCAGCAGCGCGCTAAACATGCAGCTGCAGGACAGGATCGTCACCCACGCCGCGCCGCGTTCGAAACGCGAAGTCATCCACGGAACGAAGAACGACGAGGCCGTACCCACGATCGCGAACACCCCGCCGATAATGCCACCCAACTGCGCCGAGCCACCAGATTCCACGATGATCTTCGGCGCCCAGGTGATAAAGCAGTAGGAGATGGAGGAAGTCATAGCGAACATCACCACGATCCCCCAGCTCACGGGGTTGCGCCACATGTGCCGGAACGCACCGCGGGACTCGTTGTTTTTGTTGTTTATGACGCCCATAAGTTTCCGCGGGTGCGCCTGTCGCAACATCTCGCCGCCGCGTTGGGCAGCAGCGCCCGGGGTGACAGCGAAGACCAGGATCCCCCAGCACAGTAGCGCCAGCAGCGGCGGGATTGCCCACACGCCGATGGCCACGCGCCAACCACCTAACTGCGCCAGCGGCACCGACACGACGGAGGCGGTGGCCATGCTCACCTGCCCCACCGCCATATACGCCACCGACATCACCGTCAGCTTGAACGGGAAGTAGTCCTTGATCACCGCGGGCAGCAACGTATTCGTGATCCCCACCCCGACCAGGCCGATCATGGTGCCAGCCAGGAAAAGCAGGCCGTTCGGAGCCACCGTGCGCAGGCTAAAACCGAAAGTCGCCAGCACCATGGCGGTACTGATCACAGCCCGGAACGACAGGGCCCTGGCCATGGGGCCGGAAAGGACCGCAGCCAGGGCAAACATTGCCGTGGGAGCCATGCCGACCAGGCCGATGAACAATTCGGAGGCGCCGAGGTCAGAGCTAACCTGGTCGGCAATCGGCGGGAAAGCGCTGACGGGGCTGCGCAGGTTGGAGCTGGTCAGCAACACGGCCACAGCGGCCAGCAGGGCGATCGCGGAGGGAATTCGACGGGATGTGCTGCCCGCAGCCTTCGCCATGTTGTTCACCCCCGGTTCGTTTTGGATTCGTGTTAGCGCCACCTTCCGGTCATGCAGACCCGGCACACTAGCCACAGACTCTACTAGTCACCAACACATTCCACACCACTGCAAAGGCAAGAACCGAACATGGAACACTTGATTGTCTTCGACCTCGGTGGCGTTTTGGTGCCACGCCGCCACACCCTGCGCGAACTCACCACCGTGATGATCCGCCACGCCAACATCCAGTCCCGTTCGAACCAGGGCACCCAGACCACCGTTCCCACCATCATCACCGATCCGTTCAGCTTCGAGGCTGCCTACGGCCGCTACCGCGAAAGCTACAGCCTGTCGATGGGGCCGAACGACTACTTCACCACCCTCTGCCGCGCGGCCGGCGTGCAGCCGACCCCGGAGCTCATCGCGGAGCTGGAGGAAACGGATACTCGCCTGTGCTCCACGATCTCCGATTCCGTGCGGAACCTGCTGAACCACCTCAACGCCATCGACCAGCCGTGGGGCGTTTTCAGCAACGCGCCGCGCCCGGTGATGGAGGCAGTGCTTCGCCAGGATTGGGTTGACGGCGCGGCCGTCACCTGCTTCTCCCCCGACCTGCGCTTTACCAAGCCCCACCAGGGCGCGTTCCGCCGCTTCGAGCAGGCCGCGGCCGCTGCTGGTCACGAGTACGCCACGCTGATCTACTTCGACGACCGTCAGGCGAATCTGGAAGCCGCGGAGCGCCGTGGCTGGGAGGCTTTCCCCTGGCGCGGCGTGGAATCCGTCCACCAGGTGCTGGCGCCGATCACCAGCCTGCGCCTCGCGGACTAGGGGCTTTTACTTCTGGACCGGCGCCCATTCCGGGCCGGTCTCTGCCAGCTCGGGGTCGAGCTTCGGGAACAACGGCTTGGGCTTGTGCAGCGTCGTACCAGGCTGAATCTCCTGGCGAGCCCACGTTGCCTTCTGCTCGCTGTAGTTGCCCATGATGACGGGGTAGGTGCGTCCTGCTTCGGGCAGCCCGACGCCCACCGGCTCTCGCGGAGACTCGTCCTTAACCTCGACAACCTGCGGCTGGGCTGCCCAAATGCCCTCGCCACCCAGAGTTTCAAAGATCTTCTGTGCAGAGAACGGCAGGTACGGGGTCAGCAGTGTGTTGACGTCCGAGACCACCTGCAGGGCGGTGTGCAAGACCGTGGCCAGACGCTCGCGCTGGGATTCGTCTTTAGCTAGCTTCCACGGTTCCATGGCCGCGATGTACTGGTTCGCCCGTCCGGCAATACGCATTGCTTCGTTGATGCCGGCCTTGAAACGGGAGCGGTTGAGGTTATCGCCAACCACGTCGAAGGCCTTCGCGGACTCTGCGAGCAGCGCCTCGTCCTCAGCGGAGAGCGGCCCCGGGGTGGGAACCTCACCGAAGTTCTTGTAGGCCATGGAAACCGTACGGTTAACCAGGTTGCCCCACTCGTTGGCGAGTTCGGAGTTGATGCGGCGCACGAACTCATCCCAAGTGAAGTCCGTGTCAGTCGTTTCCGGACCGGCGGTGGCAATGAAGTAACGCAGCGCGTCCGGGCCAAACTCCTTGAGGAAGTCGCGGACGTAGATCACGACTCCCTTGGAAGAGGAGAACTTGGATCCCGACATGGTCAGGAACTCGGAGGACACAACCTCCGTGGGCAGGTTCAGCGCAGGTTCGGCCAGCTCGCCGGCCTCCCCGCCCTTGGAACCCTCGCCGCCGTAGCCCAGCAGCTCAGCGGGCCAAATCTGGGAGTGGAAAGTGATGTTGTCCTTGCCCATGAAGTAGTAGGACAGCGCCTCTGGGTCGTTCCACCACTTACGCCAGGCCTCCGGGTCGCCGGTGCGCCACGCCCATTCGATGGATGCGGAAAGGTATCCGACCACCGCGTCGAACCAAACATAGAGCTTCTTGGTGTTGTTATCCTGCCAGCCTTCGACGGGGATCGGCACGCCCCAGTCGATGTCGCGGGACATGGCACGCGGACGAATGTTCTCAAGCAGGTTCAGGGAGAACTTCAACACGTTGGGCCGCCAGCCCTTACGGTTGTTCAACCAGGTGGTCAGCGCTTCTGCTAGGGCGGGGAGGTCGAGCATGAAGTGCTCGGTATCCACGAACTCCGGGGTCTCACCGTTGATCTTGGAGCGCGGATCGATCAGATCCTCGGGATCCAGCTGGTTACCGCAGTTGTCACACTGGTCGCCGCGGGCGTCGTGCGCCCCACAAATGGGACAGGTGCCCTCAATGTAGCGGTCCGGCAGTGTGCGGCCGGTCGACGGGCTAATGGCACCGCGGGTGGTTTGAGTCACCATGTAGCCATTGTTGTACAGCCCAGTGAAGAGCTCCTGCACGACCGCGTAGTGGTTGCGGGTCGTCGTGCGGGTAAAGAGATCATAAGAAAGGCCTAGCCCCGCCAGGTCTTCGACGATGATGCGGTTGTAGCGGTCGGCCAGCTCCTGGACGGTCGTGCCTTCCTTCTCTGCCTGCACCAGCAGCGGAGTTCCGTGCTCGTCCGTGCCCGAAACCATGAGCACCTCGTTGCCGGCCATCCGCTGATAACGTGCGAAAACGTCCGAAGGAACGCCGAATCCGGCGACGTGTCCGATGTGGCGGGGGCCATTGGCATAAGGCCATGCAACTGAGGTGAGAACTCGTTTCGACATAGCCTTTAGATTAGGGGATACACCATAGCTATGCGAAAGCAGCCCTGCTTATGCAGAGCTGCTCACATAGTTTACTCAGTTAGCTTTCCTCTAACTGTTCGCCTAATTGTTCGCCGTGGCTCTGCACCGCATTCGCGGCACGGGCGCGACGCTTCCTCTTAGCCGCGTTCTCCCGCTGTTGGGTGATGCGGCGCTCCCGAGCCATGCGCAGTGCGTACTCGCGGTGGGCTTTCTCATCCAAATAGCGCGGGTCGTTGGACAGCGCCTTGTAGATGGAGAACATCAGCGCGATGATCACCAGCACGAAGGGGCTGGCGGCGATGATCGTGACGTTCTGCAGGTTCGTCAGAGCTTCGTCGCCGCCCGTCAGCAACAGCATCAAGGCAATCACTGCAGTCAGCGCACCCCACAGGACGGTCACACCACGGTTGGCTACCAGCTGGCCGCGCTGGGACATGGATCCCATGACGGTAGAGGCCGAATCGGCCGACGTAATGAAGAACGTTCCCAGCAGAAGCATCGCCACGATGCTTGCCACGTGTCCCGCCGGCAGGGTCTCCAGCAGGTTAAACAGCTGGCTGGTGGCCTCGCCGTCACCCCAGATGGAGTTGCCGCTGTCCTCGGCGTGGATGGCGGAACCACCGAAGATGGAGAACCAGATGATGGTCACCACGGTCGGCACCATCAGCACAACGCATACGAATTCGCGGATGGTACGTCCGCGGGAAATGCGGGCAAGGAACATGCCGACGAACGGGGACCAAGAGACCCACCAGGCCCAGTAGAAAATGGTCCACGAACCCAGCCACTCACCTGCGTCCTCACTGGAATCCGCGGTGCGAGCGGCCATCTCAAAGAACTGGGAGAAGTAGTTACCCAGGGAGGTCGGGATCATATTCAGGATCACAACGGTCGGGCCAAGGATCAGAACGAAGAGAGCAAGAAGGCCGGCCAGAACCATGTTGGTGTTCGACAGGTACTGGATTCCCTTGCCCACACCGGACGCTGCGGAGGCCAGGAAGCACAGGCCCAAAATCACGATGGTTCCGACGATCACGGAGGTCCCTGGGTTCGAGATCAGATCCGTTGCCTTCAGGCCGGACTGAATCTGCACGGCACCCAGGCCCAGGGAGGCCGCCGTACCGAACACGGTGGCGAAGATTGCCGCGATGTCGATGATCTTGCCCGCGGCTCCCTCGGCGCGTTTCTTGCCGATCAGGGGAATGAAGGCCGAGGAAAGCAACTGCTTGCGTCCGAGCCGGAACGTGCTGTACGCAATGGCCAGTGCGACGATGGCATACAGCGACCACGGGTGCAGTCCCCAGTGGAACAGCGTGGAGGCAAAGGAGCTGGCGACATCGTGGTCCTCTGCGCCAGGCACGCCATTTCGGTAGTACGTCAGGGGCTCGGTTACCCCGTAGAACATCAGGCCGATGCCCATGCCTGCTGCGAACATCATCGCAACCCAGGACACACTGTTGAACTCGGGCGATTCGTTATCCTTGCCCAGCCGAATGTGCCCGAACTTGCTGAATGCGATGAACAGAATAAAAGCGACAAACACGGTTCCGGCCAGCACATACAGCCATCCCCAGTCGCCGACGATGTACCCCAGGGCGGTGGAGGCAAACTCGGCGAAGCTATCTCCGCCGAAAATTCCCCACAATACGACTGACAGGATGAGTGCAGCCGCGCTGCCCGTCACCACCCAGTCGATCGACTGATTCTGTTCAGCCTCGTCAGTCTCTCGCGTCTCTGCTATCTCCCTCGGCTCTGTTATTTCTCTCGCGGTCACTTCTTCACTTGATGTCATTCTTTACATGGTGGGGGCATTGCCGTGTCTTTTCAACCTTTCCAGCCCCTATTCCTGGTTCCGCTCACGCAAAACAGCCTCGTAAAGCTCGCGCTTGCTGGCACCGTGGAGCTTCGCCACGTCCCCAGCGGCCGTCTTTAACCGCTCCCCCTCTGCGACCTTCAGCTCTACCAGTTCCACCAGGGCCTCCACATCCAGTTCCGCATCGCCATCCCCGGATTCCGCCGCCGAATCGATGACCACACAGATCTCCCCCTTCACGCCGTCCGCTGCCCACGTGGCCAGCTCCGCCAGCCCGCCGACCTTCACTTCCTCAAAGGTCTTTGTCAGCTCCCGGCATACCGCGGCCTGTCGCCCATCGCCTAGCTCTTCGGCCGCAGCCTGCAGGGTCTTTGCCAGCCTGTGCGGGGATTCGAAGAAGCAGACGGCGTAGGGGGCGTCAATAAAAGAACGGAAGAACGACCGCCGGGCGCCATCCTTGCGCGGGGCGAAGCCCAGGAAGGCGAAGTGCCCCACCCCCAGGCCCGACAGCGCCAAGGCGGTAGGCACGGCGGAAGGACCCGGCAGGCACGTCACCGGGACACCAGCACGGCGGGCGGCGACAACCAGGGGAAAGCCAGGGTCAGAGACAGAGGGCATGCCGGCGTCCGTGACAACCAACACGCGGCGGCCCTGTTCGGCCTGCTCTACGAAGAACTCCGCGCGCTCGGCCTCGTTGTGATCAAAGTTGGAGTAGATCCGGCCGGCGATTGTTACCCCCAACGTATCCGCCAATGCGCGGGTACGGCGGGTATCCTCTGCTGCGATGATGTCCGCACTGGCCAGCGCATCGATTAGCCGCAGAGACGCATCCAGCGGATTACCCAACGGCGTGGCCGCCAAGATGATCCCGCCCGACGGCAGCGGGCGACGGTCGGCCGCCCGGCTAAGCAGCTCATTGGCATCTACGGAAGCATCTACAGAATCACTCATAACCGCCAGTATGCCCGGCACTGCACCCGCTTGTCCGCTGCTTCTACTACAGTTAGCTCCGTGCCCTCGACAATGACTACTGACCAGCAAGCCATCCATGGAAGTGACGCGCCCGCCGTCAGCGATTCGACGGGCTCCGATCACTCGCGGACTTTCGCTTTTACGCGGTGGAAGGGCATTCTGGTCTCCTTGGGCATCCTGGGTGCTCTCAGTCGCCTATTGATGCTGCACCGTCCGACGGATGCCGGCACGCCTATCTTTGACGAGAAGCACTATGCGCCACAGGCGTGGCAGGTAATGCAAAGCTGGGACAACCCATTCATCGGTGGTATCGAGGACAACCCGGGTTATGGCCTGGTCGTTCACCCGCCCCTCGGTAAGCAGATCGAGGCCATTGGCATGATTCTGTTCGGCTACACGCCGTGGGGTTGGCGCATCATGGCCGCACTCCTCGGTGTGGCTGCAATCCTGCTGATCGCCGCCACGGCGCGCCGGATCACGAGGTCGGATCTGGTCGGGCTTTTCGCGGGCGTTATCGCCCTGTGCGACGGCATTTTGTTCGTCACCGGGCGCTCGGGAATGCTTGACCACTTCCAGGTCTTCCTGCTGTGCCTGGTCGCGTATTGCGCGGTGCGCGATGCCGAGCAGATGGAGCAGCGCTTCCAGCACGTATGGGCCACCGACCGCATCCACGAATCCGACTTTGGCCCCCGCATGGGCTACCGCTGGTGGCGCTTCGCCGCGGGTGTGGGTCTGGGCCTCGCGTTGGCTGTGAAGTGGAATGGTCTTTATTACATGGCCTTCTTCGGGCTGACGATCGTTGCGGTTGATTATTTTCGACGCCGCCGTTTCGGCGTCCAGCGCCCCCTTGCCGGCACCGCGATTTTCGATGCGCTGCCTTCCTTCTTCTCCGTAGTCATCGTCCCCGTGATCCTCTACGTGATCAGCTGGCGCGCATGGTTTGCCTCGGAGACGGGCGTGTTCCGCCACGCGGTGGAATCGGAGCAGTACACGAAGACGACTGGCGACTGGTTCTGGTCTTTCCTGCCCGACGTAGTGCAGAACTTCATCTACTACCACGTGTCCGTCATGCGCTTTCACACGGAGCTGACGAACTCCAACGGCCACCACCACAACTGGGAATCCAAGCCCTGGTCCTGGCTGGTTTCTAGCCGTTCGCTGCTGTACTACAGCCCCTCCAGTGACGAGGGAGTACGCAAGGTCATTCTGCTGGTCGGCACCCCTGCAATTTGGTGGTTCTGCGTTCCGGCGATTCTGTGGGGCCTGTGGTGCCTGATCGTGCATAAGGATCGCCGCTGGGTCATTCCCACCATCGGTTTCGCCGCCGGCTTCCTTCCCTGGCTCGTCAACCTGGATCGCCAGATGTACCTGTTCTACGCGGCGAACCTGGTGCCGTTTTTGGCCATCGCTATTGCGATGGCGCTGGGGCAACTCCTGCGCTGGGAAAAGCCGGAGGTTCCCAACCCCTATTCCTCGCCGAAGACCTTTGTAAAGGCTCGCCCCGGGCAGCTGCTGGTCGTCGTGTACCTCATGCTGGTGGTCTGGAACTTCCTGTACTTCCTGCCGCTGTACATCGGCGCGCCACTGTCTGATTCCGCCTTCGACATGCGCATGTGGCTGCCGTCCTGGCGCTAGCCCCCTGACCTGGCTGCCGGGGGTCTGTCGGGCTATTCCCAGTCGCGCGGGCGGGGCTCCCCTACCGCATAGGTGGAGTTGCGCCGCGCATCACTGGGACTGAAATTGATCGGTTGCGCCATCAGCGCCCGCAGCGACTGGCGTAATGGCATGAACACGTTCTGCCGGCCAGCCCAAACCACGACCAATGCCAACACCGCCGCCAAGTGAACCAGCAGCAGCCAAAGGGCGCTCGAATCCCCTGCTTCGCTGATCAGGCCCAGCACGATCTCACGGGTTGCGAAGCCGACTCCGAAAGCCCAGATAGCCAAGTAGATGGGCAAAATCGCAGAGGCCACCTTGGGGCGCCAGGCAGCCCACAGCAGACCTCCAGCCAGGGCGAAACGCATCGCCGCTGCGTCTGAGACCAGGTGTAGCTGGGACGAGGTGGCGTCATCCTCAATAGGCACCCCAAACAGCAGCGACACGCCCCACAAAACATAAAGTACCGCAACGGCCACTAGAGCTGCGCGGCCGAGCACGAAGGGCAGTTGGCGGCGGCGAAGGCCTACGTTGATCTGGGGATCCTGATCGGCCTGCGCCAAGACCTGTTCGACCAGCGCGGCTTTGCGGTCGTCGCTATCTTCCGCGGAGCGCACCTGTTCCCCATTGGACGGCGCCGCGGCCAGGTTCAGGTTGCGTCCAAGCGCGGTGATGGTTGCATACCAGCGCTGGCAGTCCTCGCACCCGGCTAGGTGCGCGTCGACGAGGTCGTCGGACAGCGCAGCGGACTCGCCATCCAGGCGTGCGGACATAGAGGTTCTAACCTCTTGACAGTCCATTCGCTTTCCCGTCCGTTTACGTGTTCAGACCTCAGCCGAAGCGGGACAGAGCCTTATCTAGGCTTGCTCGCCCCGCGCCGAAAACAACAATCATCATAAGGGAGACCACCAGCAGCATGACAAACTCCATGCCCCCGTCAGCCACGAAAAACCCGTTGGACCAGTGAACGAAGTACAGGATAAGCGCGCTGTAGATCACGAACAGCCCAGCAACAGCGGTAGTCAGCAGTCCGACGATCAGCATTGCCCCACCGAGCATCTCCAGGATTGCAGCCGCCCAGGCGCTGATTTTCGGCTGCGGAATGTGCAGGCGCTCGAAGGTAGCGACAGTGCCCGTCACTCCGTTCATGCCGTCGATAAAAACTTTCTTCCAGCCGTGGGCAATGAAAATCACGCCGGTGACTAGGCGCACGAAGAGCAGTGCCGTGTCACGGGCAGCAGGGTGGTTCAGCATACGCGGCGATCACGCTTAAACGGCACGGATGCCCGAGCGGGAATCGATGAACTCTTCGTCGCCGTCGACCACGGTCGAGCGTGTTCCGGCTGCGGGGGCAGCACCGGTACCGTGGGTTCCCTCGTGCAGGTCAAAGAAGTCGCTGCCGTCGGCGTACTCGAGGTTGCTGAAGGCCGGGTCGACCTCATCGGTTTCCAGGATCACCGCACCGGGGCGAACCAGGCGGTCCGGCACGCCCAGCTCGTTGTCTTCGGTGTTGCGCACGCCCAGGCGGGCACGGCGCATGCGCACCAGTCGGCGGTGCCGCAGCTCGCGTTCTTCGATAGCCTGGCGACGCAGCATGACCAGGTAGAACGCGGTGAAGGCGATCATGGCCACGAAGCTCAGCCAGACGGTTCCGCCCAGGTACATGCTCATGCCGAAGGTCAGCGCGGACAGCGCGAGCAGGACAAAGAGCACCTTCTTGCGGCGGTTCTGCCGCTGCCGCGCCAGCGCAGCCGATGCGACCGGGTCGTACACGCCACGTCCACGACGGGCCGCCAGGTACTTCAGGTCATCCTCGCTCAGCTCGTCGGAATCCATGAGGATGTCGATGCTCTTGTCCCGCGGTGCCTCGTCGACGTCGTCGACCAGATCTGGTGACGCCTTCACGTCCCCACCACGTACGTACTCAGCAGGAACGGAGGCGTATGCGCGCTGTCGGGCATCCTTGTCTGTGTCTGAGTCTGTATCTGAGTCTGCGGCTGCGGCTGCGTATTCACCGTCTGCGGCGTCTGCTGCCTCGGCAGTGTCAGCGGACTCGGCAGCCCCTGCAACCTCGGCAGTGTCAGCGACATCGCGGATGGGCTCGAACTCGCCGGTATCCATCTCATCCTGCGTGGTGTAACGCACTGCCTTGCTCTTCGTCGCGTTCGCTTCGGCGGCTACAACCTTGTCCTCACCCTCGGAGGCTTCCTCTGCGTCCCCATCAACATCGTCGGCAGAGTCGACAGAGTCGGCAGTGTCGGCACAGTCAGCAGCGTCAACAACTTCCCCGTCCACGACCTCTGCAGTGTCCGCCGCATCGTCAGCGTCGGCAACCTCCGCAGCGTCATCCGCAGACGAGCTACCCTTGTTCGCCATAAACGCACGCAGGCCGCGGGACTTGCCAGCCTTCGCAGCAGAATCCTCGTCCTCTAGCAGCACGTATTCCGGCTCCGCCTCGACCAGCTCCAGCTCGTCATCATCGGAGGCCATGTACAGCCCCTCTGCGGGCTTGAGCTTGCGCTTTGCCTTGAGGGCACTTCCACCGCGGTGCAGCACCCGCGTCTCGCCCAGTGCCTGTGCGGTCCGTCGTACGGGTTTTTGGTTGCGCAGCAAAAGCGGCGCCAACAGCACCAGCCAGACGGCGGCGATGAGCAGAAGGGAGCCGAACACGAGTATCAGTTCTCCTGGAGTTTTGCGGGCGACGTGAGAAGTTCAAGTGCTTGCAACGCTACCCTTGCGCGACCGTTATCTGTGGTGCCACGCCGAGGCTAGTTTCGGTTCACAGCCAGCCCCAATACTCCGCTGTTGATGAGCCTGCGCACAACCCCGTCGGGCAGTGATTCCTCCTGAGTCTGCGCCACCAGCAAATGGTCGCGCCATTCGCCGTTGATGTGCAGGTTACGGCGCAGCTTCCCTTCGACGCGGAAGCCGGTTTTCTCTAGAACTCTTCTGGACGCCACGTTGTCAGGCATCACCGTCGCCTCTATCCTGTGCAGTCCAACGACTCGCATCCCCAAGTCCACGCCCAGCGCCACAGCTGCGGTTGCCACCCCGCAGCCCTGGAACTTCGAATGCACCCAATAGCCGATCCAGGCATTGGAGACGGTTCCGTACTGGATGTTGCCAAGGGTGAGCTGCCCTGCGAACTGTCCGTCGACGTCGATCACCATCGGCACCACAATCCGGTCAGCCGCCAGAGCCTGCAGGTTGTGAAAGTTCCGGCGCCACGCCTGCGGGCTGTGCGCCTCTGCCCAATCCCCTTCCACTGTCGGCTCGAAGGGCTGCAGCAGTTCCTGGTCCTTGATGCGCGCGGCGGTCCACTGCGGCCCGTCGGTGGCGCGCACGGGACGCAAGGCCACCGGCAGGGCGGCCGTAGGGGCGTCACTAGAAGAAAAAAGATGCCCGCGGCTCAGAACGGTTTGAGTCCGCACCTCGGCGGTAGCAGGAGCCAGTGTGGAAGAAGCCAGTGCGGCGCGCAGTCGGCTGAGCACGGCGGCGCTAGTCCTTGTTGCTCAAGAACAGCACATCCACAACCTGTCCCGGCGCGACGTCGGTCACGTCGGCCGGAACCACGATCAGGCAGTTCGCCTGGCCATGGCTACCCAGTAGGTGAGTCGGCTCCCCGCCGTTCGCTGCGCCGAGCGGGTCGACCAGGAACTCGCGGGTCTCGCGGTCGCGCATCAGCTGGCCACGGATGAAGCCACGGCGCCCCGGTGCAGATGCCAAACCGGCGATAGTGCGGGCGGGCACCACTCGACGGGTCGCCTGACGGCGACCGCGGATCAGCTGCACCAGCGGCCGAACCATCACCTCGAACGCCACCAAGGCAGCAGACGGGTTAGCGGGCAGGAGGAACGTCGGCACTTTATCCTGGCCGAGCGTGCCAAAGCCCATCACAGAGCCGGGGTGCATGGCGACGCGCTGAATGTCCATCTCCCCCATCTCGGAGAGGATCTCGCGCAGCTCATCACTGGCCGCGCCACCGACAGCACCGGAAATCACGACGATCTCGGAGCGCAGCACCTGGCTTTCGATAACTTCCCGCATCTTGCGCGGCTCTCCGGCCAGAATGCCCACGCGGTGTACGTCGGCACCGGCCTCGCGCCCCGCGGCTGCCAACGCATAAGAGTTCACGTCGTAGACCTGGCCCACTGCCGGATCGCGGTCGATATCCAGCAGCTCGCGACCGAAGGAAAGCACTGACATGCGCGGACGAGGGTAAACCAGCACCTTGGAACGTCCCACGGCGGCCAGCAGCCCCACCTGGGCAGCGCCGATAACTGCGCCTTCCTCTACGACCACGTCGCCCGGCTGTACATCCGAACCCTTGCGGTGGACGAACTCCCCCGAGGCGATCGCTTCCAGCGGGCGGATCTTGCGCCCTTCCTTTTCCACCCAGTCGAGTGGCAGGACGGCATCGGCCAGGGTCGGCAGGGGCGCACCCATCTCCACCCGCACCGCCTGGCGGGGCTGCAGGCGAATCGGGCGCAGGGAACCCGCGGTGACGTCACCGACGATCGGCAGGGTCTCCCGCACGCCACTGTTCTGTGCCGGGGTTTCCGCGTCCGCGTCTTCCAGCTCCCGCGGATCGGCTACATCCCCACCCCGCGATACAGTCAAAGCTTGGCGAATATCCACGCTTCGCACCGCGTATCCGTCGATGGCGGCCTGGTCGAAACCGGGCAGCGGTTGGGTACCTTCGACCCGTTCCGCGCAGCGCAGCCCCAGGGTCTCGGTGATGGCAATGCGCACAGGCTCCGGGGTCACCGCCGCGGAGGTAATGATTGCCAGTTGTTCTTCAACCGATCGCATGAGGGGTTCCCTTCAGCTTGGTAAAGCCTTTTAGTTCTCTTGCTCTAGGCGCTCACGCAGCCAGCTCTTGAGGCTGGGGCCATAGGTCTCATTCTGCAATGCAAAGTCGACGCAGGCACGAATGTACCCGCCTGGGTTGCCCAGATCGTGGCGCAGGCCGTGGTGGACGATGATGTGCACGGGGTGGCCTTCGGTGATCATTAGCTCGATGGCGTCGGTGATCTGGATTTCCCCGCCCTTGCCCGGCTTGGTGCGGCGCAGCGCGTCAAAAACCTGACGATCCAGCAGGTAGCGCCCCGTCGCCACAAAGTTCGACGGCGCGTCCTCAACAGCAGGCTTCTCCACCATGCCCTTGACGATCTTCACGTCGGCGTGGTCCGCCTCGTCAATCTCAAAGACTCCATAGTTGCTGGTCTCCTCGCGCGGCACCTCGAAGGCGCAGAGCACGGAACCGCCGTACTGCTTCCGCACTGCCAGCATCTTCTCCATCACGCCCATAGGTAGCACCAGATCGTCCGGCAGCATGACGGCGAAGCAATCCTCGTCCTCGTCGAGCACCTCTTCAGCCAGGCCGATGGCGTGCCCCAAGCCCAGAGGCTTGTCCTGCTCCACGGCCACGACGTCGATCAGCCCGTCGGTGGCGCGCACCTTATCCAGCTGTTCGGTCTTGTTGCGCTGCTCCAGGGTGGCTTCCAGCTCCGCGTCGGTATCGAAGTGGCCCAGCACTCCGCCCTTCTTCGGGGCAGTCACGATTGCCAATCGACCTGCGCCGGCATCGGCGGCCTCCTTGGCGATCAGCTCAATGCCCGGGGTATCGACAACGGGAAGCAGCTCCTTGGGGACAGTTTTGGTGGCGGGTAGGAAGCGGGTTCCAAGCCCAGCGGCCGGCACTACCACGGTGCGCAGGTCGGCTTGCTCGGACGTGGAGATCGTAGGGCTAGAAGTCATGCCGGAATAGTAGCGCTTATGATCCCCATTTTGTGCTCCACACACCGCCTATGCACAGTTTTCTTTCGCAGATCAACCATTTTGCCCGCTCCAGTAGGCTCTTAAGCGATGACCAACCCTTCCGCTCTAAAGAAACTCGTCCGCGCTGAGGTCCGCGCCGCCCGCGCTCGCCGCGTTGCCGAACGCCCCACACGCGACCGACGCATCCAGTCCCATCTCCTCGCCGCACTCGCCGACCTCACCTCGCCGCCGACCACCATCGGCGCCTATGTCCCCCTGCCCGGAGAGCCGGGTGGCGCCGACCTACCAACTGTTCTTGCGCGCACCGGCGCGCAGGTGTTGCTCCCCCGCGTTGTTCGTAGTGACGCCCCCAGCCTCGAAGCCCCGAGCCTCGAATGGATCGAATTCCAGCCGGAGAAACCGAACCTGGTCACAGGAACGTGGGGAATCTCTGAGCCTGTAGGTAATGCAATTCACACTTTTCCGACATGCGCAGATGTAATAGTTACTCCTGCTCTCTCGATTGATTATCATGGGACACGGCTCGGACAGGGCGGTGGCTTCTATGACCGGACTCTGGCCAACCGCCCATCGAATGTGAAAGTGTGGGCTGTGGTAGACCACGAAGAATTCACACGCACAGTACCCAGCCAAGATCACGATCTGGTCGTCGACGCAGTGCTCAACGACCTCGGTTTCTTTCCCATTATGTAGTCGCTTTTAGTGGCCGCGCATGGGGCGCGGACAAGAAAGGTCTTTAGCATCATGCTTGAAGGTTTTAAGAAGTTCATCATGCGCGGCAATGTCATGGAGCTTGCCGTAGCCGTTATCATCGGCGGTGCTTTCACTGCCATCGTTACCGCATTCACCAAAGGCATTGTCGAGCCGGTTCTGGCTCTGTTCGGCGGTTCCCCCGAGTTCGGCCTGGGCTTCCACCTGCGCGAGGGCAACCCGGCTACCTTCGTTAACCTCGGTAGCATCCTGACCGCAATCGTCAACTTCCTGATCATCGCTGCCGTTATCTACTTCCTGATGATCATGCCGATGAACAAGCTGGCTGAGATGAACGCTCGCCGCAAGGGCATCGAGCCGGAGGAGGCCGCAGCTACCGAGACTGAGCTGCTGGCCGAGATCCGCGACCTGCTGGCAGAGCAGCGCGGCGGCAACGCAGAGCCGACCGGCAAGCACGCCCACTAGTCGCTTTTCTAACCCCAGTGGGGTGGGCGCTGCTCCTCTAGGTAGCGGCGTTCCCCCTCTTCGGAAGGGCAATCGTCACCCCACTCATCCTGCACAAGGTGTGAGTGGGGTTTCGTGTTTCCGGAGGCGATGGCGTCAATAAAAGAAGAGCCCGAATCCCCACCCTGGCCGACCTTGCCGAAGAACCTGCGGCGTGCGCGCATTTTAGGCTCGGTTATTCATATCGCCAACAACGTGGCGAACCAGCGGCCCCAGGGTGGCCATGCCATCGCGGATAGCACCGCGGGAACCAGCGATGTTGACGACCACGGTGGATCCGGAAACACCAGCTACGCCGCGGGACAGGCCCGCGTCGAGGGAATTGGCTGCCAGGCCAGAAGCCCGCAGAGCCTCGGCGATACCCGGCACCTTGCGATCCAGCTCTGCGCGGGTGGCCTCCGGGGTCTTATCGCGCGGTCCAGTGCCGGTGCCGCCGATGGTCACAACCAAGTCCGCGCCACCGACAACGGCGGTCTGAATCGCCTTGCGGATGGCAGACTTGCGGGACTCGACGCTCAGCACAGCGTCAACGATGAAGCCTTCTTCGTCCAGCAGCTCGGCTACCAGCTCACCGTTCTTGGCCTTCTCTTCGGGGAAGTCGGTGACCAGCACAACCATCGCGTGCACGGGCGGCTCGTCGGAAAGATTCGCGCGGGTGCGCTGTTCTGCGTCTAGGGAATGGAACAGCGCATCATCGGGCTCCGGGATCACTTCGGCCAGCCGTTCTACCTCGGCGTGGTCTACGGACTTCATGGCCGCAACCTCATTAAAGTCCGTGGACACGACTTCTGTCTTTCGAGCGACCACTTCGATCCTCCTGAAAAATAAGCGAACATAAATAAGATATCCCGTTCGGCAACGGCTGTACAGACGAACGGGAATGCAGTTTTACTCCGCCTTCGTCAGGGTCAGCTCGACCTCGCGTTCCTTACCGTCCGGACCATCCTTGACCTTGAGCTTGACCTTGTCCCCCACGGCGTGCGAGCGGATGGCGGCAATGAGGGCCACGCCGGAATCCACGCGACGCTCGTCGACATGAGTAACAACGTCCCCCTTCTTCAGACCGGCCTTGTCCGCTGGGCTGTCCTTGTTGACGTCCATGATGACTGCACCAGTCTCCGAGGAGCGGGTGTTGACCTGCGCACCGATGATGGGGTGCTCTGCCTTACCCTTTTCGATCAGCTGCTTCGAGATGCGCTCGGCCTGGTTGATCGGGATGGCAAAGCCCAGGCCGATGGAGCCAGCGGCCTCGCCACCACCAGTGGTGGCAATGACGGATGGGATGCCGATGAGCTTGCCATTCATGTCCACCAGCGCACCACCGGAATTACCGGGGTTGATGGAGGCATCTGTCTGGATAGCGTCGATGAGGGAGGCCTCGCCGCCACGCTCACCGGAAGCTTGCACAGGGCGGTTCTTTGCCGACACGATGCCGGTGGTGACGGTGGCCGAAAGCCCCAGCGGGGAACCGATTGCCATAACGTCCTCGCCAACGTTCACCGCGTCCGAATCGCCGAATTCGATTGGCTTGAGGTCGGTGACATCCTTCGCCTTGATAACGGCAATATCCGTCGGCGGGTCGGTTGCCACAACCTCCGCGTCGAGGGTGCGGCCATCGTTCAGGGAGACCTCTACCTTTGCGCGCCCGTCCCTGGCGGCATCGACGACGTGGTTATTCGTCAGAATCAGCCCATCGGAGGAGATGATCGAGCCGGAGCCCTCTTCACCACCGCGCTCCGTGGCGACCCTGATGGACACGACCGAGGGCAGAACCTTGTTCGCCGTATCGGTAGTACTGCCCGGCTTCACTGGGTTAGAGGCCTTGCCCTCCTTCGAGGAGGCATTGGTGTTGTTGGCATTGTCGAAGGAAGACGTCGCATTATTGCTAGACCTCTTGCTGTACACCGAGTCCATACCCACATAAGTGACGGCGGAGGCGACTACCGCGCCGACCAACAGCAATGCTGCCACGGCGGGGGTGGACCAACGCTTCTTCTCTCGGGGCTGGGGGACAAACTGATTCTCGGGCTGTGCGAGTGGATCGTTCGGCGCCGCCAGCGGGTCATACGGCTGCGCCGGCTGCTGCACTGCCGACTGCTGCCCCGTGTACAGGTTGCTCGGCTGGGCCGGCTGTCCTGGCTGGTCCGCCTGTCCTGGCTGCCGAACCGCCGGCCCCACGTGCGTCGCCGGGTTCTGCGGCGTACCTTGCTCACCATTCCAGTGCATATTCCGCCCTGGCTGCGGTCCAGCCTGTCCGTCAGGACCGACCTTCCCATTGGGTACTGACCATCCAGAGCCTCGGTAGCCGTTTTCTCCCCCACCAGAGAAGTTGGGCTCGCCGGGCATCCGCTGCCCGCCCCCTGGATTGTTATTACCCATTTGGTTGTCCTTTTCGTTCATGGCCACCAGTATGCCTGCTCTGTGTGTAATTCAGCGGTACGAACGCTGATGGTTCTCTGCTAGTTTAAGGAAATTTTTCTCTGCCACATCGCTAACCCGGTTGTCCGGGCAGCACTACTCGCATCAACGCACCACCGTCGTCGGACTC
Organism: Corynebacterium macclintockiae; assembly: GCF_027570165.1. NCBI lineage: Bacteria > Bacillati > Actinomycetota > Actinomycetes > Mycobacteriales > Corynebacteriaceae > Corynebacterium > Corynebacterium macclintockiae. The sequence continues at coordinate 326,392 of NZ_JAKMUV010000001.1, forward strand.
GTCGGCCACGATAACTCCGTGGTGCCGCTCGATAACCTGCTTCACGATGGCCAGGCCAAGCCCGGATCCGGGCATCGCCCGCGCCTTGATGGACCGGTAGAAGCGGTCAAACACTTTCTCTCTGTCCTCCTTGGGGATACCAGGTCCAGAGTCCGCCACTCGGATCTCCACCTCGCTTTCGCTGAAGTCCGCGGCGCCGGAGGCTGCGGCGTCACTGCCCTCACCTGCAATGGGCTGCATCCAGACACGCACCACGCCTCCCTCGGGCGACCACTTCGCCGCGTTATCCAGAAGGTTCAGCAAAGCGCGCGACAGGGCGAAAGAATCACCCCGCAGCTGCCAATCGATCAGGTGCGTGGTGAAGGTGACGTCGGGGCGCCGTCGCTGCACGCGCTCGATCCCCTGCGAGATGAGCTCGGAGATCTCCACGGTGCTCATGACCTCAGGGTTGGAGTCCTCGCGCGCAAGGTCGACAAGGTCGCCGATCAGCGAGCTCATCTCTTCGATCTGCGCGATCACGTCTCTTTCGAGGTCTTTGCGGTCTTCGTCGCTGATGCCGGGGCCACCTTCGCCCTTTCTTTGGGACGCCAACATCAGCAACTCGATGTTGGTCCGCAGCGAGGTCAGCGGCGTTTTGAGCTCGTGGGAAGCATCCGCGACGAGGTTCTTCTGTTTAATCTGCGCGTCCTGCAGCGCGTCCATCATGTTGTTGAAGGACTCGGTGAGGGAGCCCAACTCGTCGTGGGAGTACACAGGGATCTGGCGCAGCTCGCCGGTGCGCGAGACTTCATCGGCAGCGCGGCGGAGTCGAGTGATCGGCTGGATACCCGAGTTCGCCACCGCAATACCCGCGATGATGGAGGCCACGATTCCGGTGACCGCAATCAGGATCAACACCAACCACAACGACTCCAGCGTCTGGTTGGTGAAGGAGATGTCCAGGCGGAGCACAATCACGCGCCCGTCGAGGGCGGCAATGGTGAACGAGCGATGGTCGCCATCCGTCTGGAACACGTAGGGATCGTCGCCGACCAACACACTGATTTCGTCAGGGCTGAGGATGCCTTCGAACTTCTGCACATCAGCGCGGCGCCCTGCTTGTTCGGCGGGGACAATCAACACGCTCATGTTGTTGTCTGCGTCGAAGAAACGGGGGCGATAGTTTTCCCCTTGGCCGGTTTGGCTGGAGGGGAATTCGAAGCCGGAATCGATGTAAGCCTGAGCTTGCGTCTGCAGCGTCTTGTCCATCTCCTGCGACAGCACCTGCTTCACGGTGGTGTAGGAGGACAGGGTAATGATCGCAATACAGAGCATCACCACAATGGCAGTTAATCCTGCCAGGCGTACACGCAGAGACAGCCCGCGCAGGGAAAACTGCACGGACTGCATGAGGCGATCTCCCCTGCTTTCGCTTGGGTGATCGCCCTCGTCAGAGGCGGGGGACGCTAGTGCGGGTTCAACCACAACCGCACCTATGTCCTCCGGGAGTCTACGAAGGATCACGGGGCGGTCTCACGCAGCGCGTATCCCACTCCACGGACTGTGTGAATCAGACGAGTCTCACCGTTGGCCTCGGTCTTGCGGCGCAGGTAGCCAATGTAGACTTCCAGGGCATTGCCGGAGGTCGGGAAATCATAGCCCCAGACTTCTTCCAGAATGCTATTGCGGGAAAGCACCTTGCGCGGGTTGTTCATCAACAACTCCAGCAGCGCGAACTCGGTGCGGGTCAGGCTGATCTGGCGGTCTCCGCGATAGACGTCGCGAGTTTCCTGGTTCAGGGTCAGGTCCTCGAAGCGCAGCGGCTCGCTAGCTTCGCCCTCTTGGATTGCCGGGCGGGCGGCGCGGCGGAACAGCGATCGGGTTCGCGCCAGCAGCTCCTCCAGGGCGAAGGGCTTCGGCAGGTAGTCATCCGCGCCCGCATCGAGGCCGGCGACGCGCTCGGAGACCGAATCGCGGGCGGTAAGCAGCAGGATGGGCAGGTCATCACCGTGGCTGCGCAGCTCGCGGCACACGTCCAGCCCGTCCTTCTTCGGCATCATGACATCCAGGATGGCCAGGTCAGGCCTTTCCTCTGCGATGAGTTTCAGGGCTTCTTCACCATCGGTTGCCAGCACAACGGTGTAGCCATTGAAGATCAGGGAGCGGCGCAGGGATTCGCGCACAGCCTGATCGTCATCTACAACAAGAATCTTCATGCGCTCCATTGTGCCTACGAATTCCTCTCAATGCCCGTGCGCAACGACTTTTTTAAAGAAAGCACAGGTTTTCAGGCCTTTTCTGTGCATGCAAAATCCCCGCCACACGATGTGCGACGGGGATAACGCAATCAGTTGGAACTAGTCCAGGTCGATGAGGCCCAGCTGGGCGGCCTTCACCAGTCGGCGAGGAATCTGAACATCCTGGCCCTGGACCTTAACGTGCTGCAGAGCAACGTTATCGGCCTTCCACTGGGAACGGCGGGAGTGCGTGTTTGCACGGGACATACGGCGCTTCGGAACTGCCATTGTCGTCTACCTCCTTATTAAAGGTATGAAATTTGGTTTCTTGTGATCTGCTGTGGTGTGAAGAGGTCTTACTTCTTCTTGCGGCGGGTCATGTTGCCGTAGCGGCGCTGGAACTTCTCCACGCGGCCGGCGGTATCCATGACGCGCTGAGCGCCGGTCCAGAAGGGGTGGGACTCGCTGGTCACGTCAACGACGATGAGCGGGTACTCGTTGCCGTCTTCCCATTCAACGGTGCGGTCGGAGGTAGCGGTGGAGCGAGTGATGAACTGGTGGCCAGTGCTCGCATCCTTGAAGACTACGGGGTGGTAGTCAGGGTGGATATCCTTCTTCATGGTTTCCTTCTATTCCCTAGGAGTGTGTACAACAGGTCGGTCCTGCGCATCTCTTGCGCGGGTCGTGCCTGAGTCGGGTCATAAAAAGCAGCGCGCCTTCTTTATTGACGCCCCTTAGGCCACTCGTCTACCGAGCCCCACAAGGGCGCGACAAAGTTGGTCGCACGACGAGGAACTATGATAGCGAAAGGACAGGCCATTATTAAAATCGCGTTTCCCATGCTGGAACGGGGTGCAGTGGGGACCAAGGGGCGTCATAAACAGCGATTAGGTTATGGCGCCACGGTGCGGTAACGTTAGCTCCCGCTGTTGTCTATGTAAACGTCATCGCCGGACGGAAGCAGACTAGAAACAGCGTCCCACCACGTAGAATACATGGCCTGTCTAACCATGGGTTTTAGCTGTGCGCGGCGCTGCTATCTGTGCTCTCCGGCGGAAGGAGAAAACCCATGTCGGCATATTGCCAGGTCACGGGACGCAAGCCGGGTTTCGGCAAGTCTGTGTCCCACTCGCACCGCCGCACGAACCGTCGCTGGAACCCGAACATCCAGCGTCGTACGTTCTACCTGCCCTCTGAGGGCCGTTCCATCACGCTGAACGTGTCCACCAAGGGCCTGAAGACCATCGACCGTGACGGCATCGAGTCTGTCGTTGCCAAGATCCGAGCCCGTGGGGAGAAGATCTAACTATGGCACGTAACGATATCCGCCCAATCATCAAGCTGAAGTCTACGGCTGGCACCGGTTACACCTACGTCACCCGTAAGAACAAGCGCAATAACCCGGATCGCATCACTCTGAAGAAGTTCGATCCGATTGCCCGCAAGCACGTCGAATTCCGCGAGGAGCGATAATCTATGGCTAAGAAGTCCATGATCGCGAAGAACGAGCAGCGCAAGGAAATCGTCGCCCGCTACGCGGAGCGTCGCGCTGAGCTCAAGAAGATCATCAAGAACCCGAACAGCACCGACGAAGAGCGTCTGGATGCACAGTGGGAGCTGAACCGTCAGCCCCGCGACGCTTCCCCAGTGCGCGTCCGTAACCGCGATGCAGCCGATGGCCGCCCGCGCGGCTACCTGCGTAAGTTCGGCCTGTCCCGTGTACGTGTCCGCGAAATGGCTCACCGCGGTGAGCTGCCGGGCGTACGCAAGTCCAGCTGGTAAGGGGGAGCTTTAAAAATGAAGCGCACCAACATGAAGAAGGCGCGGATGGAACAGTCCCGCCGCCCGAAGAAGAACCCGCTCAAGGCCGAGGGCATTGAGACGGTTGACTACAAGAACTACGACCTGCTGCGTAAGTTCATCTCTGAGCGTGGCAAGATTCGTTCTCGCCGCGTGACAGGCCTGACCCCGCAGCAGCAGCGCCAGGTTGCCACCGCCGTGAAGAACGCGCGCGAGATGGCACTCCTGCCCTTCCACAGCCGCTAAATAGCCGTCCCCTTTGCAAAAAAGGGGATGCGCAGTGGCTGCGCAGCAGGGCTGCGCGCTTAAAGCGTCGCTGCCCGCAGACGTTTAACAGACACGATTAAAGACCCAACGCCCTTGTGCTCTAAAGTACGAGCCCGGCGGTGGGTCTTTTTCGTACCCTCCGCCAGCAAAGAAAAATGTCGGCTATGCTGGCACAGTAAACCAATTCGAGCACACTCGTGTACGTACTGAGAAACAGTGAGGATGTCTGCCGTTGAGCAACAACTACCCCAATAACTCCAACCCGAACGGCGATCTGCCGGGCTACAACGACTACGCCGGAGGCAACGCCGGCGAGTCGAATCCCTTCAATCAGGGAAATCCCTACGAGCAAGCCGGCTCCTATGATCAGAGTGTTGGCAACGGCTACGGCGGAAATAATTACGGCGCAGTAAATAACAATCAATACGGTGCCCCTGCCTTCCCTAACGCTCCGGCCTTCAACGATGCTCCGGGGAACGCCCCGCTTCTTGGCAATGGTCGTCCCGGCGCTTGGAAGCGTTTCCTGGGGCTATTCCTCGACAGCTTGCTGATTCTGATCCCTGCTATCATCTTGGTGTTTGTCATTGGCGGCCAGGACTTTATGGATTGGGTCGAGGCGAGTTCCTCAGCTAACCCCGGTGAAACGCCAAGCGTCCCCTACCCCACTGCAAAGATGGCAATCGCTAATGTGCTCACTGCAATCCTTTGGTTTGTTTACCGTGTCTTCATGGAGTCCAACAAGGGTGGCACTTTCGGCAAGATGGCTATCGGCGCCCGTGTGGTCTCTGCGAATGGTCAGAACATCACCCCAATTGACTCGATGAAGCGGAACTCCTGGTACTTCCTCGCTGTGATTTTCAACTTCATTCCTACTGTTGGCGCCTTCCTAATGCTCGCCGTCTACATCGCCGTCGGCGTTAGCATCGGTACCAATTCTCAGAAGCAGTCGTTCACCGACAAGCTTGCTAATGCCTACGTAGTGAACAAATAGCTCCTAGCCAGTTCACTCTCGTATCTAAAACGAATGTTCAACGTCCTCTCCGGCTTTGCCGTCGTTATCTTCGTCATAGCGATCGGCTTCGGAGTAGGGCGTTTTCGCCTTCTGGGGCCGAATGCAGTCTATTCCCTGAACATGTTCGTGTTCTGGATCGCGCTTCCCTGCACGTTGATCACGTTCATGGCCAAGACGGATATTGCCCAGCTCTTCGGTCCAAACCTACTTGTGGTGGCACTGTCCACCCTCACGACAGGCTTCTTGGCTTTCCTCGGCTACCGCTGGATCACCCGCCGCTCCACCGAGGATTCCATCATTGCGATGCTGGCGTGCACCTATTGCAACGGCTCCAACCTGGGAATCCCGCTGGCTGCGCACTTGATGGATGACCCCACCCTCACCCTCCCCGTCATCTTGTTCCAGGTCGGTTTCTACGGCCCGCTGAGCGTGCTGGCCCTAGACATGCGCACCGGCAAGCGCAACACGAACTTCGTGCGCTCTACCCTGCTGACGATCCTGAAGAACCCCCTGATCATCGGCGCCACCATCGGCATCGTCATCTCCCTGCTGCAGCACAACACAGGCTTCGTTCTGCCGTCACTCTTCGCGGATCCGTTGGGGATCATCGCGGACGCTACCGTCGGCTGCGCACTGATCGCCTTCGGCATGTCCATGGCCGAGGTGCGGGTGCTCCAGCCCGAGCTGTCGCCCCGTCGCTCGGTATGGGCAGCGTCGCTGATCAAAACCGTTGTCCACCCCGCTATCGCCGCGTTTTTTGGTGTTGTTCTTTTTGACGCCTCGTCTCAGCTGCTTTTGGCCATGGTGCTCCTGGCAGCCCTCCCGACTGGCCAGAACGTATTCACCTATGCCCAGCGTTTCGGTGTGAATAAAGTTCTAGCGCGAGACACCGCGGTGGTTTCCACGGGGCTCGCGCTACCGGTGATGGCGCTGATTATGGTGTTGGTCAGCTAAAACTCTGCCTCTCAGAGAACCTCATCGAGGGGCTTGCCAGCAAAGACAACCATCACTACGACGTACGTTATAAACATTAAACAGGTAACTACGGCACCAGCCAGAGCTAGGTTCCGCGCCGTATCTGACGCACTCTTCGCCCCGGCATAGTCCCCTTGTTCCCAGCGCCCCTCCACTAGGGAGGAGAAATAAATGCCCACTGCTGCCACGGGTGAGCAGCACATGATCGTGATCACAATAGTGGCCCAAAGCCAGTTGTCCGGTGCAGTGCGCCCCACACCTGGCTGGTATTCCTGCCCTAGCTGGGCGCCGTAACCGGCTGATTGGTTCGGATAACGATTCTGGTAGCTGCCATAACTCGGAGGCTGCGTTGGCTTCGGGTGCTGGTTGTTTCCAGGATTAGAGTTTTGGCTGTAGCCGCTGTTGTAGGGATAGCCCTGGCCTCCCTGCAGCCCGAAGGGATCCTCATTGGAGGGAGTCTGGTCATAGGGATTGGTCATGTGGATCCTTTGCGAGGCCGTGCTGCGAAATATGCCCCAAAAGTATCAGAGGAATGCAAGAAAGTGTTGCAACGCCGATTGCGAGATCGACTGCAAGGTCGACTGCAAAGGGGAATCTATACGCGTAGTTCCAGAAACGGCGGGAACGGCAGGATGCGCGCAACGAACCACAAGCCGATCACTATGCCCACTACCAGCGGCGCATGCCGGAAGTGTTCCCAGTTAGGGATTCGCTTCCCCCACGATCGCGCGGTCCACACCAGCCAACTCCAGGCCAGCAATACGAGCCCGAGGATCCCAACCGTGTTGTAGTGCAGTGCTGCGCCGAAGTCCCCCTGGACCAGAGCTTGGATCATGCGCATCGATCCGCAGCCGGGGCAGTTAATGCCAAGCAGTGCCTTCGTGGGGCATACCGGGATTACCCCGCCCGGGGTCTGCGGATCGGCTGCGGCGATGGCGCAGCACGTGCACACGGCTGCTGCCCCGACAGCCAGCGGCAGCAGCTTGGCACAAGCCCCTGTGCGGAGACTTAGCGCCACAGCAGCAGCGCGTCACCCTGACCGCCACCGCCACACAGGGAGACAGCAGCCTTGCCGGCACCTCGGCGCTTCAGCTCGTGTGCCGCGTGTACCACCAGGCGGGCACCGGAGGCTCCAATCGGGTGGCCCAGGGAAATGCCGCCGCCGTGGATGTTGGTCTTCTCCAGCGGGTAGTCCAGGTCCTTGATGGACTGTGCGACGACGGAGGCGAAAGCCTCGTTGATCTCCAGGAAGTCCAGGTCGCCAGCCTCCCAGCCTGCCTTCTTCAGCGCCGCGGCGGTGGCCTGCGACGGCTGAGAGTGCAGCTTGGTATCCGGGCCAGCGGTCTGACCGTACTCGCCCAGAGTGGCCAGAATCTCCAGGCCCTTGGCCTCAGCGTTCTCGCGGGTGGTCAGCACCACCGCTGCCGCACCGTCGGAGATCTGGGAGGAAGAGGCGGCGGTGATGGTGCCGTCCTTCACGAAGGCCGGCCGCAGCTTAGCCAGCCCCTCGGTGGTGGTGCCGGGGCGGATGCCCTCGTCAGCGGAGACGGTCACGGTCTCCTTGCGGCCCTTGACCTCGATCGGCACGATCTCGTCGTTGAAGATGCCCTCGTTGGTCGCAGCCTCGGCCAGCTGGTGGGAACGGGCTGCGATCTCGTCCTGCTCCTCGCGGGTAATGCCGCGCTCGGCGTTACCCTCGTCAGTCTCCAGGCCCATGGCGGTGCCCTCGTTCGGATCGGACAGGCCGTCGCGCTCCAGGGAATCCTGCAGCGCCAGGGAACCGTAGCCCTTGCCCGCGCGCACGCCCGCCGCGATGTGCGGGGCGTTCGTCATGGATTCCTGACCACCGGCGACAACGATGCTGGCATCGCCCAGGCGGATCAGGCGAGAGGCGTTAATCACGGCATCCAGGCCGGATAGGCACACCTTGTTCACGGTCATGGCGGGCACATTCATCGGGATGCCTGCGGCTACAGCGGACTGCTTCGCGGGGTTCTGTCCGGAGCCCGCCTGCACGACCTGGCCCATCAGCACGTAATCCACCTCGTTCGCCGCCACACCCGCGCGCTCCAGAACGGCCTTGATGGTCTCTGCGCCCAGATCGACCGCGCTCTTCTTCGCCAGCGCGCCGAGCATACGTCCCTGCGGGGTGCGTGCTGCGCCTACAACAACAATGTCCTTCGGGTCTTCCTGCAAGGTCATCTGATTATTCCTAACTTTCGAAACTAGTGGCGTCATCGCTTAAAAAAGCCTGCGTCGTGCCCTCAAGTATGGCACGAACGATGCTTCAGCGAAGCCGATTGAATGCTCTTACCCCAGCGCCGTTGTGTACGGTACCGCGGTCTTTTCTTCTACCTCTTCTGTGGTGACGCCCGGTGCCAGCTCCACCAACTTCAACCCATCCTCGTCACGGTCGAAAACGGCAAGATCCGTGATGATCCGATCGACCACGCCGAGGCCGGTTGTGGGGAGGGTGAGCTCCTCGATGAGCTTCGGCTCCCCGGTTTTGGTGGTGTGATCCATGAGGACGATAACGCGGCGCGCGCCGACAACCAGATCCATGGCGCCACCCATGCCCTTGACCATCTTGCCGGGCACCATCCAGTTGGCGATGTCACCGCGAGCGTTGACCTCCATGGCACCGAGGATGGCGACGTCGATCTTTCCCGCGCGGATCATGCCGAAGCTAACGGCGGAATCGAAGTAACTGGTGCCGGGAAGTGCCGTGACGGTTTCCTTGCCCGCGTTGATGAGGTCCGGGTCGGCATGGCCCGCTTCCGGGTAGGGGCCGATACCGAGCATGCCGTTTTCCGATTGCAGGGACACGGTCACACCCTCCGGCACGTAGTTCGGCACGAGGGTGGGCATGCCAATACCGAGGTTGACGTACTGGCCGTCTTCGAGTTCCTGCGCGGCGCGAGCAGCCATTTCTTGTCGGGTCCAGCCGGTCATCGCACGGTCTCCTTTTCGATCATCTTGTCGGCAGCCTGTTCCGGGGAGAGTTCCACGATTCGGTGGACGAAAACACCCGGCAGGTGAATATCGTCCGGGTCCAGCTGGCCGACCTCCACGACCTTTTCTGCCTCGACAATGCAGATCTTGCCGCTCATAGCAGCCAGAGGGTTGAAGTTGCGGGCGGTCTTGGCGAAGCGCAGGTTGCCATCCTTATCGGCAATAGCGGCGCGCACCAGGCCAAAGTCGGCGCGGATGGCGGTTTCCAGCACATAGTCCTCGCCGTCGATGGTGCGGGTTTCCTTCGCCGGGGAAGCGACCTCTACCTTCGTTTTATCGCTCTGGTCGTACTTCCAGGGCATGCCGCCGTCGGCCACGAGAGTGCCCACGCCGGTGCGGGTGAAGAACGCACCGATGCCGGAGCCTCCGGCGCGCAGCCGTTCAGCCAGGGTGCCTTGTGGAGTGAGTTCGACCTCCAGCTCGCCGTCTAGGTATTGGCGGGCGAACTCCTTGTTCTCCCCCACATAGCTGGCCACGATGCGGCGAAGCTGGTGATTGGCCAGTAGTAGGCCCAGGCCCCGGCCATCCAGGCCTGCGTTGTTGCTAACGGCTTCTAGGTCTTTGATCTGCGTGCGGCTGAGCTCTTCGAGCAAGACCTGCGGGATGCCACACACCCCGAACCCTCCGACGGCCAGGGTGGCGCCGTCTTTAATGTCAGCGATTGCCTCCGCGGCAGTGCGTAGTTTTGAATGATGTGGCGCTGTAATACTCACGGTTGCTTCCTTTCTATCTGAATCTGTTTGAGCTCTGTTTGGGGGGTGAGTGGTTGCCTACTTTTGGTAGATCCCGAGCAGCTCCACGGCCTGTTCACGCAGCTCAACCTTGCGCACCTTGCCCGACAGCGTCATGGGGAAGGAATCCACGCACTGGACGTACTTCGGGATCTTGTGGCGGGTCAGCTCCCCGTTGCAGAATTCCCGGACTGCCGGCTGATCCAATGGGGCGGTGTCTTCGCGCATAATGATGAAGGCCATCAGCTCCTCGCCGTACTTCTCGTCCGGCACACCCACGACCTGCACGTCGGAGATATCGGGGTGCGTCATGAGGAACTCTTCGATCTCGCGCGGGTAGAGGTTCTCCCCTCCGCGGATCACCATGTCCTTGGCGCGGCCGGTAATGCGGGCATAGCCTTCCTCGTCCATCGTTCCTAGGTCGCCGGAGTGCATCCAGCCGTCCTCGTCGATGGCGTCCGCGGTCTTACCCGGCATATCCCAGTAGCCCTGCATCACCAGGAATCCGCGGATCAGGATCTCGCCCTGCTCGCCACGCTTAACCGTCTCGCCGGTCTCCGGGTCGACGATCTTCACCTCGATGTGTGGGTTCGGGCGGCCGACGGTGCCCACTCGCTTCTCGATCGGATCGTCCACCAGGGTCTGGTGGTTCACCGGCGAGGTCTCCGTCATGCCGTAGGCAATGGTGATCTCGTTGATGTTCATGATGTCCATCACCTGCCGCATCGTGCGGGTGGGGCAGGCAGTGCCGGACATAATGCCAGTGCGCAGGCTGGACAGGTCATAGGTCTTGCCCTTGGCCTTGGCATGCTCTATCTCATCCAGTTCCGCCATGAACATCGTCGGCACACCGAACAGGCTGGTGGCCTTGCCGTGCTCCACCGCTTCCAGCACGGATTGCGGGTTGAACACGGGGCCCGCGATGATGGTCGTTGCGCCGTGGGTGATGGCGCCCAGATTGCCCATCACCATGCCGAAGCAGTGGAAGAAGGGAACGGGGATCACGACCTTGTCCTGGTCGGTGTACTGCAGGGTCTCCCCCACCAGGTAGCCGTTGTTCAGGATGTTGCGGTGGGTCAGCGTCGCGCCCTTCGCCATGCCCGTGGTACCGGAGGTGTACTGGATGTTGATGGGATCGTCCGGGTGCAGCTGCTCGCGCACCGGATTCAGGTCGAGGATGGCGTGGTTGGCTAGCTCATCCCAGCGCTCGGAGCCGAAGAAGATCGTCTCCTTGTAGTTGTGGCGGCTGAACTGGCTTTCCGCCGCATCGATCATCGCGCGGTAATTAGATTCCTTGAAGCGGCCCGCGGAAAACAGCCCCTTCACGCCCGACTGCCCCATGGCGTAGACAAGCTCTTTGTGCCGGTAGGAGGGGTTGATGCAGACCAGGATCGCACCGATCTCGGCAGTGGCAAACTGCACCAGAGTCCACTCCCAGCGGTTCGGCGCCCAGATTCCGATACGGTCGCCCTTTCGGTAGCCGGCAGCGTGCAGCCCAGAGGCCAGGCGCTGCACCTTGCGGTAGAACTCCGTGTACGTCAGGTGGACATCGCCATAGAAGTCGATGACCGCGTCATGCTCCGGGTATTCGGCCACAATGCGGGCGAGGCACTGGCCGATGGTCTCGTCCAGCAGTTCCACGTCGGTGCGACCGACCTGGTGGGACAAAGTGGGGTCAAGGTCCGCCGGGTCGGAGAGCACGATCGGGCGGTCGTTACGAGTCGGGGTAGTCATTGGGCATCAACCTTTGTTTTGAAGGACTGTGTCCTGTGAAGAACTGTGTTTAAGGGATTAAGGGACTGTGAGGGAAGAAGCGAGCAGGTAAAGCAAGGTATTTAGCGGATTCTGGCGGCAATCACTTCGGCCTGGCGCAGCAGTGGTGCGTCGATCATCTGGCCATCCAAGGCGAAAGCCCCGGAGTTCTCGGCGGCGCCTTCGATCACCCGGCGCGCCCAGGTGGCTTGCTCCTCTGTGGGCGCATAGGCCTCTCGGATGGCGGGCACCAGCCCCGGGTGGATGGACACAGTGGCGGCGAAACCACTGGCCGCGGCGTCGACCGCCTCCGCCCTGGTACCCTCGATATCCTTCGTGTCTGCGTGAATGGAATCCAGCGCCACGATGCCCGCAGCTGCAGCGTGCATCAGCACCATCGCGCGGGTCAGCCGAGGCACTTCGCGGTAACCGCCCGGGTGACCAGAAGGGCCACCGCCTGGTGTGGGAACTTCGTCCGCTCCGTAGCGCGAGCTGGTTCCCCCAACCGCAGCGGTGAGGTCTTCTGCTCCCCAGAACAGGGCAACGACCTGCGGGTCTGCGGCAATCTCGGCGAGGTTCACCACTCCCCGGGGAGTTTCGATCAGGGCGATAGCGCGGAAGTCAGCTGGAAGTGCCGGGCGGTTGGAATAGGCGTCAGTAAAAGAGACAGCGCTTTCGACCTTCGGCACCATGACGGTCCTCAACGGCGAGTCCACGACGGCGGCGATATCCGCGGCGAAATCGGAGGAATCGACTGCGTTAATGCGCACGATCGTCCGCTCCGGATCCAGGTCCGCGTTGATGACGTTCTGCCTGGCCTCGGCGCGATTCTCGGCGCGGCAGCCGTCCTCCAGGTCAAGGATGACCATGTCGGAACGTTCGGCGGCCTTGGAGAAGCGCTCGGGGCGATCGGCGGGGGCGAACAGCAGCGCGGGGCCTTTCGGCAGCCAAGGGGTGTTAGACATCGCCGCCCCCTTCCGGCGCGCACTGCATCAGCGTCTTGCGCGTGGCCTTACACACGATGGTGCCGTCTTGGTTACGCCCGATGTGCTCCAACTCCACGATGCCCTGCCCCGGCCGCGACTTCGACAGCCGCTTGCCCACGCAGCGCGTTTCGGCGTATAGGGTATCGCCGTGGAACATGGGCGCGGGGAAGGAAATCTCGCTGAACCCCAGGTTGGCCACGATGGTGCCGAGGGAAAGCTGGCTCACGGACAGCCCCACCACCGTCGACAGCGTGAACATGGAGTTCACCAGTCGCTCGCCGCGGAAGCCATCCTGAGTGGCAGCCCAGGCCGCATCGATGTGCAGCGGCTGGGTGTTCATGGTCATGGTTGTGAACAGCGTGTTGTCCGCCTCGGTGACGGTGCGCCCGGGCTGGTGCCGGTACACCACGCCCTCCGTGAACTCCTCGAACCACAGGCCGCGCTGCACAACTTCTTTTTCTGCGCTCATTGTCGCTGGTCTCCTTTTTTCTTATGCCCTTTTTCTTTGTGACGCCTCGTCGGTATCCAAGCGCTGAGGTGCTCCGCCCGACCTACACGCCGAGGGCGCGGGCGATGAGCATCTGCTGCACCTCAGTGGTGCCCTCGCCGATCTCCAGGATCTTGGAATCGCGGTAGTGACGGGCGACTCGGTATTCGTTCATAAAGCCGTAGCCGCCGTGGATCTGCGTGGCATCGCGGGCGTTATCCATAGCCGCCTCGGAGGCGACCATCTTGGCGATGGAGGCTTCCTTGCTGAAGTTCAGCCCCGCGGCCATCTTCGCCGCGGCGGCATACCAGGCTTGGCGGGCAGTCCAGGCGCGCGCCTCCATACGGGCGATCTTGAAGCTGATGGCCTGGTATTCGGAAATCGGCTTGCCGAAGCTGGTGCGCTCCTTGGCGTAGCGCACGCACTCGTCGACGCAGCCCTGGGCGGCACCCGTAGCCAGCGCGGCGATGGCGATGCGGCCTTCTTCGAGGATGGACAGGAAGTAGGCGAAGCCGCGGCCGCGCTCGCCGACCAGGTTCTCCTCGGGCACGCGGACGTTGTCGAAGGTCAGCGGGTGGGTGTCGGAGGCGTTCCAGCCGACCTTGTTGTAGGAGGGCTCGGCCGTGAAGCCGGGTGTGCCGGTGGGCACGATGATGGCGGAGATTTCCTTCTTCCCGTTTTCCCGCTGGCCGGTGACGGCGGTGGCGGTGACCAGGGAGGTGATGTCCGTGCCGGAGTTGGTGATGAACTGCTTGGAGCCGTTGATGACCCACTCGCCGCCGTCGAGCTTGGCGGTGGTCTTGGTGCCACCAGCATCCGATCCGGCCTCGGGCTCGGTCAGGCCGAAGCCCGCCAGGTTCTTGCCCGCCACCAGGTTGGGTAGGTAGGTCTGCTTCTGTTCATCGCTGCCGAAGCGGTAAATCGGCATGATGCCCAGCGAGACTCCAGCTTCCAGGGTGATGGCGACGGACTGGTCCACGCGGGCGAGCTCTTCCAGGGCCACGCCGAGGGCCATGTAGTCGCCGCCCATGCCGCCGTATTCCTCGGAGATCGGCAGGCCGAACAGCCCCATCTCTCCCATCTGACGGACCACGTCGTAGGGGAAGGTGTGCTCGCGGTCGTGCTGGGCGGCGACGGGGTCGACGACGGTGTTGGCGAAGTCCTCAACGCTGGCGCGCAGCTCGTGCAGCTCGTCGGACAGGTAGGGGTTGCGGTTCTTGGTGCTCTGACTCATGGTTTTGGTTCTCTTTTCTGGGTTAGGTTTCTGGGTTAGGGAGATGTGTGTGAAGTGAAGGGTTTAGCTGTCGGCTGTATCTGCACTGTCGGCCGCGATGACCTCCGCCAGGACTTCTCCGGTGCCGACTTTCTGGCCGACGGAAACGCTGATCTTGACCTGCCCGTCGCGGGTGGCCACCAGGGTGTGCTCCATCTTCATGGCCTCGATCACCACCACAGGTTGGCCTTCGGTGACGTCTTGGCCGTCGGCAACTTCCACTGCAATGACGGTCCCCGGCATGGGGCTCAGAATGTCCGGTGAGTCCTCCGCACTGGCCTCCGCGTCGTTCGCAGTGCCGGAGAACACCTCCACCACATGCGTGCCGTGCGGGCCGGTGATGCTACCGCTGGCAGTGGCGCTCCATCTTTCAGCCGGGGCGCCGTCGATGGAGAGTCGCCATTCGGTGGCGCTTGCCTGTGGGTTCGCTACCATCTGGATGCGTCTGGCCACAGACTGCACCGACGCTTCCTCGTCGTCACCACTGGTCAGTGGCGTGAGCTGTACATTCCACGCACCATCCTGATACTCCGCACGAGCCTCCACCGGCGCAGTCACGCCACCCGGGTCGGCCAGCACCAGTCGCAGGGGTGCGCGCTGCCCCGCGCCGCGCCAACCGTCCCGGGCGGTCCACGTGCTGCCCAGCGGGGTTGCGGAAGTCTTTGTTTCTGACGCCCCTTCGTCCCCGCCACCCAGCGCCCCAGCCAGGTACAGCACTGCGACGGCGAAGGTATCCGCGGGGATCTCGCGGGGCTGGAATTCTTCGACGATGGAGTCGAGCAGACCGGTGTGTAGATCCCCTGCGATAACCTCCGGGCGGGTGACCAGGAAGCGGTTGAAGTCGATGTTGGTGGTCAGTCCCTCGATGCGCGTGTGGGACAGCGCCTGATCCAGGCGCTGTAAGGCCTCCTCGCGCGTGTCGGCGTGGGCGATGATCTTCGCCAGCATGGGGTCGTAGTCGGAGCTGACCTCTTGGCCCTCCACCACGCCGGCGTCCACACGAATCCCTTCCCCGCGCGGCCAGGAAAGACCCGTGATCAGACCACCGGTGGGCAGGAATCCGGCGGCGGCATCTTCGGCGTAGACGCGCGCCTCCACTGAGTGTCCGTTGAGGCGAACGTCGTCCTGCGTGATCGGCAGGGCCTCGCCGCGAGACACGCGGATTTGCCACTCCACCAGGTCGCGGCCGGTAACCATCTCGGTGACTGGGTGCTCGACCTGCAGTCGGGTGTTCATCTCCATAAAGAAGAAGTGCTCGGGCTGCTTCGCGGAGACGATGAACTCCACGGTGCCCGCACCGCAGTAGCCGCAGGCGCGAGCTGCGTCGCAGGCGGCCTCGCCGATCTCCTGCCTAGTCTGCTCGTCCAACAGAGCGGACGGAGCTTCCTCGATGACCTTTTGGTGGCGGCGCTGCAGCGAACATTCGCGCTCGCCCAGGTGGATAACGTTGCCGTGCGAGTCGGCGACGATCTGCACCTCAATGTGCCGGGGCGTATCCACGAAGTGCTCCAGGAACAGCGTGTCGTCGCCGAAGGAGCTGGCTGCCTCGCGGCGGGCCGACACCAGCGCGCTGGCCAGCTTCTCTGGCTCCTCCACCAGGTGCATTCCCTTGCCGCCACCGCCTGCGGACGGCTTAATCAGCACCGGGTAGCCCACGGACTCGGATGCGTCGATGATCTCCTGGTCCGTCAAGTTCGGCCGGGAGATTCCGGGGACGGTGGGCACGTCGCGGGACTCCACGGTCGCACGCGCGGTGATCTTGTCACCCATCCTCTCGATCGCGCTCGCGGGTGGGCCGATAAAGATGATCCCCTCGTCCTCGCAGCGCTTGGCGAAGGTCGCGTTTTCCGAGAGGAATCCGTAGCCCGGGTGGATGGCGCCGGCGCCGGTCGCCTTGGCGGCGTCAATAACCTTATCGATGTTGAGGTAAGACTCGGCAGCTGCGGCGGGGCCTAGACACACGGCCTTATCGGCGGCGTGCACATGCGGCGCGGCGGAATCCGCTTCGGAGTAAACGGCCACGGCCTTAAGCCCCATGCGGTGTACGGTGCGGATAACGCGGAGGGCGATCTCGCCGCGGTTGGCGACCAGCACCGTATCGAACGGGCCGGTGAGGGCGTTTGTGTCACTCACGTCAGTTTCTCTTTCTTGTGGTGCGTACGTCGTCGGACTAGAGCTGAGACTGGGCTGGACTACATGCGGAATACGCCGAAGCCGGTTTCCTCGCGCGGAGCCTGGGCGCAGATGTCGAGCGCCATCGCGAGGGTGCGACGGGTATCGGCCGGGTCGATCACTCCGTCGTCCCACAGGCGGGCGGTGGAATACCAGCAGGTGGATTTCTCATCGAACATCTCGCGGATGGGGGCTTCGAATGCCTCTTGTTCCTCGGTCGACCACTCCCCGCCGCGGCGTTCGATCTGGGCGCGTCGGACGGTGGACAGCGTCATGGCTGCCTGGGGTCCGCCCATCACGGCGATGCGCGCGTTCGGCCACATCCATAGGAAGCGCGGCGAATAAGCCCGCCCGCACATGGAATAGTTGCCGGCACCGAAGGCCGCGCCCGTAACCACCGTCAGCTTGGGCACCGATGCGGTGGCCACCGCGTTCACCATCTTCGCCCCGTGCTTCGCGATGCCACCTTCTTCGTATTGACGCCCCACCATGAAACCGGTGGTGTTCTGCAGAAAGATGATGGGGATGTTGCGCTGCTCGCAGAGTTCGATGAAGTGTGCGCCCTTCATGGCAGCTTCGGCAAAGATAATGCCGTTGTTGGCAATCACTCCGACCTGGTGGCCTTCCAACCGGGCAAAGGTAGTGATGATGCTGTTGCCGTATTCGCTCTTAAACTCCGACAGGCTGCCCTCGTCGCAGAGGGTTTCGATGACCTCGTGCGCGTCGTAGGGAATCTTCGGGTCGGTCGGAACGATGTCGTAGAGATCCTCCTGGGGGCGTGGCGCGGGAACCGGGGTGCTGCGCTTCCAGGGGGTGGGCTTGGGCTCCGGCAGGGTCTCTACGATGCCCCGCATGATCCGCAGAGCATCCTCGTCGTCGGCGGCCAGGTGGTCCGTTACACCGGAAATGCGGGAGTGCATCGCGCCACCGCCGAGCTCCTCGGGGGTCACGTCCTCGCCGGTGGCGGCCTTCACCAGCGGTGGGCCAGCCAGGAAGATGGTGCCCTGGTTTTCCACGATGATGGTTTCGTCACTCATAGCGGGAACGTAGGCGCCGCCGGCGGTGCAGGAGCCCATCACTGCTGATAGCTGCGGGATGCCCTTGGCCGACAGGTTCGCCTGGTTAAAGAAAATGCGGCCGAAGTGGTTGCGGTCCGGGAACACATCATCCTGCTGCAGCAGCATCGCTCCGCCAGAATCGACCAGGTAGATGCACGGCAGGTGGTTTTGCTCGGCAATCTCCTGGGCGCGGAGGTGCTTCTTCACCGTCATGGGATAGTAGGTGCCGCCGGAGACGGTGGCGTCATTAGCAGCGATCAAGCACAGCCGACCGTGAACGAGCCCGACCCCGGCGATGATTCCGGCCGCCGGTGCCTTGCCGTCGTACATGTCCTCGGCGGCAAGGGGCGCGATTTCCAGGAATGGGCTGCCGTGATCCAGCAGTAGGCGGATGCGCTCGCGCGGTAGCAGCTTGCCCCGGTCAGTGTGCCGCTTGCGGGCTTTCTCTCCGCCGCCGTCCTGAGCGCGGGTGAGGCGCTCGCGTAGTTCCTGGACGAGCTCGCGGTGGCTCGGTATGCCGCGCGGCTCGGCAGAGTCTGTCGCTCGGGGGGTTGCGGTTTCCACGTGTGCAGCTCCTTGAGTGTGGCGAGGGAGCGGGGCGTTCGTCGCCCTCCACTCCTACATTTCAGTTACAGACGATTAACTAACCTGTAACGCACACTGTATGTGAGCTAGAACACTTTTGCTAGTGAATTTAAAAAGTTTCTCCCTTAAAACCACCCCCGAAAGTGGTGGGTTCCCCAGCACTACCCCAGCCCCACCGCCGCGCGCGCCGCGGCCAACGTCTGGCGCCGTACCAATGCCGTGGACGCCCACCCCCGGGTCAGCTCCGACGAGTTAATCATTCCGACCAGCAGCTGGGCGGTAATCCTCCCAGCCTCCCCCTTGTAGCGGGGATCCATCTGCGCCAGCGACTCCGCCAATAGCTTGAGGTAGCGCCCCTGCACTGAGCGCACGCGCCCGCGCCCCTCCTCCCCCATGCGGAACAATTCGCGGTTATGCAGGCGAATTAACTCTGGGCGGGACAGCGCAAAGTCCACCTGAAAATCAATCAATACGGCCAATCGCTCGCGCGGATCCACCAACCCCTCGACGATCCCCTGCGCTTCAGAGAGCATGTATTCCGAGATTCCGGTCATCAGCTCGGTGAGGATTTCCCCTTTCCCGGAGAAGTGCCGATAGACCCCCGGGCCAGATATCCCCACAGCTTCCCCGACCTCTTCCAGGCGCGTGCCGTGGAACCCTTTGTCCGCCATGATCGACGCAGCGGCGCGCAGGAGTTCCACCCGGCGCTGTTCCTTTGCCGCCGCCCGCGGAGATAACCCCTCGGTGTTGGGGTCGTCTAGATATTGAGAGCTCATAGCTCACACACTACTGGTTATCCGCCACTAACCGACAGACAGTGCCCGTACTACCCGCAATCCACTCAGCAAGCGGCCGCGGGCAGGCTGCCCACCTTCCCCTTGAGGAACTCCGCAGCCGCCGTCAGCTCCGCCTGTGCCGACTCATAGCTACCATCCGGGCTTTCCACGGCGATGGCCACGGCCACATAGCCACCAGCGCCCTCCGACTTGGGGATCAGCCCGAACTGCCGCACCCCATAGGCGCCATCGGCGCCGGGACCCCAGCCGCCCTTAAAGATGGCGCCCGGGATCGTGCCCAGGCCGTAGCCCCCGCCGTTGGTCACATTGCCCATGGCCTTAACCACCGGCTCTGCCCCCTTGATACACCGCAAGTGCGAGGCAAAATCGGCCTGCGCGGACAACGACCATTCGCTCTGACCAAAAGAACTAAAACCCGGCCGCACCGGCTGCGTTTCCACACGCGCAGTGCTGCCGCCTTCCGAAATCACCGCACCCGTGGCCTCTGCCGCCTGCTGCGGCGAACCGAGAGAGGACCACAGCGTCTCCGCCGCCGCATTATCCGAATTCTGAATCGCCTGGGCCACCGTCGCGCCCATCCCCGGATCATTGCGCAAAGCCGCAATCGCAATCGGCACCTTCATAGTTGACCACGGCGCAACCGCGGTCTGCCCCGGTCCCTTCATTCCGGCCACGGCTATCGTCGCGCTGCCGTCGTAGTGCAGCTCCACGTCGGTTCTCTCCTGCGGCTTCTCTGGCTTGTGCGGTTTCTTTGTGGGGGACGCCCCCAGTGTCGGCCGCGGAGGGTGCCCAGCGGTGGACGCGTCCTGCTTGTCTGAGGTGGTCGCTGCGGACGACGTGGCGTCCTCCCCATCCACATCACCAATCGTGCAACCGGCAGCAGTCGCACCGACAGCGACGAGCAGCGCCGCGACAAGCGAGCGACGGGTCTTAAGCGATGTAGACAATGGCATTGTTGCCCCCAGTGCAGGTGACATACTGGCCGTTATCCTTGCACTTCATCGTGTAAGTCTGACCCGTCACCGACGAGTGAGCCTTCACCGTACCTTCGGTTTCATCCGTGTCCAGGTAGTGGGTAACAAATGCGTCGCGAACCGCGCGGGCGAAAGGCTTCGACGTGATGTCGCTACCGGTGTAGACGTTGTTGAAGTCGCCGGCGGGCTTGTTTTGCTCGGCGGACTGGTTGGCGGGGACTGCCCCGGAGGGCAGCTTCGGGCGGGCGGGGCGGGAATCCTCTGCGTCATCCTCGTCCTTGCCGTCCTCGTCCCGGCCTGCGGACTCTTCGCTGTCCTGACCGTCGGAATCCGACTCTTCGCCCTGCGCGGCATCGTCCCCCTCGTCGTCACCGCTGGAGCTACCGCCGTCGGCTTCCTGCGACTGGGAAGCGCCCCCGCCGGTGCCGCCGTTGTCGTTGCGGTTGCCGATCCAGCCTAGGTAGTAGGCCGCACCCAGGATCAGCGCAATAGCCAAGATCGCGGCCAGAATGATGCCCATGATCGGCTTGAACTTGCTGTCCCCGTCAGAGCCCTCGTAGTTGTACGGGGGATTCTGCGGGGGCTGTTGCGAGTACTGCTGCGGGGTCTGCTGCGAGAACTGGGGCTGCGGAGAGTTCTGCCACTGCTGCCACTGATTCTGCTCCGGCGCATTCGCATTGTGCCGATACTGCGGTGGTTCCGGCTGGTTCGAATTGCTGCCGATGCCAGGGTTAGTGGGGTGTTCGTTAGACATTGGTGGGGGAACTCCTGCGCGTGGGGGTGTGTTTTTCTAGTGCGCGAAGTGGCGCTCGCCGGTCAGGTACATGGTGACGCCCGCCTTCTCCGCCGCCTCGATGACCTCCGCATCGCGGACCGAGCCACCGGGCTGCACGACGGCGCGGACACCAGCGGCAGCCAGCACCTCAAAACCGTCGGCGAAGGGGAAGAAAGCGTCCGAGGCTGCAACTGCACCCTCAGCGCGCTTTTCGTCACCAGCCAGGGAGTTTGCGCGCTCTACCGCCAACTTGGCAGCGTCCACGCGGTTGACCTGTCCCATGCCCACGCCCACGGTGGCGTCATCCTTCGCCAGCAAGATAGCGTTCGACTTCACCGCGCGCACGGTACGCCAAGCGAATTCCAGTTCGCGGAGGGTGGCCTCGTCGACAGCCTCGCCGGCCGCCAGGGTCCAATTCTGCGGGTCGTCACCCTTCGCGTTGATGGCATCGGCCTGCTGCACCAGCAGGCCGCCGGAAATCTCGCGCCCCTGCAGCTCCGGCTCCTCGCTCGGGGCCTCGGCCTGCAGGATGCGGATGTTCTTCTTCTGCGACAAGATCTCCACAGCACCGTCCTCGTAGCCCGGCGCGATGATGACCTCGGTGAACACCTCGGCGACCTGCTCGGCCATCTCTACGCTGACCTCGCGGTTCACGGCGATCACGCCACCGAAGGCGGACATCGGGTCACAGGCGTGAGCCTTCTTGTGCGCATCGGCAATGGACACGTCGGATACCGCAATGCCACACGGGTTGGCGTGCTTGATGATGGCCACGGTCGGGCGCTTGTGGTCCCACGCAGCACGCCAGGCAGCGTCCGCGTCGGTGTAGTTGTTGTAGCTCATCTCCTTGCCATGGAACTGCTTGGCACCGGCCAGGCCAGTTCCATTGGAGTACAGCGCGGCAGCCTGGTGCGGGTTCTCGCCGTAACGCAGCACGTTGGCGCGCTCGTAGGAGGCGCCGATCCACTCGGGGAAGTGCACAGCCTCTGCACCTTCGGCGCACTCTGCGCTCTCTGCGACCTGCTCCCCCATCCACGTCGCTACAGCAACGTCATAGGCGGCGGTGTGGCGGAAAGCGTCTACAGCCAGCTCAGTGCGCTGTGCACGGGTGAACCCACCGGCACCGGCAGCGGCAACCACATCCTCATAGCGGTTGGGATCCACAACAACGGCCACCGACGGGTGGTTCTTCGCCGCTGCGCGCACCATGGACGGCCCACCGATATCGATCTGCTCTACACACGCATCGAAGTCTGCGCCGGAAGCCACGGTCTGGGTGAACGGGTACAGGTTCACAACGACCAGTTGGAAGGCCTCGATGTCCAGATCCTCCAACTGCTTTAGGTGGTCGTCCTTGCGGGTATCGGCCAGGATGCCAGCGTGGACGCGGGGGTGCAGGGTCTTCACGCGCCCCTCCAGCACCTCCGGGAATCCGGTCAGCGCCTCAACCTCGGTGACCGGCACCCCGGCCTCCGCGATCTTCTTTGCGGTAGAGCCGGTAGACACGATGTCTACGCCCTGCGCGTGCAGTCCCTTCGCCAGGTCCTCCAGACCAGTCTTGTCGTACACGCTGATCAGTGCGCGGCGGATTGCCTTCTTGTCTGCACCGTTGGTTGCTGTGCTGCCATCACTCATTGTTTTGGATCCTGGCCTTTCGTCTTTGGAAGGTTTTAATCAGTCGTTCCGGCGATGTCGTGCAGCACCTCTACCAAGAGTGCGCGCTCCACCTTTTTGATTCTTTCATGCAAGCTGTCGACTGTGTCGTCGTCCGCGACCTCTACCGCCTTTTGGGCAATGATCGGCCCCGTGTCCACGCCACTATCTACAACATGAACTGTAGACCCGGTCACTCGCACACCGTAATCCAGTGCGTCTTCAACGGCGTGCGCTCCGGGGAATGCGGGCAGCAACGCCGGGTGGGTGTTGATGATCTTGCCTTCGAAACGCTCCACCACCGTCGGACCGATAATGCGCATGAAACCCGCGCTGACCACCAGGTCGGGCTGGTAGCTGGCCAGCTTGTCCGCCAGCTCCTCGTTCCACTTGTCCCGGTCGGTCTGCTTCGGCACGTACTCGACCAGGAAGTGTTCGATGCCCGCTCGCTCGGCACGGTCGAGCGCCGCGCATTGCCGGTCACTGCCCACGGCCGCGATCTCGACCCGCGAGCGGTCGACGTTATCAATCACGCTCTGGAGCAGGGTCCCCGTCCCGCTCGCCAGAATCACTATCTTCATCGTCGCTCTCCTCTGTATCTTCTGTGTCGTCTGCATCTTCTTGTTCTTTCTTCGTGACGCCCCCATCTTCCCCTTCTTCCGGTTCCTCCGTAGGGGCGTCATCCTCAGAATCATCAGTCCCCTCGGCGCCCTCGGCAGCGTCAGCATCCGCAGCAGCGTCAGCATCAGTCTCAGCCTCCGCTTCGGCTTGCTGCGCCTTCGTCGGCACAACCTCTGCCTCCGGAATGTCCTCAACGACAGCCTCCCCGCGGCGTGCGGTGAAGAACATCATGACGGCCGCAGGCACCAGCAGCCAGGCCGCCAATTCGATAGCAAAGAGCCATTCCACAGCACCGGCGTGCCCATAAACACCCATCTCTCCGCCGGCCAGCCAAGAAACACAGAATCCGATGAAACCGGCGAAAGCACCCGCACCCACCGCCTGCAACAAAGGCGCTTCAACGAAGTTCCGCCCGCGCAGGAACGTGTACACACAGCCCACGGCCACAGCAGCAGGAACGGCCAGCAGCGCGGGGCCGAAGGGAATCTGATCGTTCGGGATTGCCGCCAAGATCGGCACCGGGGGCAGGTTCACATTGTTGGCAGTAAAGAGGCTCACGGCGCCATTGCCAACGTGGAACTCTCCGCCCAGCAGCACAGCCACCGCACCGATCACCACGTTGGGTACATATAACAACGCCACGAACGTCAGCCCCACCACGCCCATCGTGGTGGTCGTGATGTCGTAGGCCTTACCGAAGGCCTCCAGGTTCGTCAGCAGGTACACCAGCGCCGCGATAGCACCGGCCGCACTCATCCACTTCAAGAACCGCCCTGCCAGAAGCACCGATTCAACCGGCCAGGTCGACCATCCGCGGCGCAGCAGCAACGCGCGCCACACACGCGCTCGCATTCCAATAACGATTGCAGCACCGTTCACCAGCGCCGTAGCGATCAGCGCTACCAGCAGGTTCGGTGGTGTGACGTCGTAGACGCGCGAGGCGTCCCACAACATCAGCCACGCAATGCACGTAAATAACAAAGGAATCAGAAGACTCAGGGTGGTGAACACTCGTAGCCCGCGCACGCTGATGGAGTTGCCCAGCACCGTCGTAGCCCGCTTAGCGTGCCCCCAGACCACCGCCACCGCGGGGAGTAGCGGAACGAACCCCAACTTCGCCCCCGCCATCTCCACCGGCGCAAGGTTAAAGGTCATCCACATGGAGGCAATGCTGGCTGGCACAACGGCGAATCCGGCGCCGATTCCGATAAGAACGGCGATAATGACGATCACGCCCACGGTGACAGCGTGATTAATGAGCAACTGTGGCCCAAAGCGTTTAACGTGAGGCTTCCACTTGGACCACCACGTCGCAATCGCAGATTTCAGCCCACCCGCAGCTTGCTGGTGCTTCACTGTCCCGGAAGTTGTCGGCGTGGCCTTTGCACCGCTGCCGACGGAGTTGCCCTTGGCATGCTCTGCAGCAACGAACCGCTCGTGGCCGCTGCCCTTAACTCTGTGCGCGTCACCACTCGTGGCAGACCGCCGGGTGCGGCCGGTGCCGGGGCGTCGCGAAGACGCAGATCGTCGGGATCCGGGTCGTTGGGCAGCAGAATCTTTACTCACCCGTCCTATTGTGCCTAAGACTTCCCTTCACCTGGCGGACTGACCCACCTCTAAGTAATGCTTCTTCAACACTGTTCTCTACATGGGAAGAGCCACATCTGCGCAACACGCTTAAGGTTCTACTTGAGGGTTTGGAGGTAGCGTGCCGAAGATCACCAATCCATCCCACTCCCCCGAATGTGCAAAATAAACCGCCTCGGAACTGGGATAATCGGACATTGCCAAAAATCACCTTTAACCCCACTACCCCCGCAGTGTAATCAAAGCGTTATTTTTGGCTGAATTAGTTGCTGCAACGTTGCCGACCGGATAGTGTTACGTTCCGTTGATAACAAAGTGGTTACGAAATGCTCACGCAAAGGCTTCGAGCCAACCAGAACAGCTTGAAGCACCACATTTGAGAGATGATCACAGCAGTCGATTAGGTCAAAGGGTTACAGAGAACAGTGCAGAACACTACTCAGCGCCGCACCAGCAAGCACCGCAAGCAGGAGCCGACCGCCAAGAGCCGTTTCGCCATGGTTGCAGTCGCCACGACCGCGATGACCACCGCCGGCGCAGCGGGCGCCACCGCTGGCGCAACCCAGGATGCCGACAAGGACATCGCCCTGGCTTCGGAGAACACCACCATCCTGGCTCAGGGTGAGGGCGCGAATGCAGAGGGCGCGCAGGGCAGCTCCAACCCCGCAGCGGCAGAGGGCAACAACGCTGAGGCACCTCAGATCCTCGAGGTTCCCCAGGCCAAGCCGGTCTCCGACCTGTCCCAGCAGCTGGATTCCGTCCTGCGCTTCGCTAAGCAGCGCACCGAGGCTGATCTCGCTGCTCGCATGCCCGACTTCGTCAAGCCTGCCGAGGGCACCTTCACCTCCGGATTCGGCCCGCGTTGGGGCAGCTTCCACAAGGGCATCGACATTGCCAACGCCGTAGGCACCGCGATCCGCGCCGTACACGACGGTACGGTCATCGATTCCGGCCCGGCTTCCGGCTTCGGCAACTGGATCCGCATCAAGCACGACGACGGCACCGTCACCGTCTACGGCCACATGGCTACCCTGGACGTCAAGGTTGGCGACCGCGTAACCAGCGGCCAGAAGATTGCTGGCATGGGCGCCCTCGGCTTCTCCACCGGCTCCCACCTCCACTTCGAGGTTCACCCGAACGGTGGCGACGCTATCGACCCGAAGCCGTGGCTGGAAGAGCGCGGCATCACGCTCTAAGCTAGCTAACCCTTTAGACCACAAAGAGGCCTCCCGGTTGCCTTTCTAAGGCAACCGGGAGGCCTTTCTTCTATTCGTTCGTTTGGAAAGCGGGGACTCTAGGTTTCCCAGGAGCCCCCTCCCCCTGTTGCAGATGGCCTACTGCAGAGCAGCACCGATCTGCTTAGCCGCGTTGGTAACGCCCGTGTGTGACATGTGCAGGGTCAGGTTGTAGCGCGGAGTCTGACTGTCGAATACGCCAGCAACCCATGCCTTTCCGCCCGGCTGGCACGTATCGTGACCATGCGTGGAGCGGTGCAAGTCAACGAACACTCCACCGTTACGCTTTGCAGCGTCGTGAGCCTGGCGCCAGAGCTGACGCTCAGCTTCCTTCACGATCGGGAACGGAGCCTGAATCGGAGGCAAACCGCGGGGACGGATGAGGCAAAGTCCAGCACGGTCGTTCGTCAGGTGCGGGTAGCTCACGAACTGGATACGAGCGCCAGGAGCAACGCGCTTGATCTTCTTTGCGAGACGATCATAGGAGCGAGCTGCCGCACGGTTGTCGATCGGGGCGAGGGTGCGGTACGTGTCATTAGCACCAACCATGATCGGCACATTGCGCGTGTGGCGGTTCAGCCTGCCGTCTCGGATAGCCTGATCCAGGCGAGCCTCCAGCGGCTCGCGTCCCAGGTACAGCTCCTTGCCGTTGCAGGAGTAATCGTCCACGCGAGCTCCGGTCAGGCGACGCAGCTCGGTCGCAACGCGGAAATTACCCTGGATGCACTTGCGCTTGCCGCTCTTCTTGGCGTCAATGATCTGGTTGAAGGTCGTGTTAGCAAAGTAGGAATCGCCCAGCAAAACGGTGTTTCCGGGGGCTGCCTGTGCAGCGGGCGCCAGCCCCACGACGGAGCCGGCCACGGCCACCGTCGCAGTCAGAATGCGTGCAATTTTCTTCATAAGTTTCTCCCGTGATTGTTTTGGCCTTATTAAGGCTATCGATCGAGATACAAAAATGTTAGCCGTTTGGAAGCATTGCCGGCATGACCTTACCAGTCGGATTGCGCGGAAGCTCATCCAGGAAAGTCACTTCGCGGGGAACGGAGTGCTCCGCGAGGTTGTCCCGGATCCATTCTTGGACGGATTCCTTAGTCAGCGCTTCACCCTCTGGGTTGTTTTCGCGGACAATCCACACGGCCATGCGCTTGAAACTCTCTTCGTCGTCCACACCCTTTGCGTAGAGATCCCTCACACCAGGCATCGGCGCCAGTACCTCTTCAACACTGCGCGGGTAGACGTTCTCTCCGCCAACAATGATCATGTCGTCTGCACGACCAAGCACGAACAGTCGCCCTTCCTCATCGAGGTATCCGCGGTCGCCGATCTCCAACAGACCATGCTTGATCTTCATGCGATCGCGAGTGAGGGCGTAGCGGCGCATCGTCATCGTGCCACGCGCATAGATTCGACCCGGTGTGTTCGGCGGCAGCACGTTGCCGTCGTCATCCAGGATTTTGACGCGCACACCGCGAACCGGGCGTCCAGCCAAGGCCGGATTCTCGGCCAGCTCTTCCCGCTTCGCAATGGCGACCACGCTGTTTTCCGTGGAGCCGTAGAAGTTGCAGACCACAGGCCCGAATTGCTTGTGCAGGCCGCGAAGCAGATCTTCATGCATGGCGTTGCCGGAGGACACGATGAACTCCACCGCCGATGCATCGTAATTGCCGTTCTGAGCGACCTTCAGCTGCTCCTTAATGAAGATCGGCGAAGTAATGATGCCGTTAATCCTGTAACGCTCTACGTCTTCCATGGCCTGAACCGGGTCGAAGACGCGGCGGAACACCACAGTCGCTCGATGAGCAAAGATCAGATTGACGTTCGCCCAGCCCCACGAGTGGAACATAGAGGCGGTCTGCTGAATCATCATCTCCGCGCGCCATGGGATCCACGTAACGAGGTCCGCCAGGGGTGTCGGGATAGGTGGCTCTCGGTGCACCACAGCCTTTGGAGTACCAGAAGTGCCGGAGCTCATGATGGTGATGAAGCCACGCTTCGGGATCGTAGGTAGCTTCTCCTCCGCCTCGGAAGGCGCGTTATCGATGACCTGCTGGAAGGTCTCCCAATCCGGATTCGGGGTCTTCGGATTATTAGGATCCTCCGCGTAGCCGATGATCACCTTGGCGCGGGAATAGTCGGCAGGCAGCCTGTCTGCGAACTCTTCATCGATGATGATGGTGTGGACGTCCAGCTCTTCCATTGACTTCTGCAGCTGAACTGGGCTGGAAGCTGGATTGAGCAGGCAAATGTCTGCCCCGATGAACCCCTTAGCGATCAGTGCATAGACAACCACGCGAGAATTGCGCGCCATGACCGCAATATTCTTCCCCGGCCCCAGCCCCATGCGCTGCAGCGCCCGGGCGAAGGCAAGTGCATCGCTTCGAACCTCGGTGTACGTACGCTCGCCGATGTCATCGATGATGGCCGTGCGGTTTGGCGCTACTTCTGCTGCGTACCAGGCTTGACGCGCAGCAGTGAAGCCGTAGCGGGCGATACTCTCCGCCAGTTTTGCTTTACCTTTAACGCCACCGCCTTTAACGACTACGCCCGATTTCAGCGCAGTTCCCAATCCAGTGGCAATGGCATGGGTCTCCGCCCACGCTGCTTCGCCGAAATGTTTGAGGTTTTGCAGTTTGGATGCGACTTGTTGGTTATCCGACATAAATTCCCTTCTTGTTCCTCTTCGGCCATCGTTTGGTCAAGAAAATACGTTACATCGGAAAAGTATCCTACACGAAACATCTGCAACATTAGTCACTTCAGTAACGTCAGCCGGGGCGCATCCTGCTCTTTGGGAACTTCCGTTTAGAGCTTGCTGCTAGAGCTTCTCCATCGGCACACCACCGAACAACATCAGGCGCACCGTACCCTGGCTGCCGAAGTCGATCATGCACGTGGTGTGCGAGCCACTGCCATCAACGCTCTTCACCGTTCCCAGACCGTACTTGTCGTGGTTGACCTTGTCCCCCACAGCCAAGTCCAGATCCTGGTTCTTCTTCGAGCCAGCCCCGAAGGCCGGCTTCGACTTCTTCGCAGGCTTACGGTAAGACTGGTTGCCCCACCCGCCGGAGCCAGAGCCCGAACCCCAGCCACCAGAGCCACCGAAGCTGGTCCCGTCGGCATAGCCACCGCCACCCCAGGCGGAATCCAGACCACTGCCGAATCGGGCAGGCTCCTCGCGGATCCACTCCAGCAGATCCTCCGGCACCTCCGACAGGAAGCGCGACGGCGGGTTGTTCACTGGCGCTCCCCAACCACTGCGCGTGATCGCGCGGGTGAGGAACAGCCGCTGCTTTGCGCGGGTAATACCCACATAAGCCAGGCGGCGTTCCTCTGCCAGCTCCGTCGGGTCACCCAGCGCACGCATGTGCGGGAACTGGCCGTCTTCCCAACCGGTCAAGAACACAACGGGGAACTCCAGCCCCTTGGCGGTGTGCAGCGTCATCAGCGTGACCATGTCCTGCTCGTCCGCGGGAATCTGATCCGCGTCGGCCACCAGGCTCACGCGCTCCAGGAAGGCCTGCAGGCTGCCCAGCGGCGCCTCCCCTTCCGCCAGCATCGCCTCGGCGCTGTCAGCACCGGCGCTGTCGGCACCGACACTGTCCCCACCAGCGCGGCTGCCGGCACTGTCACCACGGACCGGCATCTCCTCGTACGCCTTCAGGTTCGCCGACTCCTGTGAGAACTCGTGGCCCACGCTCACCAGCTCGTTCAGGTTGTCCAGGCGCGCGCCGTCCTGCGGGTCGTTGGATTTCTCCAGCAACTCCTTGTAGCCGGTCACATCTAGCACTGCGGAGATCACGCGCCCCAAGTCGGGCAGCCCCAGACCGGATCCGTCCGAAGCCGTCATTTCCATCTTCTCTGTCTCGGCCCGCAGCTCGTCCATCATGTCCAAGAACTTGCCAATGGAATTGCGGCCGCGTGCGGAAAGGCCGGCCACCTTCCCCGCTGCGGCGTCCACAAGAGCAGCCGAAAAACCGATTCCCTGCCCTTCCGCGTGAACAGTGACCTGCGCGATGGCCTTGTCGCCAATTCCACGGCGCGGGGTGTTGATAATGCGCCGCAACGCGACCGTATCCTCTGCGTTGTCCAGCACCTTCAGGTAAGCCACAATGTCGCGAACCTCGCGGCGCTCGTAGAAGCGCGTGCCGCCGACGACCTTGTACGGCATGCCGGAACGCACCAGTACGTCCTCAATCGCGCGGGAGGCGTTGTTGGTGCGGTACATGATCGAAATGTCGCCGTAGGAGTAGCCCTCGTTATCCACCAGGTCGTCGATCTGCTGGACGATAAAGTTGGCCTCGTCGTGCTCGTTGTCCGCAACGTAGCCGCCGATCAGCTCGCCTTCGCCCAGGTCGGTCCACAGCTTCTTCGGACGGCGCCCCTGGTTACGGTCGATCACAGCGTTGGCGGCAGACAGGATCCGCTGTGTAGAGCGGTAGTTCTGCTCCAGCAGGATGGTGCGGGCATCCGGGTAGTCGCGCTCGAACTCCTCAATGTTGCGGATCGTCGCGCCGCGGAAGGCGTAGATCGACTGGTCGGCATCGCCCACCACGCACAGCTCAGACTCTGCCTTACCCTTGCCTGCCAGCGCTGCGACCAGCTCATATTGGGCGTGGTTCGTGTCTTGGTACTCGTCGACCATGATGTGGCGGAAGCGGCGCCGGTAGTGCTCGCGCACGTCGGGGTTGCTGTTCAGGATCGCCACGACCTCACCGATCAGGTCGTCGAAGTCCACCGCGTTCGCCGCCCGTAGGCGGTTCTGATAGGTCTTGTACAGCGTGGCGATCTGCGCGGTGTGCGGGTTGGAATCGCGCTGTGCCTCTTCCAGCGCACCGGCCGGCCCGACCAGCTCGTTCTTCCAATTAGAGATCACGTTCAGCACCCCGCGCGGCGAGAACTCCTTCAGATCCAGCGAGGCATCCTTGATGATCATCGTCATCAACCGCTTCGAATCGTCCGAGTCGTAGATGCTGAAGTTCGTGTTCAGCCCCGGCGCGAGGTGCGCATTGGCCCGCAGCACCCGCACGCAGAAAGAGTGGAAGGTGGAAACCCACATGCGTTCCGCCTGCGGGCCGACCATGTCCATTACGCGCTCGCGCATCTCCGCCGCGGCTTTGTTGGTGAAGGTAATCGCCAGGATCTGCCACGGCGCTACACCGTTTGCCAGCAGGTAGGCGATGCGGCGCGTCAGCACACTCGTCTTACCCGAGCCCGCGCCCGCCACGATCAGCAAGGGGCTGCCCATGTGCTCGACCGCCTGCCGCTGTTGCGGGTTGAGGCCTTCGAGGAGCTTTTCTTTATGACGCCCCGTCTCCCCCGCAACCATTCCAGCGCCACGTAGCGGCTGCGCGTAGGAGGCGCGTGCAGGTTCCCGCCCCGGCGTGGGCTGTGAACCAGTGGAATGCAGATTCGCCAAAACACTTTCGTAGCCCTCTGGCGGCAGTTCGTCTTCTGGTGGCGGAACTTCGCCTTCAAACGCCGGGGGCTCTTCGGGCAGTGGCAGATCAGCGAAAAGATCCTGCTGGTGGTCCATGTTTTCCCTTTATGCTCCCTTGAAACTCTTCGGCACAACTAGCGGTAGAATACAGCCCATGAGCGACAACGAATCCTCAGAGTCCACAGAGTTCACTGAGTTCACGGTCCGCATGCCCTCTGGCACGGACGATCCTTTGTCGGATTCAGAAATTCAATCCTACCGCGAGGAAATCAACCGGCTGGATCGCGTGATCATCGACGCAATCCACCGCCGCAGCGAAGTCTCCAAGGCAATCGGTAAGACGCGCCTGAGTTCCGGCGGCACGAAGCTGGTGTATACCCGCGAGGTCGCCATCATTAACCAGTTCCGCGAGGAGTTTGGCTCTGAGGGTGTAGATATAGCAAAGGCCCTGCTGCAGCTAGGCAGAGGGCGCTTGGGCTAGGCGTTGTTGGGGCTAGGAGTTGTAGAGCTCTAGGGCAGTCGGAATCCGGCGCCCACCCCGCCAGCTGCGTTGAGGTCCGCGGCGATGACATTCCACGCCGCGCCGGCCGTCGGCGCATGCAGCGGCCCCTGCAGCGGGGTGGTGCAGGAAGGCAGGTTTGCCATGCCACCGTTGACGATTCCTACCAGACGGTTGCCCACGTAGATGGGGGCGCCGGAATCACCGATGGATCCGCACAGGTGGGAAACCAGGAACGGTCCGGAAATCGCTAGCATCGGCCCGCAGGACACACCGGTAGCTACGCCCGTCTTGCACAGCTGCTGCAGGCTAGCCGGGGTAGCTCCGCCCAATGCACCGATGTTCACGTTGTTGTAGGAGCGTGTCAGTCGCACCTTGTTGTTGAACTTGATGACGGCAACATCCGGGTAGCCGTTGCGAACGACGGTGCCGATCTGCCCGGCCTTTTCGGCGTCCATGGAGACAACCGGGGCGCCTGGGCCACCGCAGTGGCCCGCGGTGATTCCCACCTTGTTGCCGGCCTTGTCGTAGCCGACCACACTGAGGGTGCAGATGTTGTTGCCGACGTAGATCGGCATGGACGGGCCAGCCAGCACGCTAGGCGCGGCATCTCGCTGCGCCTGGGGAATCCCGGGGGAAGTGAAGTAGTGGCCCGGAATCCGGTGTGGCCCGGGCTGCCCGGTGGCCTTCAGGAAAGCATCCGCAGAGCCTGCCGGTGCGGCGGTAGCTTCCGGTGCGGTGAAGGCGGAGCCCAGCGCCGTCGTCGCCGCCAATGCCACGCCTGCCATCAGTGCACCGATTCGGCGGCGCGCCCGTCTCCGGGCAGAACGCCGCGGTGCGACGTTGTCCTGGCGGGCAGTGCGAGTAGTTTCAGGTGAGGCTGAGGAAAACCGGAAGAGCATTATTTCCTTAGAGTTCTGTTGATGGACAGAACTAACCCTAGCGCAGAAAAATCATTTCACATGCGTCACAGAGGTAACAGTTTGAAAAAGGTTACCCCTGCCCTTCCCGCCACCTGAATTAGCGCAGGACGGTGACGCTTCCGTCGCCGTTAACCTTGACCTTTGCAGCGAAAGCAGCGGCCATGTTCAGGCGCTGCCAAGAGCCGCGCGGCCCCTGGTCATCCAGCGGAGAACCGGAAGGAATGGCGGTCTGGCGCAGGATGGAGGCACGCTGCTTGTAGTTCAGCTTCGGGAACTTGGCCAGCAGCAGATCCGGGGCGGCCTGCGGCACAACCATCGGTGCGTCCTTGCGGTAGATCTTCGGGAAGCCGTAGCTCATGCGCTCGGTGTACTCGCGCACAGCCTGGTCGGTGCTGCGGTAGGCCTTGTCGCTCTTCACAACCTGGGAAATCGGACGACCCGCGCGCCACTCCAGCTCGGCGCGCAGCTCCTTGCCTGCCTGGCGGATTGCGTCGCGCATCTTCGGGTCATTCCAGCGGTCGGCAGCGGCTGCGGTGCCAGACATGCGACCACCCATGACGTCCAGCGGGTAGTGCACACCCATGACAATGCGGTTGTGGCCGGCCTCGGAACCACGAGCCAGAATCTGCGGCGCCAGCTCCGGCAGGGTCAGCGCCAGCAGCGTGGTGGACCATACGGCCTGGTTGGTGTGGCCAGACGGGTAGGACTTCGAGGTGCCGTAGTAGTCGCGCTTGCCGTCCTGGTATTTCTTGATGCGGTCCGGGGCAACCACGAACGGGCGATCGTTGTTAAACACCATCTTTTCCACAAAGGTGGAGGAAGCCACTCCGCCCGCGCGCGCCAAGTAACCATTGCCCAGCAGGAACTGGGTCTTCGGCAGGCGGTTCTCACGCAGCGCATCGCGGAAGTGCCGGCCGAGCTCGCCACCCAGAGCGTCGGAGAACGCCATCAGCACGCCATCCTTGTCCGCCCGAGCATCGCTCTGCGCGCGCTTGATGGCTGCCGGGTTCTTCTGTGCAGCGTTGTTAATGTCCACAACCTTGTCCAGGTTCTGCTTGATGACACCCGGGTGGTTGGCCCGTACGTCGTTAAAGCCATCGACGACGTCCAGGTAAACGCCCCAACCGTGGGAGCTGATGTCAGAGATGTAGCCGCCCAGGTACTCCGGCCCGAAAGGCTGCGGGTTCGGAGCGCCCTTGTGCGGAACGGGGTGCGGGTAGTTCGGTAGTCCCTGGGAACCGGCGATCGCCGGCATGCTCAGCGCCGTCGCCGGCGCCACGCTGACTGCGGAAAGGGACATGGTCGTAGCCATCATGGCCGCTGCCGTGATCTTTAGGCTCTTGTTCTTAGTCACTATTTATTCCTCACCCTTGAAGTCTCTTGCTGCGATTCTTTTGGACGCCGAGCTTCCGGGCCCGCCCGGCGCCGATCGCGATAGTTTTATAAACTCCTCGGGATACTAACCCAAATATCTGAACGGCAGGTTAATTTGGGGTTAGACACAAATGACGCTGTGGGCGTCAGAAAGAAGTCAAAAGAAAAGCACTAAACAATAAAGCCTTGCCAGCGCGCGGCTTGCAGCGAATCATCGTTGCCGTCGCGGGTGAAGGGGAAGTTCTTCAGCACTTGATTGGTGAAGCTATCCACCCGCTGATTGGCGTTGCGCAGATCGTAGTAGCTCGATCACCCCGGCAGTGTCGTTGTGAACATTGCCCAGGTAGTTGGCGCCCAGGCCGAAAGACTCCGCAGCATTCACCACGTTCTGCGCCATCAGGCAGGCATCGGTGAAGGCCTCCACAAAGGCCTTCGTGCGCCCGGCTACCTCGTAGATAGATGCGAGGGTCTGGTCGTCCACCGGCTGATCGGTGAACTCCCTGATCGTGCGGTGGGAAAGCTGGCGGTCGACCATCGAGTTTGAATCGCTAGCCATGGGACCCACCCTAGCTGGAAGATTTTTGACTCTCCCGCCTGCGCCGGGAACAAACGTTAGCGATAATACATTTCAGCATTAACGGCTTGCGTGAGGGGCGTACCCCGCCCCTTCACACGCCAAAGTTTTCTGCACAGATACATTCAAGATAGTTACGTTCAAGAGTTTTCCAGGGAAGTTTTGCCGACATGATCATCGCAATTATCATCATCGCCATCCTCGTCCTCCTCCTGCTGATCTGGTTCGCGATGTACAACGGCCTCGTCAAAAAGCGCAACGCAGTCAACGAGGCATACGCTCAGATCGATACCCAGCTACAGCGCCGCGGCGACCTGATCCCCAACCTGGTGGCAACGGTCAAGGGCTACGCCAACCACGAGGCCAAGGTCTTCCACGACATTGCCGAGCTACGTTCTGCCACCGACCGCGCCCGCGCCACGGGCAATGTGCAGGATGCTTCCCAGGCCGACGCTGTATTCGGCCGCACCATGGCCACCCTGCGTGCAACCGCCGAGGCATACCCAGAGCTGCAGGCATCCCGTAACTTCCAGCAGCTGCAGGAAGAGCTCGCTTCCACCGAGAAC
Organism: Corynebacterium macclintockiae; assembly: GCF_027570165.1. Lineage (NCBI taxonomy): Bacteria > Bacillati > Actinomycetota > Actinomycetes > Mycobacteriales > Corynebacteriaceae > Corynebacterium > Corynebacterium macclintockiae. The sequence continues at coordinate 361,733 of NZ_JAKMUV010000001.1, forward strand.
AAGGTGGGCTTCGCGCGCCAGCACTACAATGCCTCCACCAACACCTACAACACCGCCATCCAGTCCGTGCCGACCAACATCGTGGCTTCCGTCCACGGCTTCCGCCCCTTCGGCTTCTTCCAGGTAGAGGAATCCAAGCGCCAGGCTCCCGACGTTTCTTTCTAGTTTCCCCTTAACTCACCCCCACCAGCGTGCGCCGCTGAGCCACGTACACCCGGGTGATCTAAGTACTGAAAGGACGAGCAATGGCCCACCAGCCCAGAACTTTCAACGAATCGCTATCGCAGCTACGCAAAGGCATCGCTGTCGCGTGGATCGCGAACGTATTTGTACTCCAGCTTTCCATCGTGGCGTGTGCCTGTGCCGCCTACGTTGGCATCCAGGGAAGCGACATTGACTACAACACCCTGGGCAAGGTCATCCTGATCTCCGCCGGGGTCGCCATCCCGGTGGCCGCGCTGATCCTGCTGTACTCCTATTTCTTCGCCACCAAGACCGTGATTTCCGCGATCGGTGGGGAGAAGCGCAAGGTAGAGCAGGGCATGGTCTACAACATCGTGGAGGAGATGTCGATCGCCGCTGGCTTGCCATCCCCGCCGAAGGTCTACGTCCTCATCGGCACCGGCGTGCCCAACGCCTACGCCTTGGGCGGCAAGCGGAACAAGCCCCACACCGGCACCATCGTCGTTACTGAGGAACTCGGCTACCTGCTAAACCGCGAACAAATGCAGGCCGTCATCTCCCACGAGATGAGCCACCTGACCGCCGACGACAACCGAGTAATGACGCAGCTGGTGGCCATCGCCTCCGTCATCGCCATCCTGCAGTCGGTGTTTATCTACGGCAGCTTCAGCAGCAACAACAGGAGCCGGTCGAACTCCAATTCGAACGGTGGCGGAAACGCTGTCGCTGCCCTGGTGATCCTTCTGATTTCTTTCTGTGTGATCCTCGCCGCCCCTGCGCTGGCCAACATCGCCAGGGCCTACATGTCGCGCTACCGCGAGCAGCAAGCCGATAGCCATGGCGTGGCGCTTTGCCGTAACCCAACCGCTCTGGCGCAGGCTCTGATCACCATCCGGGCGTTTCACCAGGCGAACCCGTCCACGGTGCAGAACTCCATGTACGGCACACCGGGCTCCTTGGCTCTGTACGCCCCGGAGCAGGACATCATCCAAGGTTTCCACAATTCCGACCAGGGCAAAAAGGGTTCCATCTTCAAGCGCGCTATGACGAAGAAGCGTGATTTCTCCGCCACCCACCCGCCGATCTGGGAACGTGTTAATGCGCTGGTTGCCATGGGGGCTTATGTGCAGGACTTCGTCCCCTACGTACCGCAGCACGAGCAGATCTCCGGGCACATCAAGTAGCCTGAGGCTTTCTATGACTCCCCTCTCCTACACCTCGACCGACGGCTTTCCGGAGCTACACATGTCGCGGGTCATCACTGCGGACTTCGAGACCGCCGCGGAGAAGCTCTTCCGCTGGGGTGTGCAGCGCAGCGGCCTCTTCCGCGTGCGCCCCACCCACGAGGTTGTGGAGACTGGCGCCGAGGTCGCACTCGGCTTCGGTCCGTGGACGTTCCACTGCCGGGTTGTCGATGCTTTCTCCACGCCCGGCCGCTGCGGCTTTACCTACGGCACTCTCCCTGGCCACGTCGAACGGGGCGAGGAAACCTTCACCCTCGAGCGGTTGCAGGATGGAAGGGTTCTTTTTCTTATTGACGCCAAGTCCCAGCCCGCCCGTTTCCCCGCCCTGCGCCCAGTCATCGACCTGCCGAGGCGTGTCCTCATTCGTCGCTTCTACCTGCGCGCTTTGGACGATAGAGCAGAAGACTAACGGCAGATAGCGGCGGCCACAGACCACGCGCACGCTCTATAAGCAATCCCAGCCGAAGGTAACCCGATCGAAGTTGCGTGCTGCCAGGTCGTCGGGGTGGATGAAGAAATTTCCGACTCCAGAATCGCCCCACTCACATGGGCCATCTTGATCAATCGTCGCCAGCACGATCCGAGGGTCAGACGGCGGAAACCGACCTTCGTTCACAAGAATTGTGTATCCACCGAGCGAGGATCCGTTTGCTTGTGGATAGCCAATTGGCTCCAAATATTCATCGGCGTGAGGGTAAACGGTGAAGCCCTCTTTTTCTGCACGGGCGACGGCCGCATCAAACGCATCCTTTGTCGTTTTCCCGAGGTCAAGGTGGGGCTGCTCAAATGTCGTTTTCCCACCAATTACCCAGCGTGAAACTAAGTTTCCTCGATAAGTGTGAATATCTACGAAATCCCGCCCCCTCCTTAAAAAGGCGCGGGGACCCTTCAGATCAAAAATGACACGACCGTACTCGTGGGTGCTGTAATTCACTTCTTGATCGAATCGAACTCCGTCAATAGTGACGGGATCGAATGGCTCAGGGGCTGGATGTTCACCCGAATCCTCAATCTCTTCTTCGGGCATCTCGCCGACATGCGGCGCAGAGAAATCTTCGAAGTATCGGGCGAACGGGGTGGGTTCTGCGCACAGATCCGGCTTGTCCGTCACCATCCAAGAATCGCCCCAGAATTCTATGTCAGGTACAAAAAGCTGAAGAAGCCCAGTCGTCGGGAACCCTGGAAGGGGCTCTAGCTCGGAAAAATTAAACTGGGCGATGAAGAACATGGGCCGGCCATCGTAATACGGGTAGGGCGCATGCTCCGGCAGGTAGGGAGTGCCACATACCTTCGAAGTGGTCGGTGTATCAGGCCGCGTGCTCTCCTTAAGCGCAAGAGCAGGACGGGTGGGAATGCTGTCGAAGGAGTACTTCAGGTCATACACGACATGATTGACAAGCATGCCAACCACTGTAAGGGAAAACCATTGGTGGTTCCGACGACTCAAGATACACTTTCACACCTTGACAGCACTTTCATTTCTTGACAGCATTGTTGGTATGGAGTTCCGGAGAACCAGCCTGGAACGTTTTCACCTTTACGGCACACCCCCGAGGTACGTTCCGCCCGATCTTCGCAAGATTGTCCGACGCAAGTTGATAATGATCGCTCGATCAACTGAATTAAATGACCTACGCATCCCTCCCTCAAACCGCCTCGAACAACTTAAGGGCAACCTTGAGGGCTATTACTCAATACGTGTGAATGCGCAATGGCGCATCATTTTCCGCTGGAACCAGAAAGGAGCTGTTGATGTTGACTTCATCGACTACCACTAACACCGCCTCATCGCTAGATACGGTGCCTGTGCCGCACCCGGGCGAAATCCTGTTCGCAGAGTTCCTACAACCACTTGGGATTACCCAGTATCGACTCGCCAAGGAAATCCGGACGACCGATTCGCAAATATCCAAACTGGTGCGCGGCTCCATTGGCGTAAGCGCCGATATGGCTCTACGCTTATCTGCTTTCTTTGGGAACTCTGCAGAGTTCTGGCTTGGACTGCAGGAAGAGTATGACCTGTGGCATGCGCGCCAAACCACCGATATTAGCCACATCACCGCATGGCATAAGTAGCCCCCAAACCCCACTTAGGTGCACGTATACAGGCGGGGCAATAACCTTTTCGCCGTAGGCGATGACACAATAAAGAAGCACCCCTCTTCCAGCACAAGCTAAAAGAAGGGCGCTATTTGTAGCGGGGGCAGGATTCGAACCTACGACCTCTGGGTTATGAGCCCAGCGAGCTACCGAGCTGCTCCACCCCGCGACGAGTGCTGTACGCTATCGCGTCAGCGACTCCCCTACTGTAACGCAGAGCTTGGATAAAGTGAAATCGCCTGGTCGCAGACGATTTCACCGGTGGTTAACGCTCGGATTGCAGGTCCTGGACTGCCTTATCCAGTTCGTCCAGCGCCTTGCCGAATTCCTCAAAGCTGCCGGACTCACGGGTCTTCTTCACCTTGTCCATCGCATCGCGCACGCGCTGCTCCGGGGTCGTATCGGTGCCCTTGTCATCGGACTTGCCGGCAGCACCCTTCCCATCCGAGCTCTGCTCGTCCTTGGACTTATTCTTGTCCTTGTCACTCTCGTCCTTACCCTTGCCGTCGCCCTGGTCTTTACCCTTGTTCTTGTTCGGATCAACCACCGAGCCATCGATCTCCTGGATGTCGGTCGTCGAGGACGTGTTAATACCCACCTGGCTCAGCGCCTCGGCAATGGTCGGGGCGTAACCCACCTGGCCGTTGTAGCTCACCAGCACGCGCAGCAACTTCGGGAAGGCCGAGTCCTGGCCACTGCGCTGCGAGTACACCGGCTCGACGTACAGGATCTGCCCATCACCCACCGGCAACGTCAGCAGGTTGCCATTCGTCAGGTCGTTCGTGCCCTTCAGCAGGGTGCGCTCGCGGGCGATCTCGTCAGAGGACATCATCGTGTCCTGCGCTTGGTTCGGGCCCAGAGTCTGCGTACCCGTCGGCAGCACACGCACGCTGATCTTGCCGTAGTTATCCGGGTCGGAGCTCACGGACATGTGTGCGGCCAGGAACTCACGGCGCAGACCACGGAACGGGGTGATCAGCTGGAAAGAAGGCTTGTTGGTCTTCGGGTCAGCCGCCACCACGTAGTACGGCGGCTGTGCGTTATCCTGGCGATCCTGCGGTGCAGTCGGGTCGGTCGGCACCGACCAGAAGGAGTCGTTCTGGAAGAACACGCCCGGGTCGGAGACGTGGTACTTAGCGATCAGCTCGCGCTGCACCTTGAACATGTCCTCCGGGTAGCGCAGGTGGTCCTCCAGCTCCTTGCTGATCTCGGCGCGCGGCTTCACCACACCCGGGAACGCACCCCGCCATGCCTTCAGCACCGGATCCGATTCGTCGAAAGCGTACAGATCCACGCTGCCGTCGTAGGCATCGACCACGGCCTTCACGGAATTGCGAATGTAGCCAACTTCATTGTCGACGACCTGGGACTCACTAACGCCGTCGGGGTTGATGGCGTCCGCAGTAGAGTCAGTGAGCCCAATCCGCTCGGAGTAGGGCAGGTTATTCAACGTCGTGTAACCGTCAACGACCCACTTCACACGGCCGTCAATGACGATCGGGTAGGTCTTGGAATCCGTGGTCAGCCACGGGGCAACCTTGTGGACGCGCTCGCGGGGGTCGCGCTCATAAAGGATCTTCGATCCCTCGCCGATACGGTCGGTCAGCAGCATATTCATTGACTCGAAGTGAGCCGAGAACATCAGGCGGTTGAAGTAGTTCGATACGTCCACTCCACCGGTACCGGTGTAGGTGTAGTTGGATGCGTCGGTATCGTACTCCAGCGGCTCGCCCTCGGTGTTGCCGACGATCGCGTAGTCGGAGTTGTTCTGTTTCGACGATGCAATGACCGGGCCGAAGTAAATGCGCGGCTGCTTAACGTCCAGCTTCAGCTCACCGCCCTGCTTACCGGATTCCATCGACTGCAGATCCGCCACAGTGTAGACCGGGTAGCCACCGCGAGCCGATCCCACATCACGGGCGACCTCGTCGACCTTGCGGGCGGGCGCAGCCACGAAACCATTGCCGTGGGTGTACACGGTGTGGCGGTTGATCCAGTCCTTCTGGTTACCGTCCAGGGTGTTCGGGTTCAGCTCACGGGCAGCAACCACAAAATCGCGCATCTGGCCATCGACTTTGTAGCGGTCGATCGCCAGCTCGTCGGGGAAGCCATAGAAGTTACGCAGCTGCTGTTGCTGGGTAAACGTCGGGGTCAGTACTTCCGGGTCCAGCAGGCGCACGTTGGACAGGGTGGCAGAATCGTCAGCCACGGCCTTCTTCTGTTCCTTCGACGCCGCATCGCCGGAAGAACCCCAGTCGCGGTCGTAGGTAACCTTGTCGTCCCCGATACCGTAGGCGTAGCGGGTCGCCTCGATGTTGCGGGCGATGTACTCGCGTTCCTTCTCCGCACGGTTCGGGTTGACGGAGAACTGCTCCAGCATTGCGGGCCAGATCAACCCCACGGTCAGCGAGGAACCCACCATCAGCGCCACCGCCAAGGCCGGAATGCGCAGGTCGCGCAGCACAATGGTGACAAAGAACATCGCTGCGACGAACAGGGAGATCACCAACAGCACGATCTGCGCCGGCAGCACCGCATTCACATCAGTGTAGGAAGCGCCGGTGAAGGTATCGTGCGAACGGGTCAGCAGCCCATAGCGGTCGAACCAGTAGCCCACTGCCTTCAGCAGCATCCACACGCCCGCGATCACGGCCAGCTGGCGGCGTGCACTCGTGGAGATCGAGGCCTTCTCCCCCACTCGCGGGTTACCCGTAGTGATGGATCCCAGCAGGTAGTGGCCAACGCCGTTGATCACAAAAGCCAAGATCAGCAGCACACTGAACGTAGAAACCAGCATCTGCAGGAACGGCAGGTTAAAGGCATAAAAGCCCAGATCCTTGCCGAACTGCGGGTCGCGCACACCGAAGTTCGAACCGTTCAGGAACATCAATACAGAGCGCCAATTCGACTGCACGATCATGCCGGTGATCACTCCGACGAACAGCGGAATCCCCAGCAGGAATGGCCGCATGTTGCGGCGAATCATCGGCCGGTACTCCGCCAATGGCGAGGATGTGCCCAGCGAGTCGATCTCATCCGGCCGCGCGCGGTAAGCCAGGAAGGCCGCCAGCCAAGACAGCAGCGCACCGAAGGCGCCGAAGATGGCGAACAGTGCCACGCGGGTGACGATCACATTCACGAACACGCCCTGGTAATCCACGCTGCGGAACCACGCGAAGTCGGTATAAGTACTCACCACCACCGGGATAACGAAAATAGCGGCGGCGATAACCGCCACTGCAATACCAAGGATTTTCGAGCGCCTGCTCGGCCCCTGGCTGGATGGGAACTTCTGCTTCGGTCGCCCCGAAGGCGGTGGCGTTGGCGTGCTCAAGGCTTAATTACTCTCCTGCTTATCGCGCCTGTCTGTATCGCTAATACGCGAGGTTTCCACCAGAATACGTACAATTCCTTAAGCGTCATAACAAAACAATGCACGATCAAATCAGCAGTGATTTAAGAAAGGCTTTCGCATGACCTTCCCCGACCCTTCTGCGTCCGTCGATCTGCAGGACGAGCGCGTGCTCAATGCCGCGCTACGCGAGGCTGTGGATTTCGTACAGGCGGAGGGTTGGGACCAGCCCGCCACCTTGTTTGCCCTGGTACCTGCCGCTCTGGTTGCGGATGCCGCGCCACAGGCATTCGATGACGATGCGCCCGCCAATCCCCTCGCCCTCGTGGTGCAGGAGGACATTCCGGAGGACATCCGCCCGGGCAGCGAGGAGCTCGGCCAGTTCCTCGCCACCATCCGCTGGCCCGCCCCCGTCGTAGGTGCGATCCTGGCCCAGGAGATCACCTTCTCCAACGCCGCCCCCGGTGCGGACCCTACCCCGCGCCAGGCTCGCTTGTTTAGCGGACTTCTTTGTGACGCCGACCTCTCCGGCCCCGAACGCTCCCTTATCCAGCTACGCCCCAGCGAGGAGGAGCTTGCAGAAGATCCTTTCGGCCAGGACAAGGTGCAGCTGCTCGGCGGGGACGATATCGCCCCCGGCGTGATTCACACGCTGCGCGCAACCTTCGAAGCCGACGAATAGCTGCTACTTGCAGGTATCGGCCTGCTTGCCCTCGTTGTAATCCTTGAGGTCCTTAATCGCATCATCGAGAGTGTCGACCTTCAACAGGGTGATTCCCTCCGGAGGCTCATGCACTGCCTCCGCGCAGTTCTTCGCTGGTACGAGGAACACCTCTGCACCAGCTTCCTTGGCGGCGGCGATCTTGTGAGTGATGCCACCAATGGGGCCGACCTTGCCTGAGGCGTCTATAGTTCCGGTACCGGCGACGAACTTCCCACCTGTGAGTTCCTCGGGCGAGAGCTTGTCGACCACCGCCAAAGAGAACATCAAACCGGCGGATGGGCCGCCGATGTCGGTGAGGTTGTACTCCACCTTGATGTCGCCACCCGGCTGGGCAACGGTGGTCACGCCGAGGAACGCGGTGCCCTGCGGATGGTCGCCACGTAGCTCCTTCGGCAGTTCGCCGAGCTTGACCTTGATGTCTTTTTCCTTGCCCTGGCGCTTGACGGTGATGGTGACCTCATCGCCCGCCTTATTGTCCTTAACCTTGTCCGATAGCTCGCTGGGCAGCGTAACCTTCTCCCCATCGACCTTCGTGACGATGTCGTTGACCTCGATCTTTCCCTGTGCTGGGGAATCCTCGGATACCTCCAGAACCATGGTCTCCAGAGGCTTGCGTAGGTAGTTCATCGCCGAGATTGTGGCGTTGGATTCAGAGCTGGCGAAGGCGGCGGCGTTCTGGCGCTGCACCTCCTCCGAGGACTTGCCGGAGGGGAATACGTGTTCTAGGGGAACTAGCGTGTCGTCAGTGGTCACCCAGCGCTTAAAGGCCTGCGCGAGAGTCATATTGGTGCGCACCGACACGGTGGTCATGTTGAGGTTGCCACTGGTCGGGTGAGTCTTCGCGCCGGTGATGTCGACTACCTCTCGGCCATCGACCTGGCCCAAGGTGTTGAACGTCGGCCCGCTGCCTTCAGCGGCATAGGGAACGGTGAGATCGATGTTGGTGCCGGGAATAGACGGCAGCCCGAGGAGGGAAAACACCGCCACCACGGGGACAGCACCCACGACGATGGTGCGATTACGCCTGTTCCAAAAATTCACCCGCCCAACTTTACATGTATTTCCCCATGATTTAGCTAAGCGCGCCCTGTGGAGCGGTCTGGCGCCTGTTCGCTCTCAGCACACGAAAATACGCGCCGATATGCCCCTTCGAGGTCGTTTTCGCACTGCAACAGTCGGTACGGTGGGGTACATGAGTAAATTCGGCTTTGGCTTCCACGGCCCGGACGATTCCGACGACGACCGCGACAAAGATAACCACGACAACCAGTTCGGTTTCTTCTTCGGCGGCCCCCTGGGCGGCAACGCCGGTGGCAAGGGTGGCGCAGGCAACATGGGGGCCGGCAACCTGGGCGACATTCTGAACCAGTTCGGCTCCATGCTTTCCGGCTTCGGAACCGATATGAACAGCCCCGACGGTAAGGGGCCGGTCAACTACGCGATGGCCAAGCGCACGGCGCGCCAACGCATCGCCGCCACCAAGAAGGACACCCGTCCGCGCCACAGCGATTCACAGGCAGTGGCCGACTCGGTGCGTCTGGCGGAGCTGTGGTTGGACGAAGCCACCATCCTGCCCGCCGGCGCGTCCGGCTCCGTGGCCTTCGGCCCCGCGCAGTGGTTGGACGAGACTTTCGACACGTGGAAGCGGGTAGTTACTCCCCTGGCTGACAAGCTCGGCGACGCTGCCCTCGGCGGGGTGCCGGAGGAAATGCGCAGCCAGCTAGGCCCGCTGGCGGGAATGATGAAGCAGATCAACGCCATGAACTTCGGCGTGCAGCTCGGCAACACTCTGGGTGAGATGGCCAGCGACGTCGTGCTTTCTACCCAATGGGGCGTACCACTTGCGCAAGGCGAGACCGCTGCCATCGCCACCGAGCACCTGGACGCGATGGCCAAAAAGCTGGGCTGCGAACCCCGCGAAGCACTGATCTACCTGGCCGCGCGCGAGGCAGCGCACCTGCGCCTGTTCAAGCACGTCCCGTGGCTGGTGGAGCGCCTGATTCTGGATGTCGAGGAGTTCGCCGCCGGCCTGTCGCTGGATTACTCCGCCATGGAAGAAGCCACCAGCGACTTCACCCCGGAATCGCTGAACGACCCGGCGAAGATGCAGGAGATGATGGAGCGCATGCAGGGGCAGGATTTCTCCCCGCAAGTCGTTTCCTCCAACACCCACGCCCGCGAACGCCTGGAAACCAGCCTGTCGCTGATCGAGGGTTGGGTGGATTACGTCACCGGCGTGGCCCTGGATTCCCGCATCCCCGCCGCGGCCATGATCAACGCCGCCTGGTCGGAGTTCCGCAACAACGGCTCCCCCGCCATGGAAGCGCTGACTAAGGCTCTGGGCATCAGCTTCACTGCTCCGAAGGCAAACGAGGCAGTCGAGCTGTGGCGCAGGCTGGATGATGCGGTAGGCGTCACTAAGCGCGACAGCGTGTGGGACCACCCCGATTTCCTTCCGGTTGCCTCCGACCTGGACAACCCGGCGGCCTTCATCAGCAACGTGGCATTCGATGAGGACGAGATGGAGGGCTTCAACCCCATCAGCGAAATCGAGAAGCTGGAGCGGGAGCTCAACGAGAAGCGTGACGAGAACGGCCAGAGCGACACCGACGGCCAGAGCGACGAGAAGTAGCTAGCCGCGCATCCCCCAGCGTTTGAAGGCTTCCAGGTAGCCCTGCGCCTTCTCCAGGTGCGGGGTGTGCGCCTCCCAGCGGCGGAACTCCGGGCCGTGGTTCGGCACGAACGTGTGGATCAGCTCGTGGATAATCACCGCATCCAGCACATATCCCGGCACATCCTGCAGCTGGTGGGCGATCCGGATGCGCTTCGACTGCACCGAGCAGCTGCCCCAACGCGTGTTCATGTTCGTGACGAACTTGATCTCTTTTACCGTCGCGCGGCCGCCGAGGTACTTGTTGTTGAGCTGCGCCGCGCGCTCGACGAGCTCGTTGTTGCCTATCGTATGACGCCGACTGCTCAGCGCCTTACCCACCAGCTCCATGCTGATTCTGCGTAGCTCGGCCTCCCCAATGATGGCCGGCGCCATGATCAGGAAGCCATCGCCTTCCTCCCGCACCGCGACCGTCTTTTTCCGCCGGGCGGACAATCGAATGCTCACGGGCGGGATCGCAGCGCCGCTAGCTTTCGCCAGCTCCGCCTGCACATCGCTGGCCACCTGCTGAGGGTCGATAACGCTATGCCGACGCAGGGAGGGAGCCACAGGAACATCCTTTCCACCAGCGAGGACGGTGCAGCGCTGCTAGGGTAAGAGGCGACGAGGCGCGCATGGGGAGCGCGACTCTTTCTTGGGGGAACTTCATTCATGCTAGAGCTTAATCTGCCATCCAACACAGCGATCCTGGCCAGGCCGACAATCGGCCTGCAATTCGGGGTGCTACCGCACGAATCGATGATCCTGCCGCTACCGAAGAACGTGAACCCGGGCCAGGTAGCGCACGTGTTCGCACTGGCGCGCGGCGGGATCGGGTTCGAGGAGCTGCACCAAAAGATGGGCTACTGCGGGCTGGAACCCGAAGATGCGCGGCAGATGCTCTCCGAGATGCTGCAGGCGAAAATCCTGCGGCCGTCCCAGTCGGACGTGGACTTCCACGTGCTGGCCTCCGGCGTGGCCAGCGAGCGGCTAGAGCCCGTGCTAGAGGCTCTTGGTTTGAGCTTCCGCATCGTCACCACCCCCAGCGAGGCTCGGCGATCGCTGATGGCCCTGCCCGGCGCGGTATTCCCGACCCCGGACGTGCAACACGCACTGATGGTCAACCGGGTAGCCCACTACCCTGCTGGCATCGTGGACGGCCGATCTGTGCTGGGGCCGCTGGTCATCCCCGGTATAACACCCTGCCTGGCCTGCACCGATAGCTACTACGGGCAGATCGACGACGGGTGGAAAGGAGTGCGCTTGCAGGCGACAGGTAGACCCGGAAGTACGGAAAGGCACCTGATCCAGGCAGCCTCCACACAGTTCGCGATGATGCTTAACGAACACGTCCTGCCTTGGTGGCGCGCGCAACGCGAGTATCGGCAGGAACGAAAGATGGCGCGGCTTAGGCAGGAAGCGCTGCCGACTCCACCGGATATCCCGGAGGTCCTCACCCAACGGCGGCTAGTGGACTTTGCCACCGGTGCCGTGCACACCCACCCCATCCCCTTCGACGACAACTGCCTGTCCTGCCGGGCGGTGCGGGTTTAGCTGTGCACAAGACCAACTGTGCACGGGATCAACTGTGCACAAGACCAACTAGGCGTAGTTGCTGACGATCGCCAGAACGTCCTCACCAAACTCCTTCACCTTGACCGGACCAATGCCCGGCACGGCCACCAACTGGTCAGACGTGGTGGGCAGCTGCTCGGCAATGGCTCGCAACGTGGCGTCACTAAAAATGACATACGCCGGCACCGCCTTGTCCTTGGCCAGAGCGCTGCGCCACTGCCGCAGCTCCGTCAGCAGAAGGTGATCAGTCTCGGGGGCGTGCTCCCCGCAGCGGCCGAGGATCTTTAGCTCCGGGCTGCCGAGCCTGGATCCGCAGACCACGCAGGCATTCTTCGGCGCGCCCAGCCTGTCCCGCGAACCGGAGGCGCCAGTACCGGAACGACGCTGCGCGGCGGCCGCTTCCTCCTGCGGGACCAAACCGTCGAGGAAGCGCGTGCGGCGACGGTTCGACTTGGAGCCCTCCTGGCGAGCCAGCGACCAGCTGAGGTGCAGGTGTTCCCGGGCGCGGGTGATGCCGACGTAGAACAGCCGGCGTTCCTCCTCGATCGCCTCTTCCGAGCCCGCTCCTTTGAGGGCATGGCGGATCGGCAAGGTGCCCTCGTTGAGGCCGACCAGGAATACAGCGTCCCATTCCAGGCCCTTGGCCGCGTGAATGCTGGCCAGGGTGACTCCCTGGAACTTCGGCGGGTTCTTCGCGCTCATGCGTTCCTTCAGCAACGCGACTACGCCCTGCATGCTTAAAGGTTCGGCCGCGGTGGTGGTGATGTCCTTGACCAGCTGGAAGAGGGCCTGCAGGGACTGCCAGCGGGCGCGCTCCTGGGTACCGGAGGGTTCGGTGGACGTCAGGCCGACGGGGACGAGCGCGGCGCGGACGGCATCCGGCACATCCTCCGGGTCCGGGTCGTACTTCTTCGCCGCGGCGGTGATGGCGTTCATTCCCTCCCGGATTTCCGCGCGCTTGAAGAAGCCCTCGCCGCCTTTGACCTGGTAGCCAATACCGGCCTGTTCGAGCTCGTATTCGTAGTTCGCGGACTGGGAGTTGATGCGGTAGAGGATCGCGATGTTCGCGGGTTCCACGCCCTTGCGGATAAGCGTCTGGATTTCCTTGACTACCGCCACAGCCTCAGCGGGCTCGTCGGGGTACTCGTGGAACTGCGGGAGCGGACCTGCGGGGCGCTGGCCCTCCAGCTTCAGCCGCGTGCCCGCAACGCGTCCTTTCGCCTTGCCGATCACATTGTTAGCCAGGTCCACGACCTGCGGGGTGGAACGGTAGTCCCGGTGCAGGCGGACGGTGGTGGACTCCGGGTACTTGGTGGTGAAGTCCAACAGATACTCCGGCGTGGCGCCGTTGAAGCTGTAGATCGTCTGGTTCGCGTCGCCCACAACGGTCAGATCATCGCGGTCGCCTACCCACGCGTCCAACACGCGCTGCTGGAGGGGCGTGACGTCCTGGTACTCGTCGACCACGAAGGTGCGGTAGCGCGAACGAAACTCGTCAGCAATGCCGGTGTTGGACTCGATGGCTGCGGCCATATGCAGCAGCAGATCGTCGAAGTCCAGCAGCATTCCCTCCGGCGTGGCCTTGAGGTTCTCGTAGCCCTGAAAGACCTTGACGAAGGTATGCGGGGCGACTGGGCAATCACGGCGGCGCGGTTCCACGAAGTCCGGGTAGTCTTCCGCGCTGATCAAGGAGGATTTCGCCCATTCGATTTCCCCGATGAGGTCCGCCAGCATCGGGGTGCTGACCTCCACTCCCGCGGCCCGCGCGGCGCGGGAGACGACGCGGAACTTGTTGTCCAGCAGCGTCCACGGCAGGTCGCCCGCATAGGCGGGCCAAAAGTATTTCAGCTGCCGCATGGCGGCGGCGTGGAAGGTCTTGGCCTGCACCTTGGGGATGTTCATCAGCGCTAGGCGCTCACGCAGTTCCGCGGCCGCGCGGGCGGTGAAGGTCACGGCCAGGACGTGGTCGGGATTCACGAATCCGCCCTCGACCAGGTAGGCAATGCGGTGGGTAATGGTGCGGGTCTTGCCGGTGCCGGCGCCCGCGATGATGCTCACCGGTCCGCGCGGGGCGGAGGCCGCTCTCGCCTGTTCCGGATCCAGACCATCCAGTAGGGAGCTCACTCAGATCCCCTACTTGGTGCCGAGAATATCGTCGGCACCGGGGTTGGAGCGCACGTACAGCACACGGTCGCCCGGTTCGATCGTCTCTGCCTCGGAGGAATCGATGCGGTACAGCTCGCCGGAGCGCACCACGCCCAGCACCACGTCTTCTAGCACGCGGGGGTTGCCGCCAACCTCTTCCTCGGTGACCAGGCGTTCGGCGATAGAGAATCCTTCGTCCGGCGACAGCAGATCCTCCATCATCTCCGTCACTGATGGCGTAACCGTCGCCAGTCCCATCAGGCGCCCGGCCGTTTCGGAGGAAACGACCACCGAGTCTGCACCGGATTGCCGCAGCAGGTGCGAGTTATCGGATTCGCGCACACTCGCGACGATCGTTGCAGAAGGCGCGATCTCGCGCACCGACAGTGTGATCAGCACCGCTGTATCGTCCTGGTTCGGTGCGACGACCACCGCGCGGGCACGGTTCACACCGGCGAGTTTCAGCACGTCGGAGCGGGTAGCCGTACCCTGCACCGTCACCAGCCCCTGCGCGGACGCCTGATCCAGCACCTCCCTGTCCGTATCCACCACGACGATCTGCGAAGGCGATACGCCGTCGGCCAGCAGCGCCGCGATAGCGGAGCGGCCCTTAGTGCCGTAGCCGATAACGATGGTGTGGTTACGCATTTTCTTCCTCCAGCGGCGGATGACTAACGTTTTGCGGGATTCTTCGGTCAGCACTGACAGCGTCGTGCCGACCAGCAGCACCAGGAAGACCAGGCGGGCCGGGGTGATGATGAGGGTGTTGACCAGTCGCGCGTTCTGCGTCTGCGGTGACACATCGCCGTAGCCCGTCGTCGAGAGGGACACCGACGAGTAATACAGGGCGTCCACAAACGTTTCCATCCCCTCGTAGCCGTCCCTGTCGAAGTAGGCCAGGCAGGCGACGAAAAGCACCAGCAGGAAGGCGTAGAACATCCGTCGGATGATGAGCCACCAGGGGCTTTGTACCACCGAGGTCGGGATGCGGACGATGTTCAGCAGTGCGTGCGGCGGTAGCTCATCGACCTCATCGTCGGCGCGAAAACGTTCGCGCAGCCGGTCTCTCATCTACGTCCTCTCGTCACTGCTCGATGCTGCCTTGTGGCTCTTCGCCGTCGTGTTCTTGGGGTGCCTTCTTTGTGACGCCCCCAAGCATCCGCTCGAGTTGCTCTGCAGACAGTAGTGTACGCGGTTCATAGGTCTCATTTGCCGCGACATAGTGAAACACGGCGCGAACGTTGTCGGCGGGCACCTCCACGCCCAGTTTGGTGCTGAGGAGTTTCGCCCATGCCAGCCTGTAAATGGCCAGCTGCTGTTCGGCTGCGTCCAGTTCCGCACCGGTGGGTTTGCGCCCTGTTTTCCAGTCCACCACGATCCAGCCGTCGGTGGGATCGTCTCCTTCGTGGAATACGGCGTCAATACGTCCCTCAAACACGTGACCGCCGATCGTGACAGAGTAGGCGCCCTCCACGCTTTCGGGTTGGCGATCGGCCCATGCGGAGTGCAGGAACGCCTCCTTCAGGGTCTCGAGGTAAGGGTCGCCGAGCGAAGCATCCGAGGCGCCCGGCAGCTCTTCCTCGTCCAACAGGGTGACCTGCTTGTAGCGTTCCTCCACCCAGTTGTGGAACGCGGTGCCGCGCTTGGCGTAGGGTTTCGGCTCGAGGGGAATGGGACGACGGGCGCGCAGGGCGAACTCTTCGGAATCCCTGCGCAGGCTCACCATCTCGGTAGCCGTGAGTCGCACCTTCAGTGGCACCAGCACCTCGGCGTTGTCCATTTCCGAATATTCCTCGAGCAGCATATCCGTCTCGAGGTCCCACACCTCGGCCACGGTGGTGGGCGCGGAGGGGGTTGGGGTGTCGGCGCTGTCCGGCTCCTGCGCGCTTAGCGCCTCGATTTCCTTGCGCACCATGTCGGCGGCTTCGGCCACACCGGGGCGCTCTGTAGCGGGAGCTGGGCTGGGCCAGGGGGCGCCTGCGCCATTGTTCGCTTCAGCGACGCGCTGCTGTCGCTCTTCGCCATACTCTAAACGCCGGGAATTGACCTCGACAGTGGGAAGCAGCTTCCTCTGCTCGACTGGAAGCTCCGAGTTATTCAACATCTCATCCAACTTCGAGTAAAACTGCCCCATGTCAGACCAGTGCTCTACACAATCCTTGCGGTTGTTTACCCGCAGGTGGTCCCGCAACAGTACTAGACACAGTGAAGGATCCTGTGCATCCTTGGCGCCGTCCTTATATGCCGCACCACTGACATAGAGCACCCTCTGGGATCGGGTGATGGCCACGTAGAACAGCCGGTCGTTCTCCTTTGAACGAAAGCGCTTGACTTCCACATTGAATGCGTCATAGGCGTCCGCGTGCGCCTTTCTGTCCTCAACGCCTTTGAGGGACAGAATTGGGTACATTCCGGGCTTTTCCCCCGCATCCCCGCGCAGGCTGCTGGGAATGACCTGAGCGGTGGTTGTCCATGAATACTTCTTGTCTTTCCGCGGTTGCGCGTAATCGCTGAAACTGTCGCGCGTAGCATGCGGCACCGCAACGATGTCCCACTCCAGCCCCTTGGCTTTATGGACGGTAAGGATCTGCACGGTATTGTCCTTGCGCTGGACCTCTCCGGGGGTCAGTCCGTCTTCTTCGGCATGTGCCGCCTTCAGATATTCGACCAGCGCTTTCGGGGTTGCGGATCCGATGCGGGAGAAATCGCGAACGATATCCGCAAATCTATCCAGGTGGCTGGTGCCAATAGATTGATCCGGGTGGCGATGCCAGCGCGCCAACACCTCATGCCGCACTCCCAGCATCTTCTCGATGTCCGCGACCAAGTCCGGCAGGTTCTTGCTGAGGCTGTGGCGCCGCAGATACCCCAGCTCCCGACCGAGCAGCTCCAGCCTTTGGGCGCCTTCGGGTGACATCCCCATATCCGCGGCATCTCGGATGTCCGCGAGTGCATCAACCAGACCGACAGAAAAATCGGTGGGGTCTGGAATGGCATCTAGGATCTCCGCTATCAGTTCATCACGCACGCCGGGCGTGTGGAGAGACTCGATTTTCTCCAGTCGCTCCTGCTCCAAAACGGTTTCGTCGATACTTTCCGCTTCCCCAGATCCGCGTTTGGCAATCTGCTCTGCGCGTCGCGTGAGCACCGCAAGGTCAGCGGCACCGATGTTCCACCGCGGGCCAGTCAGCAGGCGCAGCAGTGCCACGTCATCCGTCGGGTCCACCAGCACCCGCAGTGTGGCAAAGATATCCGCAACCTCAGGGAGGTCCAGCAGGCCTGGCCCGGCGGTCATATCTGCGGGCACCCCGCGTTCGACCAGCTTGTTGTAGATAGGAACAGCGTTCGCATTCTTGGTCACCAATACCGCTGCGGAAAAAGGTCTGACCTTGGACGGGTCGTCCGCCGTTTCCAGCTTCTGCTGGTACTCCTGCCATCGTTCCTGCAGCTTGTCAGCCATCCAGTCGAGCTCCTGTTCGCGCTCATCAAAGAAAGCCACAGCGACCTCGCCGTCTTCAGCACCAGGGCGCGGGCGCAGCTCGGAAACTAGGCGTCCGGTGCTGTCGGTGCTTCGCTCCATGGACCAGGTAGAGACCTTGTTGGCCATATCCAACACGGTGGTGGGGTTGCGCCAGGAGGTCAGCAGCTGCAGCTTCTCCGCTGGGTTCCCGTTCGAATCCCGAAAGTCCTCGCGGAACTTCTCCAAGTTAGAGGCCGTCGCGCCGCGGAAAAGATAAATCGACTGCATAGGATCGCCCACCGCCATCGCGGAGAACTCACCGTCGTTCGCCTTGCCCGTGCCAAACAACGAAGACAGCATGATGCGTTGGGCATGTCCAGTGTCCTGGTACTCGTCCAACATCACCACGCGGAAACGTCGCCGTTGTTCTTCCCCGACGACCTCGTGATCACGCACAAGTCCCGCAGCCTTGCTCATCTGCTGGCCGAATGTCAGCAACTCCCGCCGCTGGAGCTCTTCCCGATATTCGTGCACCAGCTGCAAAAGCTCGATGCGGTATTCCTGCGCGTCGAGGAAGTTCCGGTTCTCCTTGTTGAACTCGACTCGACTTCTCGCTTTCCTTGGTAGGTCTTTGAGATTCTCTCGCGCCTCCTCACTTTCCTCCGCTACTTTTTCCGGATCCGCCAGGTGGTTGTCCATCTCATCGGACAGAGCGCACACCTCCTCGATGACCGTTCCCACAGCCCTATCTACGGATATCTTCCCCTGCGAGTTCAGCACCACATCGCGGGCCACCATCCACCGTTCGGCGTCCGTAATAAGCCTGGCCGCGGGCTCCGAAGGGATCAATAGTCCATACTCACGGACGATGTCCCCCGCGTAGGAGTCATACGTAGCCACTGCCGGCGCGATGTTCTTCAGCGCCTCGCGCCGCGGATCATCGGTGGCCAGCTGATCCATGAAGGCGCTACTCGCCAGCGTCTGTAGGCGCTGGCGGATGCGCTCCCCCAGCTCCGCGGCGGCCTTGCGGGTAAAGGTCAGCCCCAGAATCTGCTCTGGTCGGGCGAAGCCGTTGGCCACCATCCACACGGCCCGCGCCGCCATGGTTTCGGTCTTACCGGCGCCTGCTCCGGCAACTACCAGAAAGTTGCCGAACGGCCCGGCCTGGATGACTTCGGCCTGCTCGTCGGTCGGGGCGAACCTCTGCCCCATCAGCTGGGATAGCTCCTGCGGGCTGAAAATGTGCCTGTTGCTATCCATTTAGACCACCTGCTTTCCTTCTGGCTGTGCGGGGCAAATCGATGTGAATGCGCAGTTCGTGCACTCCTCGTTGATTGTCGCCAGATACGTAGGCCCCGCTGTCACTGGGGCTATATCCATCAGCATGTCGTGTGTGTCACCCAGTTTTTCCTCTGTCAGCTCTGCCTGAGGTTTGGCAATGCGCTTTCCCTCGGTTCCGGGGTAGACCAGCGCGGCACCACCAGGCTGGTACTTGTGACCATCGCCGCCAGGGCGCTCGGTGAGCGTAAGCAAGAATTGATACGCTCTGAGCTGCGAGCTCTCTTCTGCAGCCTTTTCCGACACCGCTTTCTTGCCTGTCTTAAAGTCGATCACCTGCGTCAGCCCATCCTCCGGGTTCGTCACCAACAGGTCCGCACGTCCGCTCAGGGTCACCTCTATCCCGTCCTCGGTCTGTCCCACTTGTGCCCGCAGGGTGCGCTCGGTCTCTAGGTCGAATCCTTGGTCCCTGTATCCGGTAATGAACTTATGTAGTTTCTCGACGCCACCCTCCCAGCGCTGCACAGTGTGCGTATCCTTCCACCCTGGGCCATCGAGCACGTGCGGCAGAATCTCTTTGACCGCCAGCTGTGCCTCGCCGAGCTCCATGCCTTGCACAATCTGCTCAGCGATGGCGTGGATAAAGATGCCCACGCGCATGGGTTCGGTGGATTCGCTCACCCCGCCGTTGCTTTCCAGGAAGGTCCGCAGCGCGCAGGTGTTCCAACTCTCCAGCTTGGAAGGGCTTATCCGGATCTTGCCCCCCGATAGCACCCGTTCCTCCGAGGAAGGCTGCGCCATTCCCCACCAGTCCTCCGGCGCCGCACCGTGCACACCAGCCCGCGCCATCTTGGCCAGGTTCCGCGCAGCCGCACGCCGTTCGTGGCCGGGCCGATTCTCATCGGTTACAGCATCCCGCAGCTCCGCCAGCAGGGATTCGATGGCCAGCACGCGCGGCAGCGCACCAGTTGTGGATGTGGCAGGCGGTTGGCTGGAAGCCTCCTCGATGTCACCCGTCGCTGCCAGCTCGGTGGGCTCTACCTCCATCTCGGCGATGAAGCGCGATGGCACCAGAGCCTCGTCGCCCGAATTTTGCACACTCGTCACGTGCACGGTATCCGTCGCGCGGCTGATGGCCAGCAGGAATAGTCGGCGTTCTTCTTCGATCGCATCGTTGATGCGGGAGACAGGCACGCTCGGGTCGATGTTCCGGTCCAGCAAATCCACGAGCTCTAGCTGGCCGAACAATCCGCCGACGGTCGGCCCGGTAGGCCACTGGCCTTCTTGCACTCCGGCCACCACGGCAACCTTCCACTGGCGCCCTGCTGCCGCGTGGGCCGGCAGGATCTCCACCGCCCCGGCGCGCACGCCGCGCTGGTCGCGCCCGCCGGTGGGCACCTGTTGGGCCCGGATGTTGTCAATGAAGCTCTTCACCTTCGCCTGCGGGTTGCGCTCTGCGAAGTCACCGACGATGTCGAACAGGCTCATCACCGCATCCAGGTCGGCATCGGCCTGCGCGCCCAGGGATCCCCCCTTCAGCGCTTGCGCGCGCAGATGCATATCCAGCTTCGTGGCCTGCCAGATCTTCCACAGCACCATCTCCACGCTCTGCTGCCCCGCCAGTGCCTTCCGCCCGGCCTCCAGCACGGTAGACACTCGCTGCAGGACCTCCTGTTCACGCGGTCCACAGTGGCTAGTGACCCATTGATTCTCCGGGGCCTCGGGGCGATTCAGCAGCTCCGTCACGTAGTCAGCGGCCTGGAAGGGCGCACCGTTGTCGTGCTGCCGCAGCGCCTGCCCGGCCAACTGCGCGGAGCGGATGGCTAGCGCCACTGCACGGTGCACGCGGCGCACCATCACCGGATCTGCGCCACCGACGCTGCCTTCCAGCAGGTCGCTCATCTCCGCCACCGTCAGGTCCCGGTAGCTGGCCTCCGCCGCCAGCAGCAGCATTCGCACAAGTGGCTGCTCGGCCAGTACCACGGAGGTCGGATCCACCTTCACTGGCACGCCATAGGCCATCAGCGACCTGCGCACCCGCGCAATGCTTCCCGTGCCACGCACGATCACGGCAATGTCGTCCCACGCCACCGAATCCTCGACGTGCGCACGGCGCACTACATCTACGATCTTCAGCCGCTCTGCCGTCTCCGTCGGGGCGATCGTCACCTGCACGGAATCCGCCCTCATAGACTCCGCAACCGCCGCGCCCACGGTCTCCCCCGCACCGGCAGAGCGCAGCACCACGCGACTCGGCTGGGCACTCAGGTGCCTACGGACAGCATTAACGGACTGAGCCGCAGGGGGCGTCAAACGATAGGAAGCACTGAGCACAACCCGGTGATCCGGGTCCTGCGAGTAGGAGTCCAAGAAAGCCTCATCCGCCCCGCGGAAGTGGAACACGCACTGATCCGGGTCGCCCGCGATAAGGGTGCGCGTGCCGGGGGCGATAAAGCTCTGGATCAGCCGCGCCGAGGCCGGATCCAAGTTGTGTGCATCGTCCACCAGCAGCAACTTCACCCTCTCCCGCTGCTGCTCCACCACCTGCGCGCCTTCAGGGCATTCGAACGCGCCTAACGTGGCATGCAGCAGCTCAGAGGCATTCAAGCTCTCCGTGCGACTCAGCCGCTGTACCTGCTGGTATTCCTCTAAGAAATGTCCCGCACCCTCCCACATCGGCCGGTCGTGCGCCACCCCCAGCTCCCGCAGATCCGCCGCCGACAGCCCGCGCTCGGTGGCGCGCAACAACAAGTCGCGCAACTGCTGAGCAAACCCGGCGTAGTCCAGCGCGGGAACCACGTTGTCCGGCCAGTACCGGTTGCCATCTTGCGCCGTGCCACGCAGAATCTCACGGATCTGCATGTCGTGCTCCGCACCCGTAATCAGCCGTGGCGGCTTCTTCCCTCGCAGAGCCTGCACGCTGCGGTAGAAAGCAAACGCCCATGAGTGCACCGATCGCACAAAAGTGCCGGACGCCGCGTAATCGCCTTCCCCTGCCACCCGTTCGTACAGCGAGGCACGCACGGCCGTCGCCGCCTCCTTCGACGGGGCGAAGAGCATTATTTCGGACGCCGATCCCCCCTGCAGCAGGAAATCTCTAGCTGCAGCGATCAGTAGCGACGTTTTGCCGGTACCCGCCCCACCGAGAATCGCATAGGGTTTCGAATAATCAACTTTGGCGGAACCTTCTACCAGCGCGCCTGCCAGCCCATCGAAGTGCTCCGTGGCGCTGAAGGCCGAAGCGGACTCCCCTAGTCGCACTTGCGGCTGCCCGCTAGCACCAAGGCGTTTTTCCAGGTCACGGTTAATATCGCGAGTGTTCTGCGGACTCTTATCTGTGTTGTGGCGATCCATGACTCTTAGTTTGTCACGTGCCCCGGACAACCTCTTGCTTAGCCACCCACGCTTCGACGACATCGGCCACTCGACCGAGCCCCTCCCAGGATTCCGGCTGCGAGTTCGGCAGCATCGCATGGAGGAAAAGTCGGTACATCACGGCTCGCAGTGCCAACTGCGGAAAGTCCGGAAGGTGTGCCCACCTATCCAGCAGCGCGTCCGGGGCATTGCCCCAGGCCATCGTGTCCACGATCAGCAAAGCCACTGTCCACGCCGCCGGATGCCATGCCGGGTACAGATCCGTCACGATCGGGTCGGCGGTTCCATCAAAGATGGTGCACCCGGCTATGTCCCCGTGCACCAGCTGGTCGTTTTCCCTGATGGGGCCGCGCATCTCGGCCAGCACAGCGGCCTTGACCAGTGCTGCGGCTACGTCCTCGCGGGGTACGCTCTCTGGCGCCAGCACCGGCGTAACCCATTCGGCTGGATCCTCCGCGAACGCCGCCTGGTCAGCTGCGGCGTATAGGTCGTATTCGTACCACTTCTTGCCCGCCACCGGGGGCGCCAAGAACGTCGGCTTCGGTTCGCCACGCAGGGCCTCGTTCAACCGCAGCGCAGCTGCCACCATCTCATCGAAACGCGGCGACTGGTGGCCAGACATAAACGTCCGCGCACGCCAACCGGACACGCTAAAGCGGCCGTCGGAGGAGAAGATCGGGCGCGACATGGACACTCCCGCGGGCCGCACCTTCGACATGATCTTGGCGATCCACGCCGCGCGCGCCGGTTCATCGGCGCGGGAAATCACTGCCCGGTCGCAGCGCCACCCCTGGCTCCACTCCTGCTCCAACAACACCGGACGCGCCGATGGAACCTGGAAGCTGGCAAGAATATGCGCAGGTGGCGGGGAGTTGAAGTCACTGTGCGGGTCGTCGTTGATCATCTGCTCGTTTTTCTTGGCTCTGCTTGTGTCGCTTGTGTCGCTTAGGTCGCTTGGGTCGCGTGGGTTAGGAGTCTTTCGGACCGTAGGGGAAAACCCACGGGTTGGCCCGGCAGGTTTTCGAATCGTGTCCGAAGGGCTCTTCTGGGTTGATTTTATAGATCTCGGCGTTGTTCAGACTGATTGTCTGCTGCATCATCACCGGCGCCAGCCCACCGTCGCGTGTGCACGGCTTGTGAGCCTTGTGCCCCACGCCGTGGCCGACCTCGTGGTTGATCATGTACTGCCGGTACGCGCCCAGATCCCCTTCAAAGGGAATCGCTCCACGTACCCAGCGTGCCTCGTTGAGTACCACGCGGCGCTCCGCCGGATAGTTGCAGCTAGTTTCGATCCCGTAGGTATCCCCGCACGTCTTCGCCGTGGTCTCGGTCGAGGTGAGCTGGATTCTCAGATCCGGCTCCTCACCGTTCTTCAATTTCTTTTCGTCGACGTGTTGGAAGGAAAACCGCGGGTCGCCGCCCCAGGACTTCGGGTTAGATAGCGTGGCATCTACCATCGCAGCAAACGCATCGTCCCCGCCGTAGGCCGAGGCCTTCAGCGTCGTTTCCACTTCCACCACATAGGTGAACTTTTTCTTGCCCTCGCCGAAAGACTTCCCCGGCTCGCCGACGGTGCGGAACTTTCCGCTGCCTTTCGTGGTGTACTTACCGCCCGGCGGCAGCTCTCCGAGTTTCAGATCGTCGTAACCACCAGCACCGTGTTCACCAGCGCCGTTGCTACCATTCTGCTCCGAACCATCCGCAGGTCCGGGAGCCTCGCGTGTCACCGCTTTAGCGTCGCCCTTCACCCCTTCAACGCTTCCCAGACCGTTGATGAGGCTGTGCATGACCAGCAGCGTCACCACGACGAATATGGCAGTAATCAGCACAACCTGGCGGAAGGTCAGACCACCCCGCGGTTCCCCATTAACCATGCGCGCGTCGTGGGCCTCATGGGCCTCGCAAACCTCCCGCGCCGGCGGAATTGGACGCCGCTCAAAGTTGCTGCTGCCACTCATATATAAGGGCTAAAACCAACTAGCTAACGAAGCCGACGGAGTTCTTGGCCTCCGCACCGACCTCGACGTACGCAACCTGCGCACGTACCAGAACGTAGCGCGCACCCTTAGCGCCCTCGATCGTCAGAGTTTCGCTACCGCCGGAACGCAGGAAGTTCTCTACCTCTGCGACGTACTCGTCCTGAGACTTAGCCTGCTCACCCTTGGTATCGACGGCGATAGCCAGCTCGCGGGCATTGTGTACGAATCCGACCTTGATCTGCATGGGGAATCCTTCCTTCATGTTCGCTTTATACTCACGTGCAGTATTGTGACCATCATAGACGTCGAGCAAGGAAGGCAGGTATCCATGTCCACTGGCCCCCGTCCGACCTTTAGCTCGCTCGGCGTAGCTGCGGAAATCACGGAAGCCCTGGCAGATGCCAACATCACCCACGCCTTCGCCATCCAGGAATACACCCTGCCCATCGCGCTAAAGGGCTCCGACGTTATTGGCCAGGCACGCACGGGGATGGGCAAAACCTTGGGCTTCGGCATTCCGGTTCTGGATCGGGTCTTTGATGACGCCACCGTCACCGCCCCCGACGGTACCCCGCGCGCCTTGATCGTTGTGCCCACCCGGGAATTGTGCTTGCAGGTTACCGACGACCTCACCCTGGCGGCCCGGCACCTGCGCGTGCCGGTGGGGACCGAGGGGGCGTCCCAAAGAAAGAAGCACAAGACCCGACCGTTGCAGGTACAGGCGGTGTACGGCGGCGTGGGCTTCGAGAAACAGACGGCGGCGCTGGACCGTGGCGTGGATATCGTCGTCGGTACGCCAGGAAGGCTGCTAGACCTGGCGCGCCAGGGGCACCTGCAGCTGGCCACGGTGGAGATCGTCGTGCTGGACGAGGCTGACGAAATGCTGGATCAGGGCTTCCTGGACGATGTGCGCGACATCATGACGCAAACCAACCCCCAGCGGCAGACGATGTTGTTCTCCGCGACGATGCCAGGGCCGATTGCGGCACTGACGAGGACTTTCATGCGGCATCCAGTGTTGATTCAGGCGGACAGCGCGGCGACGGAAGCAACGCACGAGTCGACGAAGCAAGTGGTGTTTCAATCTCATAAGCTCGACCGGCTCTCGGCGCTGGCTCGAATTCTGCAATCCCCCGGGCGCGGACGCAGCATCGTTTTTGCGCGCACGAAGAGGCAGGCGGCGAACGTGGCCGAGGAACTCGCAAAGCTGGGGTTCCGCGTGGGGGCTGTGCATGGGGACATGCGGCAAAAGGACCGCGAGGAATCCCTAGACGAGTTCCGCCGGAACGAAGTGGATGTGATGGTCGCGACTGACGTGGCTGCACGAGGAATCGATATCGAAGACGTCACACACGTGATCAACTACCAGGTACCGGACGACGAGCGCACCTATGTCCACCGCATCGGCCGCACCGGGCGCGCCGGAAATACTGGCACAGCAGTGAGCCTGATTGGTTGGGACGAGGTGGCACGCTGGAATGCCATCAGCGACACGCTAGGGCTGGGCCTTCAGGATCCACCACAGTGGTTTTCCTCCAGCGCAGAGTTCCTAGCAGAGTTTGATCTGCCCGCAGATGTGGTCGACAGGGTAGGCTCGGCACGCGGAGTGAAAGGTGCTGCATTGAAGGTAAAGAAATCTAGCCGGGGGCCTCGCCGATGAGCCGACGTTTCCCCTCGCCCGAACGGGCGCGTCGCAGCGACCACATGGCCGCCGCCGCACTGGTAGCCGGCGCTCTTGCCCTCGGTGGCATTACATGGCTGGGTTCCGACGCGCGCAATGTGGATCACAGGGTCGCTAGCCAGCCGATCTCGGCTTCTGATAAGACTCTTGCCAAGGCCGGAGAGGACAACAACGACCAGCAAATCCCCCAGCAGCTGCACGAGTTGTGGAGCGCGCAGACCGATTCACCCGACCTGGTTGTGGATCAGGGTGGCGTAGTTCTGACTGCCGATAGCAAAACAACGATGGTGCGGGGCGATAGCGGCGAGGAAGTCTGGCACTACGACGCTCCGGAAAAGCTCTGCGGTGTGGCTGCGAACTGGGAAAAGACGAACCTATTCCTGCACGGCCCCAAGGGCTGCGGGCAGGTCGTTGCACTCGACAGCAGCACCGGTGAGTATCGACACACCCGCGACATGATGGCTTCTAACACGGTGGCCCTGTTTCAGAGCCGCGACAGCATCGGAATGCTGGCGCCTTCCCGCACCGAGCTGCTGCGCTACGACCTGGTGCGAACAGTCGAGGTCGGCGAGAAGAAGACCGCGGTGAAGCCCAACAAGCAGAAGTATCTGGAATGCACCTTTACGTCCGCGCTGACGCGCAAGGAGCTGCTTGCCACGGCGCAGACGTGCCCCGATAAGGACACAAAGCTGGTCCGCCTACTGAAGACCAAGCCGGAGGATTCGGACGTTCCGGAGGAGTTTCACGAATACGAAGTGCCCGCTGGCAGCGAACTCGTAGGCATAGGGTTGGATCACGCGGTGATCTACGTGCCCGGGAATGGAACCCGTGCAAAGGATGAAAAAGACTACAAGGGTTCCCGCTTCCAGATCCTGGATAAGCAGGGCAATTTCAAGCAGATTCCCGCTGATCCCGCGCCCTTGTTGGATCCACACAAGCGCCAAGGCGAGCTCTTTAGTGCCCAAACCGCGGACTCCGCGCATGCGATGAGTTGGTTTGATGGGAAGCGCGTGGTGGCTTTTAAGCCGTCAACAATGGAGCCAAGGTTCCAGGTAGAGGGCGCTATTGGACCCGCAGCCCCAATGGGTGGAAGGCTACTGATCCCGATGCAGAAGGGAATCGGGGTCGTGGATTGGAGTAACGGAGCGTTGCTACGCACAATTCCGGTTGATCGCAAGGGCTACACCGGACCAGTGACGTTGAGACTGGCCGGCGATGTGCTGGTGGAGAAGCGTGGGAAATCCGTGGTCGCGCTCGGGCGCGAAACCCGTTAACCGCAATCCTCTCTAGCACCAAATTATTCCCCTGTGACGTTCATCACACTTTTGCTGAAAACTCTAGCCAAATCAGCAGAACCGTGCCAGAATCTTCCAAGTAACCGATAAGAGGCCAAGAGGTTAACAGAAGACCAACTCAGCCTTAATCGATGGCGAGAAGCCGCCGCTGCCTACCCTTGTCGTTGGCATGCACGCCACTTCGCCACAGAAACACTTTTGCCTGAATTTACCTAGAGATTCTCTAGGTGAATTTGTCGAGCCCAACTTCGATCAAAAGTGTCCCCACAACGACGCAAGCAACACTAACGACGCACCTCGGGCTTACATTGCCCGAAAAATAGAAGGGAAACACAATAATGGATTGGCGCCACAAAGCCGTTTGCCGTGAAGAAGACCCCGAACTGTTCTTCCCCGTTGGAAACTCCGGCCCTGCCCTGGCACAGATCGCCAAGGCAAAGCTAGTCTGCAACCGCTGCCCCGTTGCTTCCCAGTGCCTGAACTGGGCCATCGAGTCCGGCCAGGATGCCGGCGTATGGGGCGGCATGGCCGAGGACGAGCGTCGCGCACTGAAGCGCCGCACCAACCGCGGCCGCACCCGCACCCGCAAGCGCATCACCGTCTAAACCCCAACATTTTGTCCAGCTAGGCGCCCCCGCTAAGCTGAACAGGTTGAAACTGTCCCCTTAAACACCAAGGAGCTGCAATGAGCAAGCGTGGCCGCAAGCGCAAGGATCGTCGCAAGAAGAAGGCTAACCACGGCAAGCGCCCGAACAGCTAAGCCGTAACAAAAAGGCCGGCAGGTGCACCGCATAAAGCGGTCACCGCCGGCCTTTTGCTTTGCTCTAGGCTAAAGGACTATTGG